>DANZ01000024.1 GCA_002501695.1 Methanolobus sp. UBA474 | reverse complement strand
CTGCTGTTGCAGCGCCCTTCAATACTGCTTCAGCCTTCTTATAGTCGGGAGCGATCACTTTAATACGGTATCTGGGTGCACCTGTATAAGTGATATCCACTCTCACGTTCTCTTCATGTATGTCATTAGCCGCTTCAAGGGCAGCTTTTATGACATTTATTCCTTCCGGAAGGATACAGGTCAGGTCAACATATCCTGCAATATCAACATAGGGCAGCTTGATGTTGTTCTGAGCCATCTGGACTATACTGGCAGCAAGCTTCTTCTTGAGCTTTATTTCGCTGAAAGCGTTGGCCCCGATCATTGCAGCTTCTTCAAAAGCTGCATAGAGGGTCCCGAAATGATCTATCAGTTTCTGGGAAGCCTTCTGCATTTCCTCGGGACTGGTCTCAGTTTCCTCTGCAACGAACTGCATCCATTTGTTGGCTTTCTGCTCGCTCTTCCATTCCTGGATCTTTGCACGTTTCTGATGTTCGTTAACATCTTTAAGGGAAAGGTCGATGTGGCGGCGGGATGAATCTACATTAAGCACTTTGCAGACGATCTTCTGTCCTTCTCTCACATGGTCCCTTACGTACTTGACCCATCCGGCTTTGATCTCGGAGATATGGATGAAACCTTCTTTCCCGTCATATTCCTCGAGTGTCGTGTATGCACCGAAATCAGTTACATCCTTTACGGTACAGACAACGAAATCTCCGATCTCTGGCCAATTGTTCTGTTCCATTATGGACCCCTTTATTCAAGGACTTCAAGTATATGTGTTGTTATCGTGGATTTGCCACCGGTGGGCTCTGCAAGTGTCCTTCCGCAAACAAGACATGTTACCTTGCGGCTTGCACTGCCGAAGATGACCTGCTCGTTCTCGCAGTCGTTGCACTTCACACGTAAGAATCTGCTCTTGGGTTTGTTCATTTAAATCACTCCGCGAATTCGAACTTCTTTGCTCTGAAACATGGCCTCTGGTGCGCTTTGTTGCACACGGTGCACTTGTACTTGAGCGCTATTCTCTTGGTAGGCTTATCTCCTCCGGGAACCTTGGAGAATTTGCCGGTGTTACCTATTCCTGACTGGCGCTTTTTCTGCCTTGCGATATGTGTCAAAGACGATGCTTTTCCCTTCTTCACTCTTTCCACAACTACTTCAGTGTGTTTCTTGCATGAAGGGCAATATGTTCTGAATCTCTTAGGGATCTTCATTATCTACACCTTAATAAGTTTGAGTCAATTATCTGTGATCATCTGTGCAACGTTGCGTTTAACAAGTCCTTTTGCATTGAGGGCAGGCAAAACAACAACATCTTCCGCACATAATGTATAATTGCGATTATCCATAGCCTTGAAAGTAGGCACGTTTTCCAGTATTCGCACAACAACGAATTCTTCATTTATATTACTTTTGGCTATTTTCCCCTTATCTTCCGTTTCCGGGGTAGTGCCTGTAGTGGTGATCTCTCTGCCGGAGCCGGCTTCTGAGGCTATGTGCTCACTTTCAGGAGTGTCGACTGTATGATACTCCCTGCTTCCTGTACTCACTACTGGGATATGTTCTTTGTCCTTCCTGTCTGTCCCGGGTAAGTGCGGGTTAAGCACAGGCTCGAGCAGCTCCCTGCGTGCAATATGGATGGCTGACAGGACCGCCTCATATATTTCTTTCTCCTGCGGAAGCAGTTTCCCCATGTCCTGTACGGTCGATCTATTGGAAAAGGCATTAGTTGTGGCACTGCCAACTATCTTTTTGATACGGCGCATGAAAATGAGCTCTACAGAGGTCATAGCATTCTGAAGTTCGTCCTCCAGTATCTTTGCCTCCACTGAGCGCGGATTCTTAAGCTGCGCTATCTCTTCTTCCAGTTCCCTGATGTACTCTTTCATCGCATCGTAGAAATCAGCATTCATTGACTTCAGCGAAGAGCTCCTTTCCTCTCTCAGGGTGTCGGTGAGCTTAGTACGATCCATATTCAGCCACACCTCTGCATATCAGGTACACTGCCGCATACTCCGGGACTTCCTGTAAGCCTTCCTCCACGACAATGTCCTTTCCTTTCATCTGCACAGCAAAAGGCTTAATCGCTTTTATCTTTACCGATTTATCCCCGAAAACGACCGCATCGTTCAGGGGTTCGAACTTCTCCAGTTCGTCTATCTTCAGGGCTGTGACCTTCATTCCGGATTTCCCGTGAAGGGACCCCGGCAGGCGTATGAGGCGCTTGATGTCTGCGGTGACCGGTTCGTCAACACATGCCGCCATCTGGGTGATGCCATACCTTACAATTGTTTCCAGCACATTCTTCTTAATGTTCCTCAAGGAGTCCATGTTCCCTCTTTTAAGGGCGGCGACCTTCGATTCGTCCCTGAAGGTCTCTATGAGGCTGCCTGCGGATTTCTCGCCTATGCCCTTGAAACCGGTCAGTATCTCCATGGCATTCTCACTTTGTGAGATGGATGACAGGTAGGATATAAGATACCTGTTTATCCTGCTGCTCCATCCGCCGTCATCCTCTGAAACGAGCATCGCCATTTTTGCCGAGTCCGTTCCTGCATCGCCTGAGATCTCTTTAGTAGTGAAGATGCGCTCCAGGTCAAGACCCTTCGAGCTGACATAATCCACTATCTCCCGTCTCTCCGGGCTCTCCAGTAAGAGCACCGAAGGGTCGCTGATGTGGAAGTGGTAACCTCTTCCGCCGGAGAACACCGCATGTACTGCGTCCTCAGCGAAGCCAAAATCGTTGATCAGGAAGTCCAGAAGCTTCAGTGTTTCCTTTTTCCCCTTCTCGAGCATATCGCCGTAGGAATTTATCTTGCCCGGCAGGTGGTCGGAGTCTATGTCGAATATTAGGTCCGCTTTCAGCCAGTTCTTCTCCTTCATCTTCGGAGCGCCGGGATATTCATAGTAGGCTACGGAGTAGTACGCATGGGCGGGGGCTATCCCCCTGAGGTAATCGTATAGTTCTCCCTCTGACCCGAAATCCCTGTGCCTCTTCATGAAAACCTCATCTGCGCTGCCAAACTCAAGGAATCCCCATTCCCTTGATGTGAACTCCGGCGGCAGCGTGAGCTGCGCTTTTGAATAGTACTCCTGGAATCTTGATACAATAAAAGCCCGTGTTCTCTCATCCATATATGCAGTTTTCTCCAGGTGCCTTATAATTTTTTGATAGTCTTAATGGATTTAATCCGTCATAAAACTTATAGTCTTCATTTGCGTAGTAGTCCCCGCATGAAGCAGGAAATGACAAGTGCAGATGTTGCTGCTCTGGTGTTTGAACTGAGTTCGGGAGAGAACTCTATAATCGATTCAAAGATAGGCAAGATATATCAGCCGGCTGCTGAAGAAGTGCGTATCAATCTTTTTGTTTATAACAAAGGTAAGGATAACCTTGTGATCGAGGCAGGCAAACGCGCCCATCTGAGCGAGCACATACGCCAGAGCCCCAAGATGCCGCAATCCTTCCCAATGCTTCTGAGAAAGCATATCTTTGCGGGACGCATCACTTATGTGAAGCAGTACGATTTTGACAGGATCATAGAGTTCGGAGTGATACGTGGCGGCGTGGAGACCGTACTCGTTGCAGAGCTTTTCTCCCCGGGCAACATAGTTCTGCTGGACTCGGAGCGCAAGATCATCCTCCCCATGAAGCCCGTAACCTTCAAGGGCAGAAAGATACGAAGCGGGGAGATCTACCAGTATCCTGAAGCCCAGCTAAGCCCGGTGGAGGCAGGTGAAATAGAGCTGCAGGATGTGTTCTCTTCTTCTGATGCGGAAGTTGTGCGTACCATAGCTAACAGGTTCAATCTTGGTGGCACCCTGGCCGAAGAAGTATGCCTGAGGGCAGAAATTGACAAGAGGACAATTGCAAAGGACATGGGGCAGGAAGGCATTGCCCGCATTGCCGGTGCACTCCGGGATATGTTCTCCCCGCTCGTAAAAGGTGAGTTCGGCCCCTATATAGTTAAAAAGGATATTAAGGGTGAAGTTAAGCCATTTGATGTCTCTCCTTTTGAGCTGAAGATACATGCAGGTCTTGAGAAGGAAGCTTTTCCCTCTTTCAACAAGGCCCTTGACGGTTTCTTCGGTAAGAGGTCGGCTGAAGAGGTCACAGAGGTAGTTGAGGCTGTAAAGAAAGAAAAGGTGGATGTCTTTGAAAGGCGCCTGAAGAGACAGGAAGAAGGCCTGGAGAACTTCGGCAGGGAAGCGGAAAAGCATGTAGATATTGCCGAGAAGATATATGCTCACTACCAGGCGATAGAAGAGGTAATGGGGGTTCTTGAAAAAGCCCGGGAGAATGGCTATTCATGGGATGAGATCAAGTCCATTCTCAAAAAAGCAAAAGAGACTCTCCCTGCAGCAAAGAGCATCTCAGGCATCGACTCTGCCACCGGCAAGGTAACGCTTGACCTTGATAACACTAAAGTTATTATAGACCTGAAACTGACAATTCCCCAGAATGCCCAGTTCTATTATGAGAAGGCTAAAAAGCTGACCCGGAAAAAAGAGGGTGCCATCAAGGCTATAGAGGACACCAGGATCGCAATGCAGAAGAAGGAAAAGAAAGTTTCCGGCAACAGACGTAAGGTGTCCCTGAAAAAGCACTGGTACGACCGTTTCAGATGGTTCTACTCATCCGAAGGCTTCCTTGTTGTCGGGGGAAGGGATGCGGAGACAAATGAAGAGCTTGTGAAGAAGTACATGGACAAGAATGACCGCGTTCTCCATACACAGGTCCCAGGTGCGCCCATGACGATAGTAAAAGCACAGGGCAAGCCGGTAACCGAACAGACTCTGCTGGAAGCGGCGCAGTTCGTAGTATCCTATTCAAGTGTCTGGAAATCCGGGCAGTTCAGCGGAGACTGTTATTGGGTATTGCCTGAGCAGGTGACAAAGACCCCGGAGTCGGGCGAGTATGTGAAAAAGGGTGCTTTCATCATCCGCGGGGAACGCAATTACTTCCGTGATGTACATGTTGGTGCGGCAGTAGCTTTGGAGCTCGGTCCGGAGACGCGCGTTATAGGTGGTCCCGTGTCTGCAGTAAGACAACACGGGCAGCACGTGGTCGAACTGGTCCCCGGAAAGTTCAACCAGAACGATATTGCTAAAAAGATCTACAAAATGTACGTTGACAGTCTCAAGGAAGTCAATTTCGTTAAGCAGATAGCTTCTCCTGACAGGATCGCCATGATGCTTCCTCCGGGGGAGTCCGATATTAAAGTATGATGTCTCCGTATCTAACGTATACATCTGATCGATTGCAGGTATTGCTATGCGTGTCACAAACAGAAATCTGAGGGGCCGGGAAGGCGAAATATCCGTTACAGCTGAAACTCTTGATGACCTGTGGCACCTGAAGTATATAATAGAGACCGGCGACCTTGTATTTGCCCTTACAAAAAGGAAGGCTGACGCTGCAAGTGATAAGCTGAGGCCCGAGAAGATAGAGAAGAAGAACTTCCGGCTTGGTCTGAGGATTGACGGGCTTGAGTTCCACCGTTTCTCCAACAGGCTGAGGGTCCATGGCGTTATCGAGCATGGGATGGATATCGGCCAGCATCACACATTCAACGTTGAAGAGGGCACGAACCTCTCCATCATTAAAACATGGAAAAAGGATCAGCTTGAGCGCATAGATGAAGCTGAAGCCTCTTCAAAGCGGCCCAAGGTGGTGCTTGTTGCTGTCGAGGAGGGGGATGCGGACATAGGTCTTGTGCGCCACTACGGCATAGAGATGTACTCTCACATAAGCCAGTCCTCCGGTAAAGGAGATGTATCTCTGCGGGATGTTTTCTTTCATGAGATCGTCGATCAGCTGGTGAATGCCGCTTCGGCATCGGAAGCCATAGTTGTTTCAGGACCCGGCTTCACGAAAGAGGATTTCATGAAGTACCTGCAGGCAAAGCAACCGGAACTGGCTTCAAGGGCGTTAGTGGAAGATACTTCTTCCATCGGCATGTCCGGCTTCCAGGAGGTTCTCAGAAGGGGCGCCGTGGATCGCATAACCGAAGAGTCGCGCATAGCCCGTGAGTCTGTGCTTATGGAGGAGCTGCTCCGGGAGATAGCCACATCCGGAAAAGTTGCATATGGTATTGATGAAGTGATGGTCGCGCAGGACTACGGGTCCATATCCACTCTGCTGATAGCCGACGAGTTCCTGCGTGAAGAGAGGGAAAAGGGCCGTATAGACTCATTCCTCCAGTCGGTCGAGCATTCACAGGGCAGAATAGTGATCTTCAGCACGATATTCGAACCAGGGCATAAGCTTCTTGCACTTGGAGGCATTGCCGCGCTCCTGCGGTTCAAAATATGATCAATGGTTTGTGATCCTTATCTTATCGATTGTCGCAAAAAGGCGTCGGCTTGAACATCCTTTTGTCTTAAGGTCTGTTATGATTTTCGAACTCATCCAATTACTTAATTCATACTAATAAACTTTTCGCAGGGGTTGTGCACTGATCATTCACAAATGCGGCTAAAAGAAGGCTTTTGCTATTTATATTTATAGTTTTATAATATATGTTCTCCTTTAAATGCTTATTTATCTCTTTTTTAATAAACTGGGCATTAATACGCACTTGATTGCATATCGCCTGCTATATATCTGCCCTTTAATCAAATAATGCCTAAATACTGATTTTATGTTTTCATCATCATCATAAATGATATATACTACTTTATCAAAGTCCTTATCTGGAGGTGTAAATGGTAGCACTGGTGATAGATACCTAGCGATACTGATGGATTGTTATGATCATAAGATTTGCAGGTCGTTTTTTTGAAGACCTTTGATATCAGTTATATCTGAATTAACTATATATAGTAATTATTAAATATATTAGGGAAGTGATTATCTATGGAAGGAGAAATAACAATTATAGACAAAACTGCAAGCCCTGCGCCACTAGGTTTCTTTGGTCTGGGATTTGCAGCTACATTCCTCGGCTTACTGGTCATGGGAATATTCAGTGATGCTGTTATGGTGATATCAACAGCGATATTCCTTGGTGGTTTCGCTCAGTTGATTGCCAGTATTGAACTCTGGAAAAAAGGCGACACATTTGGTGCATCTGCATTCGGTGCATTTGCTCTGTTCTGGTTCTCTTGGGCATTCATCCAGATAGCCACCTCAGTAGGCATGTTTGGAGGCGTAATGCCGGCAATGAGCACAGATGCAGGTTTCTGGTATCTTATAGTATGGGGCATCATTGCAACACTGCTGACCATTGTAACCTTTAAGATCGGCGTAAAGGCAATAATACTGACCTTCATACTGCTAGACCTTACTTTCTTCAGCATTGCTCTTGTTGGCGGAATGGTTGCAGGGATAATAACCCTTCTCCTTGGCCTTGCTTCACTCTACACAGCAATTGCATTGATCATGGATGAAGTCGGTAAGATAAAGCTGCCATATTAAGAACAGCAACATTTTAAAACAAAGGACCGGCACTACTCCGGTCTAACTTTTTTTATCTTTCTTTCTGGTTCATTCAGCTTATACGCGTTGAATGTATTCTTATATTGGCTATCATTCTCTCAATTTACCCCGCCTTTCCACCTCATTCTCTACACTCACTTACAGTCAAAAAACAGGGCAGCGACCTGGCAAGGACATTTTCATCTTACTTGGTCTGTCGTGAAGCGGACTCTGTCATGATCGAAAGTACAAGCTATATTTGCAATCTTAATTCAGGTCTGTCTTTTCGTGGGATTGCAGCAACTTGCCCTTTCCGTGGACTCTATGGACATAAGTTCCTTTCCATCCATGTACACGTGAATGACGCCGCCTGATTCTGAAACAGTGATGGCTATTGAAACAGTGTCCCTGGTTATGGCAGCTGCGGATACATGCCGGCCTCCAAGGCCCTTATCCAGCCTGATATCCCTTGCATCCACATCAAGGTATCTTCCCGCCGCTTCCATTTTTCCGTCCCCGGAGATCACAAAGACACCGTCCAGCTGGGCAAATTCCTTCACGGACTCCCAGGTGTTACGGTTGAGGATATCCCTGTCCTCATCCTTATGGCCTGCGTAAGGGTTAAGGATGATCTGATGTGAGCGTATCATCACTTCCTCCACATCTCCCAGAATGAATGCCGTACCTACCTGTTTACCTTCGCGTCCCGTGTTGGCCACATCGAACGCTATTTTAAGCACTGCCTGCATCACCTCAGGAGGCACTCGCTCCTCACATGTTTTCAAAGCCTTTACCAGAGGGTTCTCTCCAAGATCATGGACTATTATGGCGCTGGAATCGGCGGTTTCAATTATTCCTACAACAAGTCCTTCTTTTAGTTCGCCAAGCATGAATTCTATGGCAGATATATTTTCCACCTGGTCTATTCTTCCGGTAGCCTGCTGAGCTATCCTGTCTGCAAGCTCTCTTGCTTTTTCATCCCCGCCTTTGCTTGTCGCAACAAGGTGATCTATTATGCTCCTTGGCCTGCGGGATGTAAAGAAAACAGGGACATATGTTCTGACATCATTCTGGTCGACATCACCGGAAACAATAATTGCGGTGGATCCCAACTCTTCTGCAAGCCTTATTGCCGCTTTTACAACTGACCTGATGCTGTCCATTTTATCCTCTGGTGTGATGCCGATCTGAACCAGTAATATATAATATCTCTCCTTATAAATAAAAACTTGTCTGCCAGCGTCAATGATTTAAATCCATGCATCAAATCATTATTTGGTGATGTGTTTGGTCAGAGCTTTTGTTGCAGTGGACCTGCCGGAAGAGTTTAACTCTAAAATTGCGCAGATCCAGTCAAAATTCGATGAGTTCAAGTTCAAGTTCGTGGATCCTGATATCGTTCATATTACCCTGGAGTTTCTGGGGGAAGTGCCCGGGGAACAGATAGGTGACATTTCAAAAGCCCTTGATGAAGTTACCTGCTCCCCGTTCAAAGTATCCCTTAAGGGACTTGGGGTTTTCCCAAAGCCAAAATTTGCAAAGGTCATCTGGATAGGATGTGAAGGTAACTTCGAAGAGCTGCACAGGATGATCGAGACATCATTATCTCCCTTTGGATTTACAAAGGACCATCGCGACTTCAGTGCACATGCAACACTGGCAAGGATAAAGTATCTTCCGAAGAAGAAAAAGGAGGATTTCTTTCATTTGCTTGAAGAGCTGAAAGACATCGACCTGGGGACAATGCAGGTAGATGCCATCAGGCTTAAGAAGAGCACACTTACTCCTGATGGTCCTGTATACGAAACTTTGCATGAGGTCAGGCTAAAGTAGCCAGTTCCGTGCTCGCTGGTGATCACTGGCTTTCGTAACTTGAGAACCCGCTTGAGCGGATTATCCTTTTATCTTCCGTTATTATAAGGCATTCCACTCCTTCCAGTTCCTCTATCATTTCCATGCCCTCATTCTCACCCATTACAAACAGTGCCGTCGCAAAGGCGTCAGCATCTATTGCAGTGCCTGCTATCACAGTTGCACTGATGAGGCTCTGTGAAGGATATCCTGTACGCGGGTCGGATATATGAGAGACCCTGGCTGCCTCATTGAAATAGCGTTCATAGTTCCCGCTGGTTGCGACTGCCATATCCTCCATATCCATGACTACAACAGCCTCCTCGCTCTTCTCCGGGTTCTGCAGTCCTACTTTCCAGGGCATACCTTCTTCCTTCTGGCCGATGTATCTCCCGTCACCTCCTGCATTGACAAACCCCGACTCAATTCTGTCCCTTACAAGTGACTCTACAGCCAGGTCGACAGCGTATCCCTTTGCTATGCCTCCAAGGGTCAGCATCATGTCCTCTTCCATGGTGATATTATTGTCATCTATGCGGATAGCTGAGTAATTGACAAGCCTGAGCGTTTCGTTGATCTCATCTCCCGTGGGTGCGGCGTATGTGCCTCCCGGGCTGAACTTGCTCTTCCACAACTCCAGCAGCGGCAGTATGGAAACATCAAAAGCTCCCTGGCTGCTCTCAGAATAGTGCCCGGACATATTTATTACGTATACAAGGTCCGGGTTTGCATCTTTGATATATCCCTGACGGTTCAGCAGGCTTAATTCGCTGGTGTTATCGTAGTTATCCATAAGGCTATCTACATATTGTATCCTTTCAAATGCCCTCTCAATGGAATCATGTGCCTGCGTTTCGTTGGATCCCATCACTGCGATTGTAACTGTAGTATCCATCATACTTCTGGTGACGGAATACAGTTGTTCTGTACTCCTTTCGTCTTCTCTTGCCCACGGGGTAGAATCTATCACTAATAATACTGTAAAAATCACTATCAGGATAATGGCAACTGTTTTATAGTTCATGCCATATGAAAAGATATAATTAATATATATGCACGACGGTATAGTAAGCTCAATCGAGTTTCTGGCATATCGATATTTGTTATATGGTTTATCCGCAGGAAGTAATCGCAATGAATAGCTCCGATGTAAAAACAGACGCAGGTGGCAGTTCCAGTAAGGACAGGTACCTGATTGTTGCCCTTCATCAGTTAATGGAAGAATATGGTTGGAGGGGTATTGAGAAGCATTTCGAATCCGGAAGGCATACTATTATATATGTCAAGCCGGACTCGCCCCTTGATAAGATAGAGCTCAAAGCAAACGTCCTTGGTAATCACATGGATGTTGACTTTTACGGCTTCACTCCTCAAAAAGGACTGATGGATAGGTTTTTTGATTTCAACGTACGGGTTGTCCGCAAATCTTTCGAGATCAGCAAATTTGTGTCAGATGAAATGAAAATACTCAATGACCAGAATTTGCGCAATACTATCATCATTGTTCTCAAAGGACTCGAGGAAGTAGCTCAAAATAAAGAACAGTGAGGTATTATGTCTAAATTGAATACGGTTCTGATCTTAGTTCTTGTTGTTATGTTTGCCTCAGCCAGTGTATATGCGTATGTAGGCTATAGCGGCAACAATGCAATGGCTGTTCATTATATGACACAGCAGGAATGGTCGAACAGCTCCTGCGGAGGCTGCCATATCGGTATGTATGATGAGGTCGGGCAGTCATCTCATGTGGAGCAGAATATAGCCCCGTGGGCTTCACTCATGGATTATGGTGTTGATGTTGACAGTATTGAAGGCAAGGATCTGGCAACCACATATGGACAGGTTCACCCCGGCGGCGGATACATGGCAGAATATGGTGTAGATATAGACTGCATGGTATGCCATGAGCAGAACGGCCTCTACGATTTCCATGCACGTGCAGAAGCTATAAGTGCAGGTAACTTTGAAACAGCTACTGACGCTGCTCTTGAAGATGCAAGATCTGAAATGCAGAAAGAACCTCTGTATGTGGCCAGCTATATTCTTGATGTACTCACACCGCTTCCTCTGGTCACTGAAATACATGACGAGGTAAACGGAGCTCCCCAGAATGATCAGTGTGCGAACTGCCACGTAAGCGAGGTTTCCACGACCGCTGTCACCTGGACTTCCCCGGAGCATGAGCAGTATGATGTCCACGCGGAAGTTAACTGTTATGAATGCCATGCTACCGAGGATCACCAGATAGGACGCAGGGACCTGCTTAATGCTCCCGAGGACATGCATGAGGCATTCGAAGGAGAAGTAAGAAGCTGTGATTCCGTTGACTGCCACGCTGGCATATCCCACGGCGCAATAGCCGACGGGCATCTTGACTCAGTGGCTTGTGAATCCTGCCACATACCTGCACTTCCAGCTGCCGAAATTTCCGGAGAGGCACCTATCAGCGAATTCAGCTGGGCAAATGGCGTGAGGGAGGTAGTGACTTATGATTCTCAGTTCATCCCGACCCTTGCATGGTACAATGGCACTTATTATGACAGGCTTCCGGCTAATGGCAGCAGGGATTCAGAGAATGCCATTCTGAGACCTTTCAATGTGATAACCGGCATATGGTGGGATGAAGGCACGGACCCGGCAGTAGCTGCAGCCCCCAATAACAGTTCAGCTGTTGGCAACCCGATATCTCCGGCACATGTGCAGAGAGCTGATGCGGACACTAACGGTAATGTCACGGTCGAAGAGATGCGTTCATTCGATGCCGATGGCAACGGTGAGGCAGATTATCCCAATGCAGTTCTAAGGCATGTGGATATGTACTATCCTGTAAGCCACAATGTTGCAGGCTCCACCCTGGGAGTTGCAGAACCACTCGGATGCGCTGATTGTCATGGTGTTACAGCAACTGCTATTGACTGGGCGGCTCTTGGATTTGAAACCGATCCTGCAGGAGCTGACAGCGATCTCACCGGAACTGACATCAGCGTGACAATACCTGGACAAAAGCCTGCTGAGGTAGAAAGGGAGCCGGCATTCTGAGGTGATCATTTTGGAAAGTAAAAGATTGAAGAAAATCCCGGAAAAAGTAATAATTCCCTTAAAGCAGCACCTTGGTACGATCTGCAAGCCCATAGTAAAGAAAGGCGACCACGTGCTTATCGGCCAGAAGATAGGGGAGTCCGTCTCCTACTGTTCCTCTGACGTGCACTCCAGTGTATGCGGCGAGGTAACCTCCATTGAAGAATACCCGAATCCCAATGGGAACAAGGTCTTAAGCGTTATCATAAATACGACCGACTCACAGGAAACGGTTCCTTTTGTACCTAAGAAGAACCCGTCCCAGAAAGATCTTATCGCCATCATGCAGGATGCGGGTATTGTTGAACACTATGGTGCACCCACTCATACAGTGCTTAAGCCTGAAGGGAAGAAGATAGACCTTGTCCTTATAAATGCCACAGCATCCGAGTGGATAGGCGGCAAATATGCGACCCCTAAGGAATATGCTTCGCAGATGATAGCTGCACTGAAGTTGCTGATGAAAGCTTCAGAGGCTGTTAAAGGTGCGATCATAATAAGAAAGGATGATAAGGAGTCTATTGATGCTTTCGAGGGTGTGCAGGTCGATGGCAAGGCTCTCAGGGTGGCACCAATTCTGGGTACACGCCGCCTTGGACATTATTTCAAAGACCAGAACACCAACATCGTCGTAGCGTCCCAGCAGCGTATATACGGCAAGAATATCCTTAATTTCTTCACTTATAATGTTACAGGGCGCAAGGTGTCCGTTGGCTGCAATCCTACCGATGTGGGCGTTGCGGTGTGCGGGGTCAAATCTGCAAAGGCGCTCTATGACGCTGTGCATGAAGGCAAGCCATACTATGAAACGGTCATAACGCTGGAAGGCACTGTAGACTGCCCGCAATTCATGCTTGTGAGAATAGGCACGCCTTTTAAGGATATCCTCGAAGGGTGCAATTTCAATGGGGAGATCGGCAAGATCATTGCAAACGGCGTGATCACCGGTGTTGCACAATATACGAATGAAGTCCCCGTGACCAAAGGAACTACCAGGATAACCCTTCAGACCAAAGAAGAGGTCATTCGTGACGAATCCCTGGCTTGCATTCACTGTGCACGCTGTGTTGATGCATGTCCGGTTTCTCTTATTCCCAGCAGGCTTAGTGTCCTGGCAGACCAGGGTCGCTTTGACGAATGCCGCCAGATGCATATCCAGTTCTGTATTGAGTGCGGGAGATGTGCATTTGTCTGTCCGTCAAAGATACACATACTGCAGCTTATCAGGTATGCAAAGAACGCAATAGAAGGTGCCTACGAGGATGCCGCCCCTAAGGAATCTTCAAACCTTAAGATTGGCTGCTCATGCGGAAGTGAGTAAAATGGGTTACACAATTTCAGCTCCCCCTCATATAAAATCAAGTAAGAGTTTCAGATCGATCAATATGGCCAAAATACTGGCTCTGATCCCTTTAAGTCTTGTGTCGGTATATTTCTTTGGCATACCGGCTCTTGGAATCATCCTTGCGTCTGTACTTGCTGCAGTTCTAACGGAATATGGCATCCAGATGATCACAAAGCAGAAAGTAACGATAAAAGATGGTCATGCAGCAATGATCGGACTAATGTTCGCACTGCTGATGCCGCCAGAAGCCCCCCTGTGGATACCGGTAGTTGGCGCCTTCTTTGCGATAGCTATCGGTAAACATGCCTTTGGAGGTATCGGTTCATATATCTTCAATCCGGTGCTGGTCGCATGGGTGTTTGTCAGGAGCGCATGGGGAAGTTACACGACACTGACATCGATTCCTCACATGGGACAGTTATCAGACCTCGTGCTTGAGAACGGTGCCGGACTGCTTGTGGATGTATCTCCCATCCTGCTTATCGGTGGGGTTTATCTCATCTATAAGAAATATATCGAATGGAGAGTGCCACTCGTCTTTGCCTTGACGGTGTTCTTCTTTAACCAGGCGATAGCTTTTTTCTCTTCAGTGATCAGCCTTGTTCAGGAAGGCGTCTTGAATCCGCTGATGTACCTGGCAACAATGTTCATTTTCCTTAAGGTAACTGACGAGCTCTCTTATGTGATGATAGGTGTTGTCTTCTTTGGTATCCTGTTCCTTGCAACTGACTCCCCTACCTCGCCTGTCACAAAGAACGGCCGTCTTATCTACGGTCTTGCATGTGGCATACTGGTGTCTATTTATGGTTATTTCGGGAACTATGTGGATGGAACACTGTACGGCATATTCCTTGCAAATGCCATAGCAGCTTATATCGAAACAAAGACACTTCCTGCAATGTACGGTCATGAGTCCATGCTTGAGAGGTCTTACAGGCGTGTTATGAAAAAGATCCCTTCATCCTTGAAGTTCGAGGTGGTGTCAGATGACCGGGTCTAAAAATGAGACTTTAATGATCGTCGGGAAACTTGTGCTCATATCGGTCGTTGCAGCTGTGCTCCTTGGAGTAACATATATTCCCACCAGTGAACAGCTGGAAAGAAATGTAATAGCTGCCCAGGAGGCAATTCTAAGAGAGCTCATACCCGATGCCCAGAACTTTGACCCGATCGAAGGAACGGGTGTGGTCGGTGAGGACGGCCAGAGGGAGATCTTATACTATCGTGCAGTGGATAGCTCGGGGGATATCATAGGTTATGCTTTCTTTAAGGAACAGCAGGGTTCACAGGGTCTTATTGTAGTGGCTGGTGCAGTTGATGCCTCTTTTACGGAAGTTTTAGGGATGAACGTTTTAAGCCATGAGGAAACCCCTGGTCTGGGTGCAAAGATAACGACCCCTGCATTCCAGGAACAATTCAAAGGTGTTCCCCTGGAGCAACTGGGCCTGTCAAAGTCCGGAGGATCAATTGATGCTATCACCGGAGCTACTATCTCTTCACAGGCTGTGGTAACTGCATTGGACACGAAGATCGACCAGATCGAAACGGCAGAGGCTTAGGTGATAAATAATGAACGTAGTAAGTGAAATTATTCGCGGTATTACAAGGGACAACCCGATCTTCGGGCTTGTATTAGGTCTCTGCCCTACACTGGCAGTGACTACATCAGTGGAAAATGCAATAGGTATGTCTGCAGGTACAGCATTTGTACTCATTTTTGCAAACATTTTCGTTTCAGCTCTGAGGAAACAAATACCTTCATCCGTAAGGCTTCCTATCTTCATCATAATCATAGCTACTTTTGTATCCATTGTAGATATGATAATGGAGGCTTATTTCCCTCCCATGTATGCGGCACTGGGTGTTTTCATTCCCCTCATAGTTGTGAACTGTATTATCATAGGGCGTGCAGAAGCTTATGCGAACAAAAATAACGTATTCTCCTCTTTCATAGATGCGGTTGGTATCTCTGCAGGTTTCCTGCTTGTATTGATGCTGATCGGTGGTATAAGAGAGATACTGGGAACAGGACAGATCGTAACCTTCGGATACACATTGATATCCCTTCCGTTGAATCCCGCAGTGACCACTATGATCCTGCCGCCGGGTGCCTTCCTGACCATTGGTACGCTCATGGCTATCGTTAATTATAAGAAGGCTCAAAAGAGAGCAAAAGGTGGTTAAAGTGGTAGAAAAAGCATTATTCACTATCTTAATGGAAGGCGTGTTCATCAAGAACTTCCTGCTTATCCAGTTCCTTGGTCTCTGTTCTTTCGTGGGAGTTACCAAGGACGTCAAAAGTGCTACCGGGATGTCAGGTGCAGTCATTTTCGTTATGGCCATGTCCTCTACGGCGTCATACCTGCTCTACACGTATGTGCTGATCCCCATGAATATGGAATTCCTTGGCCTGATAAGTTTCATCGTGGTAATAGCTGCACTTGTGCAGCTTGTGGAATTCGTGGTAAGGAAAAACATTCCTGCGCTGTATCGCTCACTTGGTATCTATCTGCCGCTGATCAGTACAAACTGCGCAGTATTGGGTGTTGTTCTGCTGAATGTACTCTATGAATACAATTTCATACAGAGTGTTGTGTATGGTACTGCTTCAGGCCTTGGATACATGGTAGTCATGCTTATGATGTCTGCAATAAGGGAGCGCTCACTGCTGGTCCATATCCCCTCGTTCATCAGAGGTCTTCCACAGGCCTTCTTCATTGCAACGATGCTTTCTCTGGCTTTTGTTAACTACTTCTGGGTGATACCTCTATGAGTGATCTAAGTACATTGCTGATTCAGTCTGCGGCAATCCTCGGAGGCCTTGGCCTTGCTGTAGGCCTGATGCTTATATTTGCATCGAAGAAATTCAAGGTAGACACCAATCCGCTGGTAGAGGAGATACTAAGTGTTCTTCCAGGTGCCAACTGTGGTGCATGCGGCTATGCCGGATGCGCCGACTTTGCTAACCGCGTGGTCAACGAGAACGCCCCTATCACCGGGTGCCCTGTCGGAGGCTTTGACGTTGCAAAAGATATAGGCGGCATCCTCGGACAGGAGGTTTCCGAGAGCGAGAAACAATATCCTTTTGTCATGTGCCATGGCGGTCTGAATTGTGTCGACCGTTTTGAATACGTTGGTTTTGAGGACTGTAAAGCGGTCATGATGCTATCGGATGGTGAAAAGGGATGTAGCTACGGATGCATGGGTCGTGGTACATGTGTGCGTGCATGCCCGTTCAATGCAATTTCCATAGGGGAAGACAGGCTTCCTCATGTGAACAAAAACCTATGTACCAGCTGCGGACTGTGCATAGCCTCATGCCCGAACGGTGTCCTGGTATTTGCAAAGGAGTCCGAAAGAGTGCATGTGCGCTGCATATCTCACGACAAGGGTAAGACTGTAAAGGAGGTCTGCAAGGTAGGCTGCATAGGCTGTAAGATATGTGAGAAGAGCTGTCCCGAGCAGGCCATCACTGTAACTGATTTCATTGCTTTGATAGATCAGGACAAGTGTACTGCCTGTGGAATATGTGTGGATAAGTGTCCGCAGAATACCATTGAAACGAGGTGATATCGTGACATACGATACAAAACTGGGTATTGAAGAAAATAAGGTTGCAGCATTGAGCTATGCAGGACTCTGGATATCGGGCATAGTCCTCCTGCTGATCGAAAAGGAGAACAGGTTCGTCCGGTTCCATGCCATGCAGTCGGTCCTGGTATTCCTGCCATTGTCCCTGCTGGTACTATTCATAGCATGGGTGCCATATGTAGGCTGGGTACTGGCCGACTTTATAGGTTTCCCATCGATGTTCCTTGTAGTCCTGTTCGCATTCATGGCTTACAGAGGAATGAAGTTCAAGATACCTTTCATCGGCAGATACGCCTACAGGCTGATCTACGGTTAATTTTGGATCACGGTGATACTAACAGTATCACCAATTCGTTTTTTTTTGGAAGATCTTCGCGCTTACGAAAGGTTAAAAAACAACGTTCACCTATAAATGTCGAACACTATCTTTTTCTGCCGGAGGGTTAGAAATTAAAGAAGAGATATGGATTGAGAAATACAGACCCTTTAAGCTTGACGATGTGGTTGGCCAGACTGAAACGGTTGAAAGGTTAAAATCCTATATAAAGACCCGGAATCTGCCTCACCTGCTATTCTCCGGACCTCCTGGTGTTGGCAAGACCGCGACTTCAGTGTCCATGGCGCGTGAGATATTTGGTGATTCATGGCGTGAGAACTTTACCGAACTGAACGCCTCGGATGAGCGGGGGATAGATGTAGTCAGGACAAAGATAAAGAATTTTGCAAAAACAACTCCTATAGGGGGTGCAGATTTTAAGATAATCTTCCTTGATGAGGCTGATGCACTGACATCCGATGCCCAGTCAGCTCTCAGGCGCACCATGGAGCGCTATACCAGCAACTGTCGTTTTATTCTCTCATGCAATTACTCCTCCAAGATCATAGAACCCATCCAGTCACGATGTGCTGTTTACAGGTTTCGTCCCCTTTCCGATGAAGCAGTTGCGGGACGTGTACGCTTTGTGGCCCGGAACGAAGGGCTCGATATTGCAGAGGATGGCGTGGACGCTATCAAGTATGTTGCCCAGGGTGATATGAGGAAAGCTATCAATGCCCTTCAGGCGGCTGCACTCATTGCTGACACTATTCACAGGGATGCCATTTACAAGATAACTGCAACTGCCCGTCCGGAGCAGGTCCGTGAACTTATCGAGACTGCCCTCTCCGGCAATTTCACGGCGGCAAGAAAGCATCTGGATGTTTTCCTGCTTGAGCAGGGGCTCTCGGGAGAAGATGTGATAGGGCAGATATACAGGGCTATCTTTGAAATGGGCATTCCTGAAAAAAAGATGGTCGAACTTATAGACATGATAGGTGAGGTTGATTTCAGACTGACGGAAGGTGCAAATGAACGCATCCAGTTGGAATCCCTGCTGGCCCACTTTGCCCTATCCGGAAAGGAGTGAGGTTCAGTGCCTTTCAATACTCAGCTCATGGATATGTTGAGATCTGTCCCTGACTGGCTGGCAACGGTAGTTCTCGGAGCCCTCCCCGTCTCCGAACTCAGAGGTGCCATTCCTTTTGCACTCTATAATGGAATAAGTCCGATCTATGCATATTTCCTTGCAGTTCTGGGAAATATGATTCCCGTGATCCCATTGCTTCTTTTTCTGGAGCCGGTTTCCATGTATCTAAGGCGGTACAGGATATTTGACGTATTCTTTTCTTGGTTGTTTGAACGGACCCGCCATAACCATTCGGAAAGTTTCGAAAAGTACGGAACTTTAGCGTTGATCATTTTCGTAGCAATTCCCCTTCCAGCGACAGGCGCATGGAGTGGCTGTGCTGCAGCATTTGTATTTGGAATACAATTCAGGCACGCCTTACCTGCAATACTGGCAGGTGTTATGATAGCAGGTTTAATTGTCAGCATAGTAACGCTGACTGGTATAAGCCTTTATGATCTTCTCTGATAAGCCTTAGTATAAAATAGTATCACAAGAAGGCTCTGTTAGTTGCAGAGCCTGAATGTCTAAGGCCACTTAAAAATGAAGAGCAAAAATTATTTACCCAGCATTTCCCGGGCCAGTTTTATATCTTCTGCTTTGACCGTCTTCCTTCCGGCATGCTCTGCCAGCTTGATAGCTTCTCTGGAAACTTCCAGTCCATAGGACTCAAGCATTTCAGTAAGGGCCATTGCTGCTGATTCACTGACTCTCTGTGCGCCAGCGTTCCTTATTACTCTTTCAATGGGTGCAAATGGTATTATTGTCATAAATATGCCTCAATTAAACTTACATCTTGTAATAAAGCATTCTATATATGCTAATTGGTGAATTGAGTATATAAATGTGCTTAATCTCCAAAAACACTTGGCAGCTGCATGGATCCTCTTTTCTGGCTAAGTACGGACCGGGTTGCATAAGTTGCACATAAAGCAGGCATTCTGTTCTGAGAATGTGATAAATGAAGTTTTCCGAAATTTCGGACACTAACGGATAATGTTATCTGTTCTTCATTTTCTCCGCCAGGTCTTTTCCCAGGCGATTGCACTCGAACAGATCTTTTTCAGTAGGCCTGTACTGGATCCTCAGGACGGGATCGATAACCTCCACTCCGGCAGCGCGCAGTTTCTCTGCTATCTTTACCGGTGCTTCCCCGCTCCAGCCATAAGAACCAAAAGCAGCCCCTATTTTCCCATCAATACCCGCTTCAATGATCCGGTCAATGAACTTTGCGATGGGATCAAGCATTGTATAATAAAATGTGGATGAACCGATAGCTATAGCATCGTAAGCTGCTGCTTCCAAGGGGTCCCATTCATAGAAATTGTTGACATCTACTTCAACATGGCGTTCCCTGGCTCCTTCTGCGATGGCCTCTGCCATCATCTGTGTATTCCCCTGGGTACTAAGGTAGACAACTGCAAGTTTTGGCATGTATGTTCCTCCTATGTGAAGATTGTGCAGGGACGACTGATCAACCCTTCCACAAAGGAAATGTCGTTGGATAGTTGATATACTTTTCTTTGAGCTTCGGAACTGGATGTTCCACCGTGGGTTCAGCAGGTAGTTGATTCAGCGGGTTATATTTATTGCTGATAACCCGATATTCTAATACCGACCTTCTAATAACAACTCCAACTGATACGGAGGCTATCTATGGATGAGAGAATCGCGCCCCATGTAGAGGAATTAAGCAGGGCGCTTGGAAACAGATATACAGATGAAGAAATAGGAGTGGAACTCCAGAAGCTGCTGCGGTTCAGGGTTCCGCTGGAAGAGGCCAGGAGGACTGTCCTGAACATGTTCATGTCAAGATCACCGGCATCTGTCCAGGTAAAGGACCTTCTGGTCGGAATGAGTGGCTTTGATATCACAGGCCGTATTATCAATATTGAGAACAGGACCGTCACTGTACAGGATGAGCATAGGACCGTTTTCACAGGTTCCTTTGGTGACGGGACAGGTATCTGTTCTTTTACCTGTTGGGAGGACATGTTCCTTAAGGCTGGAGATACTGTCAGGATAAGTAGTGCATATACCCGTTTGTGGAACAACCGGCCAGAACTTTTCATTGGGAAACGCTCGGTCATAGAGAAACTCCCGGACGGCCAGATGCAGGATATTGAGGAGGTGTTCCACACCAATCTCAAGAAGCTCCAGGACATAGCTCCTGCCGATGTAGTGGCAGATTCCATAGTTGCCATAGTTGAGATGTATCACCGAGACATCTCTCTGAAAGGGAAGACACTGACCATCACAGAAGGTGTTATTGCAGATGAGACTGCAAAGCTTCCTTTTACTTCATGGATGCCGCTCAAGGGGGTGGATATCGGGAGCTTTATCCGCTTTGAGGGTGCAACTGTCAGGATATTCAGGGGACTGCCCTCCATCAATTTCAACGAGAACACAACTGTCAGTCTGATACCGCAGCCTGATGGCCTGCCATTCACTCTGGAGTCCGTCAGCAAGGCATCCGATCCTATCTCCATTGGTAAGGTTCTTGAGAAAGGCGGCATTTTCGATGCAACAGTCGAAGGTAATATCATTTCCATCAGGCCTGGCTCCGGAATGATCGAACGCTGTCCGGTATGCAATAGGGTGACCCAGAAAGGAACCTGCAGGGCTCATGGTCCCGTGGATTGCGTATCTGATATGCGTATAAAGTTCATCCTTGACGATGGGACCGGCTCACTGCACGTAATGCTCAACTGCGAGTTATCAGAGTCTGTCTACGGTAAGAGTATGTATGAAGCTGAAAAGATGGTCCTGGACTCCATTTCAAAGGAAGCTGTCTACGACGACATGAAACGTGTGCTGACAGGGAAGTATATTGCTATCAGGGGCAATTCATCCAGGAACGAGTTTGGTGTCACCCTGGTAGCAAGATCGGCCTGGTATCCTGATATTGACCTTAAACTACGCATAACTTCTCTGCTTAAAAGGATAGAAGGAAAAGGTGAATGATGATGGCTGAAAGAGAGATGGCCCACAGAATGTTTGCCAGGGAGTTCAATGATTCCGTATTCCAGATAAGTTCCGGCTCTGATGCTTCCGGCCAGACGGACCTGCATGCACCGAATTTCCTCGTGACACGACTGGGAGCAAAGGTGAACCGCCTTTTTATAGCGGGTGTCATAACAGAGGTTGAGGATATGGGAAGTCACAAAGGCGGAGAGAAAGAGCTATGGAGGGCGCGGGTCTCGGATCCGACGGGCACGTTCACTGTGTATTCGGGCAGTTACCAGCCGGAAGCATCAGTGTTCCTCTCGACCGTTGAGATCCCTTCGTATGTGACCATTGTTGGCAAGGTCCGTTCTTACGAACCAGGGGATGGCTCTGTTTTCGTTTCCCTGCGCCCCGAAGAGATCAATAATACCGATGAGAACACACGCGATAGATGGATAATCGATACCGCGGAGCTAACACTTGACCGCCTGGATGTCTTTGAAGAAGCTCTTTTATCGGGCCTGGGCAAAACGGAACTATTCGATCACCTTGCACAGAATGACGTGCCATCGCATGTTGCAGAAGGGATACGTATAGCACTGGAATATTACCATACTGATAATGCTTACCTCAAGGCTATGAGAGAGCAAATAAAAGATGCCCTGCTGTCTATTGAAAGCGATCTGCCTGCAGCATCTGGGGATCGGTTAGATATTGAGCAGTTCCTGATGAACCTTCTGCAGGAAAGAAATGCAGGCAAAGGTCTGGAATACGCTGTGCTGCTGGAGGAAGCGGGTTCAAAGAACATTCCCCCGGAATTAATTGACCGGGCTGTGCGC
>DANZ01000015.1 GCA_002501695.1 Methanolobus sp. UBA474 | reverse complement strand
CTGCTCAAGCGTCTCAGACGAGGATATTCCCTTCAAGCATCGTTACGGTTTTTCCGGAAAGCACTACCCGGTCACCCCGGACCTGTACTTTCAGGAATCCTCACCTGCCAGATGCCTGGTGAGCATATAAGATGTCCCTGCCAAGTTTACCCATCCAGTATGGTCCCGTGATATGTTGCCCCGAGATGCTCATAATCCGGCTATGAAATTACAAGCACCTTGTAATATTGCAAGAACATTTGTATATTACTTCTTCTTTCCTGCATTCATACACGATAGACATATTGCATTCAGTTTATGATATATAGTTTCCATTTGTGCTAATTCTATTGGTTGCTTCCGTATCCCTCTTTCATTAGGAAGGTTACGGGTATGGATACAAGGGAATTTCCAATGACCAGAAAGCAAGAGATCATTGTCAGGGCAAAGAAAGCGATCATGGAATTTGATGATAAGGCCGCAAAAGAAGTCGCTAAGGAAGCCCTGGCTGCGGGGATCAGTCCTGCAGATATTATCCATGATGGCTACACTGAGGCAATGAATGAGATCGGTGCGCAGTTTGAGGCAGGTAAGCTGTACCTTCCTCATGTTATAGCGGCAGCAGATGCAATGCAGGCGGCTATTGACATACTTACGCCTGAGCTGCACAGGACCCTTGCCCGGACAAAGTTCAAGGCTACTATTGTCATCGGGACCATTGAAGGCGACATTCACTCCATCGGAAAGGATATTGTTGCAACTATGCTCCGCATCGCAGGATATAATGTCGTTGACCTTGGGAGGGATGTGCCCATTGAGAGCTATGTGGAAAAAGCAAAGGAGATCAAGGCAGATGTGGTAGCCTCATCAGCACTTATGAGCATTACGATGATCAATCAGATACAGATAGAGACGCAACTCAAGGAAGCAGGCATTCGCAGTTCCCTGAAAACAATGGTAGGCGGTGCACCTGTAACTCCGGAATGGGCAAAGAATATCGGGGCCGATATCTATGCTGAGAACGCGGGAGATGCTGTGAACAAGATCAAGGCATTGTTCCGGGATAAGAACGAACCGGACCTCTGAGCAAACTTTCAATGGAGCAGAATATGGTTATGATAGAATCGACAGAGTTGATCGATAACCTGTCGTTGCTGCTGAAAATGTCACAGGAGTTCAGGATACATGAGACATCTACAGCTTATGAGGATGTTATCCGCCTCGTCAGGTGTATGGAAAATGAAGTTTCCGGAAAGGAAGACGCTTTGGGTATTTCCATTCATTCAAAAAATGTGAATGCATAGCTGATTCGCTGTGTGCGATATGAATGTGGCATTGCAGCTCATCTTTTCAGGCCTATGCCCGCCGCCACCTGACCCCTTCCTTCCCGTCCTCGATGATGATGCCCTTTTCCTTCAGCTCGTCCCTTATAGTATCAGCCCTCTTCCAGTCCTTAGCCCCGCGGGCTTCTTCACGCTGCTGTATCATTGCATCGATATCTTTGTCGGAGAGTCCTCCTGTAATCCCTTCTGGAGTGCCCCTTATATCCTTCCCGAAAACACCGAGCACCCCGTCGATCTCAGAAAAGAATCCAAGGACTGCTTGAAGGCTTTTTCTGTCAGGAATACTCTCTGACAGGATGGCATTGATCCTGCGGGAGAATATGAACAGGTTTGCCAGCGCTTCCCTTGTATTGAAATCCTCATCCATTGACCAGATGAATAACTTCCTGGCTTCATCGATCTCACCATAGATGCCTGGATCGCCGCCTTCTTCAGCTGCGCTTTCAATAGCGTATTTGACATTGGTTATTGTGTTCGATATCCTTTCGTAGGCCCTTCCGGCTTCTTCAAGATGCTTTTCGCTGTAATCTATGGTGTTGCGGTAATGCGTATTGAGTATAAAGAACCTGATAACCTCGGGCGGGAATTCCCCAAGCACCTGCTTTATGGTAAAGAAATTCCCCAGGGACTTTGACATCTTTTCCTTATCTATAGTAAGGAAGCCATTATGCAGCCAGTACTTACTAAAGGGCTGCTTGCCGGTATAACCCTCAGACTGATGTATCTCAGCCTCATGGTGCGGGAATATAAGGTCTGCCCCGCCGCCGTGGATATCCAGTTGCTGCGAGCCGTACTTCATGGACATGACAGTGCATTCGATGTGCCATCCCGGCCTCCCCCTGCCCCAGGGGCTATCCCAGCCCGGCTCATCAGGGGGCGAGTTTTTCCACAGCACGAAATCCAGGGGGTATCTCTTGTCCTTCTCAACATCTATCCGGGCGCCTGAGCCTTCCATCAGGCCCTCGGTGGTCTGGTGGCTCAGTATCCCTATCTTTTCCTGTGACTTGGTGAGGTCATAATATACATTGCCCTGAAGGGTCGCATAGGCAAATCCCTTCAGTATCAGCACCTTTACCACATCTATTATCTCTTTGATGTGCCCGGTCACTGTGGGCTGCTCATCAGGCATCTTCACTCCAAGGCTTGCCATGTCCTCAATGAAGGAACGGGTGAACCTGGCAGAAAGGTCGAAAGGGTCCTCGCCTGTTTCTTTTGCCCTGTTTATTATCTTATCGTCCACGTCCGTTACGTTGGATATATAATGCACATCGTAACCCAGATATAACAAATAGCGCCTGATGACATCGAAAGATATGTAGCTCCTGGCATGTCCCAGATGGCAGTGGTCGTAAACTGTGGGGCCGCATACATACATGTTGATTTTTTTCCCATGGATGGGGACAAACTCCTCCATCTCCCTGGTCAGTGTGTTATAGACTCTCAATGCCATTGCTGAAGCCTCATCGATCTTAAAATGCCCTGAAGAACATGAAATATGATACGTGCCGAGGGGAAGATTCGAACTCCCGGAAAACCGCTCTGCAGGCGGTCACATTGGCCACTCTGTCACCTCGGCGCCCGATCATTCAGCTTAAGCTGTGAAGTAATGTCTGCGGGTTGCCTTATTTAGTTTTTGCTTGCAATATGATAGGAAACCACCGCTTGCCGCCCAAGGGCCTTTTCGTGTCAGGCTGGCCTGGCACAGATCACCTGCCTGACCATAAAATATATCCTTCAGTATTTCAATATGTTTTGAAATAGTAGGCGTGGAACTATGCGGGTAATATACGTCGAGCAGGTTTTGCCTTGTATTGCAGACCCATGGAAGCTCAGGGTCATAGCACAGCTGGACGAATGTCCGGATCTTCCCATGCTGGCAAAGTATCTTCCGGGACGCTATAGCGAAGGTCTCGGGGTCGTTATGGCAAAGAGCGGGTATCGGGAGATCACCTTCTATAGCGACGGCAAAGTGGCCGTGCGTATGGTGGATACCACGGAAGGGGCCGAGAAGTTCATCAACAGCATGCTTGCAATGGCTCTCACGAAAGCCCTGGTGATGGAAGAGGTATAGATCAGCTGAAGAAATCCTCGCTCCAGTCCACAGAACCCGGCCTGTACCTGTCAGCCAGTTCCTTCTCCCTGCCAAGGACAAGTCCCTCCAGGATGCTCAGTATGTCACTGAGAGTTCTTTCCACGGACTGTGAGGTGGTATCTATCTCAAACACATTATCACACCACTCCGCAGACTCGCAAAGGATAATATCAAGGGCTTCTGCTTCAAGATTCTCCTGTATTTTTTCAGGGGAGTATCTTCTCTTTTCCAGCCTCTCCCTGAGAATATCCGGGTGTGTCCTCAGGACAATGACACTATCGGCTATATGGTGGGAAAGGTGGCTGTCAAGGATAGTAATATCGTCGGAGTCTGCCATTTCCCTGACACGCCTGTCCACACGGTCCATATCAGCAACCACGCAATCCCTTTGCGCGTCCACTTCGGAGTAGAGTTTCTCTTCCCTGATGAGCTCGTTGATGTGAATGACGCGGTACGATGTCCTGCTCTCCAGTAACTCTGTGACAGATGTTTTCCCGGTCCCCGGTGTTCCTGTTATCCCTACAAGCATAATATCCAATAAGCCTCTAAACGCTTAATGCTTATCCATGCCGGCTATTCGCAGAAAATTGCCTATGATACGCATGCCGCTCTCGGTAAGGATAGATTCCGGGTGGAACTGTACGCCGTAAACGGGGTATTCCCTGTGTTCCACGGCCATGATAATACCGTCAGGTGTCATTGCAGTAACTTTCAAGCCTTCTGCCAGCTCATCTATCGCCAGGGAGTGATACCTCCCCACTTTAAAATTCTCAGGCAGGCCTTCAAATAGCTGTGAGCCGCTGTGGCTGATGTCGGAAGTCTTTCCGTGGACCGGTCCTCCCTTTGCGTGTCCTATAGTGCCTCCGAAGGCAGCATTTATGGCCTGGTGGCCAAAGCAGACTCCCATGACCGGGATCTTGGGCCCTAGCTCCCTTATGATCTCCAGGCATGTACCTGCGTCTGCGGGTTTATGAGGTGTGCCGGGTCCCGGGGATATCACAATAGCATCGGGCTTCATCTCTCTTACTTCCTCAGTTGAGATGGTGTTTGGGACTACCACGGTATCAGGCTCGAACACGGAAACATAGTCCACCAGGTTCCAGACGAAAGAATCCTTGTTGTCGATGAACAGTATCCTCATTACTTCCCTCCTATGGCTTTTATCATTGCAGCCATCTTTCTCTCGGTTTCCTGGTATTCGTACGTTGGGTCCGAGTCAGCAACTATCCCGGCACCTGCCTGCACATAGGCTATGTTGTGCTTTATCAGCACTGTCCTTATGACAATCGCAAAATCGGCATCCCCGTTCCATGAATAGTAACCGACGCCTCCGCCATAGATACCCCTTGACTCCGGTTCAAGTTCATCTATTATTTCCATTGCCCGGATCTTGGGGGCACCGGACAGCGTGCCTGCCGGGAAGATCGCACGTGTGGCATCGAACTGGTCGCAGTCGTCCCTCATATCACCGCTCACTGTACTCTCGATGTGCTGAACATGGGAATACTTGATGACGCTCATCAGGTCATCAACCCTGACAGTCCCGCTCTTTGACACCATTCTCACATCGTTGCGCCCAAGGTCTACGAGCATTATGTGCTCGGCCCGCTCCTTCTCATCCCGGAGCATTCCGGCAGCGAGCTGTCTGTCCTCTTCCTCGTCCTTACCTCTCGGACAGGTTCCTGCGATGGGATTGGTTATTACTTTTCTCTTGTACACTGTCATCAGGGTCTCGGGGCTTGCACCCACGATGCCGATATCCCTGAAATTGAATATATACATGTAAGGGCTTGGGTTGATGTTCCTCAGTCTGATGTAGAGCTGGAGGGGGGTCTGCCCCATTCTGACAGTGTACCGCCTGGAGAGCACTATCTGAAAGATATCCCCGTCGATGATATACTGCTTTGCCCGGAGGACGGCCTTTTCGAAGTCTTTCTGGCCTGTGTCAGGTACCGGCTTCTCTGCATTCACTTTCCCCAGGATGTTGTCACTTATGCCGATGACCGCAGACATGTGCAGTGACCTCTCCATCAGCCGTGCATCAGCACAGGCATGATCGTAAACTGCCTCAAGGTCGCTCTCCTCAGTCACGAAGGGTGTGATGACTATGTAGGTTTCGTCGGTTATGTGATCAAAGACAAAGGTCTTTGTCATAATGGCAAAATGCATATCCGGAGTGTCTGCATCTGCCTTTTTATCGATCTTTATCCATGAGTCGTAAACAAAGTCGTAGCTGTTGTATCCGATCGCGCCTCCCAGGAATGTCTGTCTGTCAAAGCGCTTCTGGTTCAGGAGGACAGCATCATTGCTTGTGGGGAATACATCCCTGAAAGCATCAAGGGCATCCCTGCCTTCTTCTATTCTTACCCTGTACTTGCCTCCGATAAGGGTTTCCATCTGCCCCATAGACTTCGCTCTCCTGTAGATGTACTGTGAGAGTTCGGAGCTTATCTGGCATTCTATTGTCAGGTACCTGTCCTTTATTGAAACCACGATCTCAGGTTCCGAGCCTACAAAAGAGTACCTTGCATGCCTTTTCTCCTTTTCGACAGACTCCAGGAGATATGAGTGTCCTGCATTCTGCAGGGTCGCGTATAACTGGAGGGGGGTGCATACACTCTCCACTTTCGCCATGAGCTGCACAATAGCTGGTTTCTGCGAGCCCCTGACAAGGGATACAAAATTTTCCTTACTAAGATCAAAGTCAACCATTCATACACCTTGCTTCTTTTATGAACCTGCATACCTTTGCATGATCTTTCTTTCCGTCCGTCTCAACGCCGGAAGCAGTATCCACAGCAAACGGCCTGACCTCCTCAACGGCACAGCGAACATTTTCCGGCTTCAGTCCGCCGGCAAGTATTATCGGAATATCCGTGTTCTCAACTATATCTTTGCTCACAGACCAGTCGTGTATGATTCCCGTGCCACCGCTCATCCCCGCCTTTGCCGAGTCCAGCAGTACGGCATCTATCAATCCTGTGTCACTGAGCTCATCTATCTGTTTCAGCAGGCCCTGGGCAACTTTCCCTATACCCGCAGGCACTGTGAACGTTTTGATTATCCTTTGCCTGCTGCCATCCAGTCCGTCTCTGATGATCCCTATATCCTCCGGTCCTATGTCATTGTGGAGCTGGATACTATCCGGACGCACCTTCCTGATCATTTCAAGAGCTTTGTGCCCGTCTGCAGGCATTATGACAAGTACGGAATCAACGAATAGCGGTACATTTTTAACGAGCTCGGACGCAGTGTCCATATCTATTTTCCTGGGGGTCTGCACCGGCACATCTGTGATAAAGCCCACGGCATCGGCTCCGCATCTTACAGCCATGTCGATGTCTTCAGCACATCGCATACCGCATATCTTCACTTTTGGCATGTATCTCATTTATTGCCTCATAGGCGCTCTTGTCGTCACAGAAATCCATAAGCTTATCAAGCGCCCTGCCGCTGTCTATGATATCTTCCACGACAGGGATGGCTTCTTTTATCGAATCTGCCCTGCCTGCCAGGTAGATGGCAGCAGCCGCGTTAATAACAATGATATCTCTCTTGGGCCCCTTCTCTCCCTTAAGGACATAAATGATGTCCCTGGCGTTCTCTTTCGGTGTCCCGCCAACAATATCGGTTGCTTTTGCTCTTTTAATGCCAAGCTCTTCGGGCGTAAGGGTGTATGTCTTTATCCTGCCATCCCTGAGTTCGGCCACGCAGGTCTCGGCTATGCTGGATATCTCGTCCATGCCATCGCCATGGACTACCATTGCCCTCTCGACCCCCATCTTCTTCATGACCTCGGCGAAGGTCTTACACAACCTGCTGTCAAAGACCCCTACAAGCTGTGCCTTTGCATTGGCAGGGTTTGTCAGGGGCCCCAGTATGTTGAATACTGTCCTGGTGCCCAGCTCCTGCCTTATGCCTGCAACCCGTTTCATTGACGGGTGAAATATCGGGGCGAACATGAAACCAATACCGGCCCTCTCAATGGTCTGTTTTACCTCGTCCGGTGTCTTGTCGACCTTTATTCCAAGTTCCCTGAGAACATCAGCGCTTCCGGAAAGTGAAGTGATCGAGCGGTTGCCGTGTTTTGCTACAGGGATGCCGCATGCTGCGGTAACAATCGCCGAGGCGGTCGAGACATTGATCGTGTTATGCCTGTCAGCACCCGTACCTACAATGTCTACAAGTGTTCCCTCAACTGCAGGATATATGAGGTTGGCTGCTTTTTTCATTCCGGTGGCAAATCCGGCGATCTCATCTGCAGTCTCTCCCTTGATCTTCAGGGCCATGAGCAGGCCTGCGATCTGGGCATCAGTGGATTCTGTGAATATCTTCGCTATAGCATCTTCAGCTTCTCTTATTGTCAGGTCCTTCCCTTCGCTTACTTTCTTGATATACGCCTTCATCCAAGCACTTCCAAAGCATTAATGTATATTATTGTACACTAATGACTAAAGAACATCAATTCTATTTAAACTTTATGACGTCTCAAAACCTCCGATAGAAAAAAGGACTGCAATAATAAAGCAATAAAGGCAAAAGAAAAAGTATCGGGCTTCCTGCATTTGAGCAGTGTATAGGGAGAGAATAGCACAGAAGTATAAAGGGAGGGAGACAGGCTGGTCAGGCCTGCTCTTCTATCATTGCGTATATCTTCTTCATGTCAAGGCAGCTCTCCACAACCCCGGCAAGCTCTTCATAGGCTTCTTCCTCGGTGGTCACAACTTCGGGAAGGTACTCTATACCTTTTTTCTCTGTAAGGTATATCATGAGGGCACGCCTTATATTTGCATTCTCGAACAGGCCGTGAAGATAGGTACCTATAACGGTGCCGCTCTCATCAATGCTCCCGTCATTGCCAAAAACGGTCCTTGAGGTTTTTGTGGCACCCATATGTATCTCATAACCCCAGACCTCCTGGCCTTTGATATGGTTGAATATAGGCCCTTCAGCGACTACCTCCTTGCGTACCTGTGTGGTCATCTTCTTGTATTCTCCAAAGGCGGTTTCAGTATCCAGCAGGCAAAGGCCCTCGTAATCAGCCTCCGTCCCGTTCTCAACACCCGAGTCATGTATGATTCTGCCAAGCATCTGATAACCGCCGCAAATGCCAAATATCGGAACCTTGCCCTGCAGGGCGCATATCCGTACATCCATGCCATTTTCCTTCAGGTCCAGCAGGTCACTGACAGTATTCTTTGTGCCGGGGATGATTATGCAGTCCGGCTTCCCGAGATCTTCGTCAGGATTGACATACCTGACATGTGCGATCCTCTCCAGGGGCTCGAAATCAGTGAAGTTGGATATCCTGGGCAGGCGGATGACCACAATATCCACGTCGTTTATATTTTCCTGTTTCTCCCGTCCTTTTTTCTTCTTGCGTATCGCCATAGAGTCCTCGGAAGGTATCTTTATGTTATAGTAAGGCAGTACGCCCAGCACAGGCACCCCTGTAAGTTCTTCAAGCTGCCTGAGGCCGGGCTCGAGGATGGCCGGGTCGCCCCTGAACTTGTTAATGACAAATCCGCGGATGTTCCTGCTGATATCCTCCGGCAGCAGGGCCTTGGTGCCGTACAGGCTTGCAAAGACGCCTCCTGACTCGATGTCACCTACAAGGATGATGGGTGCGCCTGTTATCCTCGCCGTACCCACGTTGACTATATCACGATCGTATAGGTTGATCTCGGCTGCTCCTCCTGCACCCTCCATCACTATGAGCTCGTATTCGGACTCAAGCCTTCCCAGGGCTCCCCGAAGGACGCCGTGCATTTCCTCTATGGAGTCATAGTAATTGCCTGCAGACTTGTCGGCGTATGGTTCGCCCAGCACTATGACCTGTGATGTCCTGTCGCCTTTAGGTTTGAGAAGCACGGGATTCATATCGGCAGTTGGCTCCACGCCGGCTGCTTTGGCCTGTATTGCCTGGGCGATGCCTATCTCCTTTCCGTCTTTTGTTATCCAGGAGTTGAGGCTCATATTCTGTGCCTTGAAAGGTGCAACCCTGTATTTTCGGGAAAGGACTTTGCAAAGCCCTGTGACCATAATGCTCTTTCCGACGTCTGATGCAGTACCAAGGACCAATAGTTTCTTTGCTTTTTTACCGTCTGCCATTTAGAACAACCCTTCAGGTTTGGAAGTTTTTAAGTTAGGATGATCTGGATATTGGGATAGTCCAACAGTTTTATGAGGGACAACTTATATCTACTTAACTCCGGTTAATCTTAGTAATTAACTCCAGTTTATCTTAGTTAAGGTGGAACATGACTGAACTTTTGCATGTAAGTGGCGGACCTACAAAACCCGAGATAATTGCAATATCCCTATCTAAACTTGATTTAAAAAACGGGGATAGTTTTTTCGATATTGGCTGCGGCACAGGTGCTGTATCTATCGAAGCCAGCAGGATGGTGCGCGATCTGAGAATTCATGCCATTGATGCCAGGGAAGAGGCCATCGAGGTCGCAAGGACGAATTTCAGTTCCTTCAACGTCGAAAACGTTACCCTGTATTCAGGTGAGTCTTCAGACATCCTGAGCAAGCAATCGGTTGGAAGTATCGGATGTGCATTTATCGGCGGTACGAAGAACATCTCCAGGGTGCTTGAGGTCCTTGCAGAGAAGAAGGCCAGGAGCATTGTGGTGAATGCGGTCAGGATCGAAACAGTCGTAAATGTAATAAACAAGTTAAAAGAACTTGGCTTATTCGATGAGGTGCTGCACATTATAGTGTCGCGTGGTGCGCCGCTGACCGGCGAGACCATGTTCAAGCCTGAGAACCCTGTATACATCATTGTCGGCAGATCAGGCAAAAACCAGTATTGTAACGATTATCGATAATTATAGTCAACTTATGGTAAAATTATAATAAGCTCAATGTAAGCGTATGGTGATCAAAAAATGCTTGTTGGAGTAGGACTTGGACCCGGTGACCCGGAACTTCTGACATTGAAAGCTGTCGAAACCCTGAAAAAGAGCTATAAGGTCTACGTTCCCGGCCGCCTTGCAGCAGAACTGGTGGCGCCTTATGCGCAGGCTGAGATCATGGACTTCCCCATGCTGACCGATTATAATGTGCTCAACGCTGTCTGGAAGAAGAATGCCGAACTGATCGCTGAAGAGTCCCGGGATAACCTTGTTTCCTTCGGTCTTATCGGGGACCCCAACTTTTTCTCCACATTCACTCACCTGAAACGTGTGATGAAAAGGCTGTATCCTGATGTGGAGACCGCGACCATTCCGGGCATCAGTTCCATAACATCCTTTGCCGCACGGACCGGTGCGGAAGTGGATGCTTCCTTTGAGGTAAGCGATGGTTCTGACAGCAAGTACAAGATAAGGCTAAAGGCCAGCAGGCCTCTCGAGATCATCGACTCCTTCAAAAAGGAAGGCTATAGTAAATTCACATTCGCGGAGAGGCTCTTCAGCCAGGACGAAGTGATCGTAAAGGAGCAAGAGAAGATCCCTGAGAAGGGGAACTATTTCAGCATCATCTTTGCTGAGAAGGAGTGACTCACAGGAGCATCACAATGACAAATAATAAGGTATATTTTGTAGGTTCGGGCCCTGGCAATGAGAAATATATAACCGTTGCAGGCCGTGAACTGCTGGAAGAGGCGGACCTGGTGATATATGCAGGCTCACTCGTGAACCCCAAAGTGCTTGATTACTCCAGGGGAGAAAAGATAGACAGTTACGGCCTGACCCTGGATGAGACCAACAAGCTCATTCTTGACAACCTGAGGGCTGGTAAGAAAGTAGTGAGGCTGCACAGCGGTGACCCCTCCCTCTACGGCTCCATCGTGGAACAGATGGAGGAACTGAAGGAAGCAGGTGTGGAGATAGAGATAATCCCCGGTGTGTCTTCCGTTTTCGCTACCGCTGCCGCACTGCAGACACAGCTGACGCTGAACAATGTATCAGAGACCCTTATAATCACACGGCCGGCAGGCAAGACCCTGGAGAAGGACCAGATCAGGGAGCTTTCCAGGCATAATGCGACCATGGCTGTTTTCCTGGGAACCCAGAAGATCGAGGAGATCATGGAAAAGGTGGAGTACCCTCCTGAAACTCCTGTGGCGGTCGTCTTCCATGCCTCATGGCCTGACCAGAAGATAATAAAGGGAACAGTGGCCGATATTGCAGGCAAGGTAAAAGAAGCAGGTGTCAAACGTTCAGCCATGATACTTATCGGCGGAGTTGTGGACCCTGTGAACTACGGGAGGTCTTACTTATACGGAGTGGCACAAGAACCGCTGTCATAACCTTTGAGCGCAATCTGGAGGTTGCACAGCGCATTGCAGAGCACCTTGAGGCCGATGTCCTGATGTACGGGAAGGATATCTTCAGGAAGGCATTCGAGGATTATGACTCCATCGTGGCGGTCTTTGCCACCGGGATAGTCGTGCGTGATATCGCGCCTCTGGTCCAGGACAAGTGGAAAGACCCGGCAGTAGTGGTCGTGGATTCCAATATGAATTTCGCCATATCCCTTCTGGGCGGCCACCACGGCGGCAATGAGCTGGTCAGGAAGATATCGGAGATAGGGCCCATACCGGTCATCACGACAGCCACCGAAGTGCATAACCGCAATTCTGTGGAAGGTATTGCCAGATCCCTAGGCTGTGATATCGTTAACAAGGCCTCCACTGTGCAGGTCAACTGCGCCCTGCTGGAGCAGGATGTGGAAGTCCTTGAGATAAAAGGGCCCCGGATAGTGATCGTCGGCGACGATGTATCCGTCCTTAAAAAAGAGAAGGCAGAGAATCCATGATAATAGGTATCGGAGCCCGCAGGGGTGTCAGCGGTCAGGAAGCCATAGATGCCGTGCACAGCGCTCTGGCAGAACTTGGAAGGGACATCGCTGATGTGCAGGTGCTTGCCTCCGCAAAGTTAAAAGAGAACGAAGAGGGTCTTCATGAGGCATCAAGGGTTCTTGGGATCGAATTAAGGTTCATAGATCACGATGAATTGAACAGGTATGATGCGCCGTCTGATTCGCAGGCAAAACGCTTCGGGCTTACAGGTGTGGCAGAACCGGCTGCACTGGCGCTATCGGAAAAAAAAGAACTTATACTAAGGAAGAAAGTTTATGGCAGGATCACAATCGCAATCGCAGAGTGAGGCATCCGGGAAAGGACGGCTCTACATCATAGGTATAGGCCCGGGTTCTGTGGAACAGCTTACTGTAAAGGCAAGAGAGGTCATACTGAATTCCGATTATATTGTCGGCAACGGTACTTATCTTGATCAGATGGCAAGCCTGCTGGGCAAGCAGAACATTGTCCGCAGTGCAATGGGTAAAGAGGTCGACCGTGCGCGCAAGGCCGTGGAGCTTGCACAGGATAACGTAGTATCCATGATCAGCGGCGGGGACGCCAATATCTATGGCATGGCAGGCCTTGTGCTTGAAGTGGCAGAGCACGCTAACCTAGGTGTTGAGATAGAAGTATTGCCCGGTGTAACGGCTATCACAGCCGCAGCCAGTGTTCTGGGTGCTCCCATAGTTAACGACTTTTGTACTGTGAGTCTCAGTGACCTGCTGACGCCCTGGGAAGTTATCGAGAAAAGACTTGATGCAGCAGCATCCGCAGATTTTGTCATGTCCCTGTACAACCCGAAGAGCCGCCAGCGCAATTCCAATTTCTCAAGGGCCATAGAAATAATCAGACGCCATAAGGATGATTCCGTGCCTGTGGGCCTTGTAAAGAACGCCCTGAGGGAGAAGGACCAGGACTATATTGTCACAACCCTTGGCGAGGTACTTGATCATAATGACTGGGTGGACATGAGCACCACCATCCTTATCACTACCAATGACTCCCGTATATGGGAGACATCGTTTGGTAAGAGGATAATCACTCCAAGGGGGTATCACAGGAAATATGACTACTGAATCCAGCAAACCCGGTAAAGGTAAAAATGATACTGCTATGGAAGAACTCGTAGAGTTCACCACAGACATGGACCCTGAACTCATTGGCATCTGCAACGACCTTGGAGCACAGACCGATGAGGCAAAGGCAATCTACATGACCAGTCGCAACATAGCCCGCAAACTTGTAGGCGATGAGACTCCTGAAGACCGCATAAAGCAACGCTGCGTGGTTTCCACGGGCGATCCTTCGGTTGCGGATATAATGCGCATAACAGACGATGCCATCAAGGCCGGTGTCGAGGCTATCAAAAGAGGAGCTCCTATCCTCGTTGATATCAGAATGGTGGAAGCCGGCATCACAAAAAGGGGTCACAAATGTGAGATCATCTGTGTGCTCGATAAGGACGAAGATGCAGAACTGGCCCGCAAGCACGGTATCACCAGGACCGCTGCAGGCTTCCTTAAGTGTAAAGATATTCTCGAGGGCTCCATTGTAGCTATCGGTAACGCACCTTCGGCTGCACTTGCAGTCTGCAGGATGATAGAGCATGGTATCAGGCCGGCTATCATCGTAGGCACCCCTGTGGGATTTGTCAATGCCGCAGAGTCAAAGGAGGTCATCAGGAACATGGATGTTCCATCTATCACATGCGTGGGAACACGCGGCGGCACTCCCATGGCAGTTTCCTGCGTCAATGAACTTGTGGCAATAGCAAATGAAGATGAATGTGTCACTGAGTGAACACATTCGCCTTTTCTTTTTTTCAATATACCATTATAGTTCTATAAAAAGAGCATATCTTATTTGTTTTTGATGAGAGCGCTCCGTAAATTAAAAATTCATATATAAGCAATAATGTGATTGCTATATACCATCCAGAGGCCTGCAACTACAAGCACAAGACCCACTAGTTTTTTCAGCTTGAGGTCATATCTTGATATTTCACCCAGCCTTGCAGATGAAAGGTTGGCGAAATAGGCGATCAGCAACATAGGTACGGCAAAGCCTATGGAATAGATTAAAAGGTGTGTTGCTCCGTAAGCGATGTTTCCCTCAAGTGCAACATACGTAAGTATTGATCCGAGTATTGGCCCCACACAGGGAATCCAGACTATCCCCAGCGAAGCACCAACCAGCAGTCCGCCAAAGATGCCTTTTTTCTCCACATGCAGGTTTCCGATATATCCGGTAAAGGCACTGAAGAGTTCATAATCTGCCAGCATCGAGAGGCCAAGTGCTATTATCAGTAGTTCGGCAAGTATTCTGAAGCCCTCGATATATGCCTGAAAGACCGCACCAAAGGCAGATGCAGTTATACCCATAAGTGTGAATGAGAAGCTGAGCCCCAGAACAATTGCAAAGGGCCTGAGCCTGCTCTGACCGGCAGAATATGCCAGGATGACCGGAAGTAGAGGAAGTACGCAGGGAGAGAGTATACTTATCACGCCAGCGAGAAAAGATGCAAGCGGATCTAATGTAAATGTATCAGTATACATAGGTTAAGCTGCCTGCCGGGCCTCTATGGCTTTGTCAAGTGTTTCCATAAGAATCCCTTTCTCGGCCTTTCCAAGGAATCTGGCGCTATTCCTGTCGTTTGTCGTTTGCCCGTCAGTTCTCATGTAAACATATTTTCCATCTTCGATATTCACAATGATAAAAGAGTCAGGGACATAAATGGCGCCAAACCATACAGCAAGCTCTCTGGCCCTTTTTGTATCAACATATACGATACTGGCGTCTTCCTGGTATTCGGTTGCTATCTCTTCCATTATAGGTTTCTGGGCAACACAGGAAGAACAGCTCTCAGAACCGATCTCCACAAGCACAGGTCCGTTAACCAGTGTCTGATTCATATCTTCAAGGCTGATGATCTCTATCATTCCCACTTTCTCACTCATCTCGGCCGGGTTAGCTTCTTCCTGCCGGACTCCGATGGCCTGGTCAAGAACTGCCTCCAGTTTCGCCTTCCTTGTCAGCCCCGTAAACCTGGCACTGCTTCTGTCTGTCGTCTTCTGTCCGTCGGTTCCCATGTATATGTATTGGCCATCCTCTATATCCACAATGACAAAGGAATCGGGAACATAATCAATACCAAAACTTACAGCTACAGAGCGGACATTCCTTGTATCGATGTACATGACGCTGGCTTTATCCTTATACTCAGCTGCAATTTCCTCCATTATAGGATTCTGGGCAGTACAGGCAGGACAAC
>DANZ01000080.1 GCA_002501695.1 Methanolobus sp. UBA474 | reverse complement strand
AAATGGGAAGCTGATGAGGACAATCTCAAGAGACTTAACGAGATGGGAGTTGTCCTGACCACCCAGTCCCACATGTTCTCGGGTGTGGAACGTGCCATCTCCAAACGCCTTGGGGGTGCCAGCAGAGGAGATGTGATATCTGACACCCTGCGTGCGGTGTTCGGGAAGGGGTTCAAAGTTGCCATAGAATGTGCAATGATGGCAGCGGACTCCGGACATATACCAGTGTCAAAAGATACGGAGATCATCGCTATCGGCGGGTCCCGCCAGGGTGCTGATGTGGCGCTTGTGGTAAGACCGGCGCATTCCTTTGACTTCTTCAGCCTGCAGGTAAGAGAGATAATAGCCATGCCAAGAGCAAAAGAAGATTAAAGTCCCTTCTTTTTTCTTAACCTTGCAGGCTCTTCATCGCCTTTGGCAACAGCCTGTTCAGTGTCATCCTTTCTTGCCGCGACAGCCCTTTCGGTCCCGGACCTGAGCGCAATTGCAGATTTTAGCATATATGCGGTCATCAGGACGAACAGGACAAATACCGTCAGAGCTATAGCGAAAACTACCAGAGCGTCCATAAAAAGTAAAAAAGAAGTACCTGGGAAGGTACTTTACTGTGGTTTCTCGTACAGCTTGGTCTTTGTCATCAGCCTGCCACCCTTCTTGGAGTGAGGCTGCCTGAATACGCTGTCGTTGGCCTTCTCTATCTCTCTTGCTTCGATAGCCAGCTGTGCTGCTGCACGCATCATTTCGTGACCTGCTGCAGTTGTGAGTGTTACCTGCTCAATCTCCTTCATCATGAAGCATGCCGGGAAGTTGATCTTGGCAACCATGTCAGCCATGTGGAGCGCTGCAAGACCCTTTGCCTTTGCGTAAGGGTTGCTGAATCCGGCTCTTTCGATACATTTCTCGGGTTTTGCAAGGATGTGAGGAAGCTGGAGATCCTTACCGGACTTGCCCTCATCTACCATCGTGGTTACTTTGTCAAGCTCTTCCTGGATGAGCCTTACAACACCGCATGTGGAGAGGACCTTCATTGCATCGGAGTTAAATGATGCCATCTCTACGGGATCAAGGAACTCTGTCTTTGCGCCTATGAGCGGGTCAACGGTCATTATGATGTAACCGAATCCTGCCGCTTCGAGTGCTTCACGGTCTTCCTTCTTGGTCGGGCCGTCGGAAATTATGATGCATGGTACATCCTTGTATATCTCACGGGCAGCAGTCGGGCCGGGTGCACTTGAGTTGGGGCTTATCATCACATAGAAGTCCGCACCCCAGTTCTTAAGTTCTGCAGTTGCAGCCGCCTCGTCTTTACCCATCTTGGGACCTGTACCGAAAACACGCACAGAGATTCCTTCTCTTGCTGCGATCTCATCCTGTACAAGATCGATAACCTGGCTCATACCGAGATTACCTAACTTAATAAATCCAATCTTTGCCATAGAAAATCACCGTATTGCAATAGGCAGAGTAGCATATATTACTTTTGGAATAGGACAGGAGGCTAAATTTACACGGATATGAGCGGGTAGTCACAGACAGATTTAAGGCAGATGCCCGAAAACCTTAAAAGTAATGTAGCGTATTTCACATAAATCTCGGCACGTATATACTGTTTCACAACGGGATTAAAAATTTAGGTTTGATCGTGTGAGTGATGCTGACAATTCTCAGAAAGGCGTTAAGCTAGTAGTTTTTGATATGGATAGCACTCTTATAGATGCTGAGACCATTGATGAACTTGCATCAGTAGCTGGGGTTGGACACAAAGTGGCCATTATTACTGAAATGGCCATGAATGGAAAACTCGAGTATTCACAGGCCCTGAATGAGAGAGTAAAGCTTCTTGAGGGGCTCTCCGTGAAGAAGGCGCAGGAGGCTCTGGACAGGATGCCTTTTATGCCCGGAGCACATGAGCTGGTCAAATTCTTCAAATCCCGGGGTTATAAGACCGCAATGATATCCGGCGGATTTACCATTGCCACTGAAAGGATCGGCAATGCGCTGGGTATGGACCATGTGGTCTCGAACGAACTTGTAATTGACAACGGCCACTTTACAGGAGAGGTTACGGGGCCTCTTACAGGACATGGAACAAAAGAACTTGTCCTGGAAGAGATCTCCCGTGCATATGGAATAGAGCCTGAAGAGTGTATTGTTATAGGCGACGGGGCAAATGATATCTGTATCTTTAAAAGGGCCGGGTATGCCATTGCATTCAATGCCAAGCCAATACTGCATGAATATGCAGATGTTGTAGTTACCAAGAAGGATCTCGAGGCAGTAATTCCAGTTATAGAAGCACTGGATGTGTAAAGCCAGAATCGTGCATTATGAATGCATGAAATGCCAGCTTTTTTGCTGGATAGGGAGGATCAACTAGATATGTTCAAGGAACTGAACGATAAAAAGACTGAACTTAAAAAGCAGTCCGACGAATACAAGACAAAGAGAAACGAACTCAACTCCGAAGCAAGCTCATTAGCCGCAAAGAGGAACGAGCTGAACAAAAAGACCAAGGACCTTATCAATGAGGCCCAGGAATTCAAGAAGCTTCGTGATGAGAACAATGAGAAGGTAAAAGAATATAAGGTCATCCGCGACGAGGTCAATGCAAAGGCTAACGATATCTTTGCGAAGATAGACCAGATACGCAATGACAACAACCTCAGCGGTCCTTCTATCAAGGATATCCGCAAGGAAATCGACAGGCTCGAGTTTGCCCAGCAGACCGAGGTTCTCACTACAAGCAAAGAGAGAGAACTTGTCAATAAGATCACCGAGCTTCAGAAGCTGTACGTTGCAAAGAAAGGCCAGCTTGAAGGTAACGAGGAGCTAAAGCAGCTTTTAACCGAAGCCCAGGAGATCAGGGACCAGGCTTCAGAGCACCACAAGGTACTTTCCGAATTTGCCCAGAAAGCACAGGAATATCACGACAAGATGATAACCACTTTCAAAGAGGCCGACAAGATCCGTGCTGAGTCCGATGCTGCTCACAAAGACTTTGTAAAGTTCCAGGAAAGCGCAGACGAGCAACACAAACTCTTCATTGCTGCTCAGAAAGAGATACGTGACATCGACAAAGAATTCCGCAAGATGAAGAAAGGCGATGTCGATGAGAAGAAAGAGGCTGCCAAGGCAGATGCTCGTAAGGATGCAGAGGACATTTTCGATAAATTCAAGTCCGGTGGCAAACTTACAACCGAGAATCTCATGGCTCTCCAGAGATCAGGACTTCTCAAGTAAGCTCAGGCGCATCATACAGGGTGATACCATCACCCTGATCATTGCTTTTTATTTTTCGATCAAAAGGAAGCAGACTCGAAGAGCTTGATGAGCCTTAATGCAGAGCTTTAATACAAAAGTTATTATTTTTCCAGCCCCAGCCGGGACTGCCTGAAACAACTATCCCGCATCAGGCAGGGGCCTGCTGTGAAAACAGGGTCCTTGTACAACCTCTTCCAGACAGACCCAAGGGACTCATTGTGCACGTTACCATACGGCAAGGGCATGCATGCACAGGGAAGGATGTCGCCTTCAGGGGTTATGTGCAGCCATTTCCTCCCGGCAAAGCAGCCAAACCTCTTTACCATGTGCGGTATCGGGAAGACCCGGGGCCCTTCCATAGATGCTACCTTCGATACAAACTCGCCGAACTTGCGGTGATCATCCGCTGACAGCACTTCATCCCCGTGCTCCAGCCAGCGGCCTGTGGGCACTATCTCAAAGAAAGACAGCTCATGAACACCCATCTCCTTCGCAAGGGAATAGAAGTCATCAAGTTCAGAGATATTACGCGGGGATAGCACAACGTACATGTTCACAAGCAGGCCTGCACCCAGTCCGTTGCGGATGGCAGACATCGCTTCCCTGAAAACACCGGGGCGCCCCCTCATGAGATCGTGACCTGCCTCTGTGGAGCTGTCAAGGCTGACGCTGAGCATGTAGAGCCCTGCATTCTTAAGGCTTGATGCACGCTCTTTTGTAAGGCCCACGCCGGATGTGAAAAGCCCCGAGATAGCTTTTGTCTGGTCCACGTAACTGATGAGCTCTTCCAGCCCGTTATAGGTAAGAGGTTCCCCTCCGTCAAAGATGATCAATGTTGTCCCGAGTTCCTGCGCCTGGTCGATGACAGACCTGACAACATCAGGGGACAGCCTGGCCTTGTTCCTGGTATCCGGAAGGGCGCAGTGCAGGCATTTGTTTGGGCAGTCCTCAGTAATGGATATTGTAAGCTGTTCGGGAATGAACCTGCCCCGCATGGCACTCATCTGGCTTGATACAAGCCTGTCAAAAGCTTTACTGGGAATGGGAGGCATCCATGTGGAGTAAATGAGCCGGTCATTCTCCACCTTTGAAGGCTTTGTTCCCTCAAATATCTCCATCATGTCAGATACGAAGCCACCAGCTATTGAAGAGGCCAGGCCGGATGTGCTCATGCGCACTTTGTTATCCTCGACCCGTGCATACACCTTAAAAAGCGGGTTCCTGTAAAAGAAATATTTCTTCTGCATATTCGTACCCATATATTACTTGTTACGCAGAATCGCGCGATATGAGATCAGAGCCGACGGGTTTTTCCTCAGGATCATCCGGGATACCTGCACTGCCTGACTGAAGGGTGTGCCTCCCAGCACTTTCAGATCCTCGCCCTCGAAGACCTTCATCATCTCGTTTATCTCGTTATCGCTCATTTTCCTGAGTGTCTCAAGAGCAAACCTTCCAAGATAGTATTCTGTCCTGTAAGCATCGTTCCATCGTCTCCTGTACTCGGAAAGCGCATTCCCGGAGATATCGCCGTTTGCAATGGCATCTGCGGCAACGTCACCGCACATCTGCCCGGCATGCATGCCATAACCTATTCCCGACTGTCCTGCAGCACCGCCTGTGAGCATGATGCCGTTTGCGACAATATCGCCGGGTATGGCTGCTATAGGGTCGCCTCCGACTGAAGTGCTGATTATCCGGAGGTCTTCTATACCCTTGACAGCTTTGAACCTTGCAACCCATGCATCAAAAAAGTCCGAGACATCCCTGCCGTGCCTGCGCACGTACACCCCAAGGGTTGCACGATCACCCCCGCATGGCGAATATGTGGATTTCCAGCCGGGTGCATGGTTGCCTACGTAGTACTCGAACATGTCAGGCTCACCTATACCCTTGGCTTCAACTTCCGCCTCCATGGCCCAGGCAATGTCCTCCGGATACTTCAGGGACCTGAGGCCCAGCAGGGCAGCTATCTTTGAGTTGATGCCATCGGAAATGATGACAAGCCTGCATTCCAGTTTGCCCCGGGAAGTGCTCAGGGTAAAGTGGTCCCCGGTCCTGAGGACATTATGCACCTCGACACCCATACGGATCTCCGCCCCGGCACCCGTTACCTGCCTGGCATAGAACTCATCGAACTTCTTTCGGTCAAGGAAGTATGATTCAGCCTCGAATATGGCCTCTCTGCCCGATGGAGCTATGATGTGGGCGCCTTTGAGAGTCTTGATGACATAACTCTGGTCCACTGCTTCTCCGGTCCTGTCGAACATGCCTTTGAAAAAGGTGTTGGCAGGATGTGCAGGAGTACCTATGGCTTCTTTCCTGTCCAGCAGGATAACACTTATGCCCTTTAGGGCTGCATTCCGGGCTGCCATCATACCGGCAGGCGAAGAACCTATTACTATAACATCCGCATCCATTAGAACACCCCTATGGCCTGACCCAGTATCCCCTCATATCCGGACAGGAGAATGGAAAGCACTATATCCAATATAAGGGAGCCAAACATGATCCCCCTGTACCTTGAACCCTGCAGGAACAGCCTGCCTCCTCTCTCAGGGGTCGGCTCCCTTATAAAATCAAATGACTGGGAAAGCATCCAGCCGCCTGCAAGAAGAGCACCTCCCAGATATACGGGACCAAGCCCGGCAGTCCAGCCTATAGCAAGGGATGCTATCACACCCACCACCCACATGAATGTCACGAATTTTGCTGTTGCAGGCACTCCGAAAGTGACAGGGAAGGTGGGAGCTCCCCTTGCACGATCGCCGATAACGTCCCGGGCTACTCCCGAAAGTGTAAAACCCCAATCTGTAAAGCACATCATCAGTCCCAGAAAAATGGCGGGAAGGGGAAGTATGGGGCTGCTGTCAGGCTGTGTGAGGATACCGGCAGGATCAAAGGCGAGCCAGATACCGACAGGAACAAGACCATAGGCTATGCCTACAGGCACGAAGCTCAGAAAAGTGGCCCTTTTAGCTATGGCCGAGTATATGCTGATGGTCACGACGGCAATAACAAGCACCGCAAAGGACTCAGGGTTAAGATACAGGGCCGCTGTGCCTGCTATCAGGAACAGCAGCAGGGAATATTTACGGGCGTTATCCCTGGTGAGCCGGTTCGATACAAGAGGACGGTCTGGCAGGTTGATCTTATCAATATCCATGTCACAGCAGTCATTATATACATAGGAGCTCGTGATGGCTGCATAACCTCCGATGACCGCTATCACAAATGGTAGAAGGGAAGGCAGCGAACCTGTTGCAAGATAGGATGCCAGCAGTGCACTTGCTGCAGGCAGTGCAAAATCCATATCAGCTATCTCCGGGCGAAGCAGCTCGATATAGGGATTCCTTTTTTTTGATTCGGGAGTTGAAACCACATTGATCACCAGAGGAGTTACACCACCTAATTTCCGGTATTATATATTAGTATTAGGGTCTTTTGGAGACCCAGGCTTCATCAGCGATCGTGGGCTATGATAACCTGGACATTAGGCAGGCTTTCCAGCTTTTCCACCAGCTGATGCCCGAACCTTTCCTGCAGGAGGTATGTGAACCCAACTTCAGGATTGAGCTCAACAAGCCTGATGGTATTGATATAGGCCTGCTCCAGGGACTCCTGGTCGGGGGTCCTTGGCACTTCGGCATTAAGAGGATATATCTCTGCAAGTTCCTGTGGGTAGGCGCCAAACGGAGGCTTGAAGACCAGCACATTGTCATAACCGCTGTCAAGCTTTGTAGGGGCCGGCCTGATCAGTGCGGAGCCGCGTATCGTGAAACGCTCAAGCTGGCTGGCAAAGCGCACCACTTCAGGGCGCTTTGCTGACTCAGGGCCGCAATAGAAGAAAGTGGATTTGGATGCAGGGTCCAGTTTCTCAAGCCAGTCGGAGTGAGTNNAGGTTGCCTTCCCATATTGCCTGTTTTATAATGCGTATCTCTTCGAATGTGACGTAAAGGTTGTGCCTTGCGATCAGTTCCGTGGAATTGGAGGCTTTTTTAAGCTCTTCCGGGGAATACTTGAGACAGATAGGGCAGGAGCAGGGAAGATATTTCAAATCATCCACGTGATAGGTTCCCCTGTTAGTTATATACCGCCGGTCCTTGGCATACAGCGCATATGCTGCCGAATCGAACAGGTCACAGCCAAGCGCCACGGCCAGGGCGAACATCATGGGGTGCCCGGCACCGAAAAGGTGTACCGGGGCTGTAGGGTCAAGCCCCTTTTTGGAGGCAGCTATGATGTCCACAAGGTCAGCATAGCGGTATGATTCCATCAGCGGGACAACGGCCCCGAATGGATAGACATCAAAGCCTGTCCCAGACAGGGTCCTTGCACATTTTTCACGCAGCTGCGGATAAGTTGAGCCCTGCACGGGACCTGCCAGCAGCATATCCCCTGTCACAAGCTTCCGGGCAGCCTGCAGGCGCGCGATAGTGATATCAAGTTCCTCACTGGCACGCTCGAAGGTAACGTCCGGCGGTGTCGGTATATCCAGCGGCACGCCTATATCGCTGCCTATCTGTTGCTGGAAGTCTATTATCTGCTCATTGGTGACCTCGACCTCACCATATACCGAGAGCTGGAAAGACCCGGAGTCTGTCATTATGGGACCGTCAAAGTCCAGGAGCGCGTGCAGGCCTTCGCTCAGGGCTTTCTCCCTCAGCTCGTCCTTGCGATAGATGATGTAGGAGTTGGTGATCAGTATCTGGGCCCCGAAGTCCCTCATCTCCGAGGGCTTTATGGTCTGGAGGTTGGGGTTGATCACAGGCATGACCGTGGGAGTCTCGACAACGCCGTGGGGTGTTGTAAGCCTGCCTATGCGGCCTGCGGCATCCTTATGGATAATATCGAATCGTGATGACATATAGGGGAGTAAATAAAGGTAAAGATATATGAACTTATTACACGAAATAGTCTATACATGAAATGCCGGAATGTTTTACGATGATTTATTATACTAAAAGAAAAATTAAGGGTTATTAATATGTGCATAAGGCAAATAATAGGAACATACATTCCGTTCGTTACCAGGTGACCAATGGATATTGAAAATTATCGGTTTACGATTTTAATGATCATTCCAGTATCTCATAAGGCAAAAATCCTTCTGCAGTCCGGCTCCCATACGATCAGTTGAGTTTCATGATCTCTATTATATGGCTATTCATATTTCTGGGTCTTGTACAGTCTGCGATCTTTTCCGGCCTCACCATAGGCCTTTTCGGACTGACCCCCCTGCGCCTTGAGATAGAGTCTGAATCGAAGAACCTCTCTGCCCAGAGGGTCCTGAAACTTCGGAAAAACCCGAATTTCCTTCTGGCCACGCTTCTCTGGGGCAATGTAGCTACAAACGTACTGCTGGCAATGCTTACGGACAGAGTGATGGCGGGGACTGCAGCTTTTGTCTTTTCAACGGTGATAATAGCCTGTTTTGGCGAACTGGCGCCACAAGCGTATTTCTCGCGCAATGCCCTGAAAATGGGGGCATACCTGTCACCTCTTGTTCCCATATACAGCTTCCTGCTGTATCCTGTTGCAAAGCCCTCGGCGATGATCCTTGACAGGTGGCTTGGAAAGGAAAAGGTGGAATATTTCAAGGAGAGAGCGTTCAGGACGATGATCATGAAGCATATGTCCTCATCAACCTCGGACATTGACAGGTGTGAGGGAATAGGGGCTTTGAACTTCCTTTCGATAGATGACCTGGAAGTAAAGAAAGAAGGATCGCTCCTGCACCCCATGAGCGTGGTCCAACTGCCTTTTAAGGGCGACCTGCCGATATTCCCGAAGATAGGAAGCTCTCCAGGAGATACATTTGTCCAGCAGGTAGCGGCCTCGGGCAAGAAGTGGACAATTCTTATCAATGAGAGCGAAGATCCAAAAATAGCTATTGATTCCGATGCTTTCCTGAGGGGAGCTTTACGTGTGGATGGCGATTTCAATCCGTACAGGTACTGCCATCATCCCATAGTGGTGTCCGACCCCCAGGAGAAGATAGGCGGCGTTATCAACAAGCTGAAGGTCTATCCCATAGACTCGGAGGACGACGTTATCGACCAGGACCTGATCCTTTACTGGAACAGGAACGACCCCGAAAGAAGGATCATCACAGGCTCGGACATCCTCGGGCGCCTGCTGCGGGGAATTGTCCTGAGGGTGGAATAACAAACGAACAGCGGAACAAGATTTCTACAGCTCTGCCGCTTTACACATCACCGCCAGCGACAAACCGCCCGCCTGCCCAATAGCTTCGGCAGGCGACTTCTTAAAACGGAGCCTCCCAACTGCAGTAACTCTCAGGTAAGACCTTCTTTCCGCCCCCTCCTGCAGCAATAAGAACCACAGAGCCGAAAAAAGCATAAAAGCAGAGGAGAATTGGTAAATATAAAAGACAAAAGACCAAAAAAAGACCAGATACTTTTGGATTCAGGGGAGGAAACATTATGAGAAAGATCATTGTGCTGTCTTTTATAACACTTGACGGCGTTATGCAGGCCCCCGGCGGGCCTGAGGAAGATACCTCGGGCGGTTTCAGGTATGGCGGGTGGACAGTCCCGTATTTTGACGAATTTCTCGGCCAGGTAATGACCGAACAGATGAGCGGGCCATTCGACCTTTTGCTTGGCAGGAAAACATATGAGATATTCGCGGGATACTGGCCGGACCATAATGAGGAGGGGGAGTCGCTCAACAAGGCAAAGAAGTATGTAGCATCTCATTCTCCTATGCAGCTGGAGTGGAGTAATTCAGTCCAGCTGAAAGACGATGTCGTAGAGGAAATAAAGAAACTCAAGGCACAGGAAGGCCCGCAGCTGCAGGTCCACGGCAGCGGCAAGCTCATTCAGACGCT
>DANZ01000138.1 GCA_002501695.1 Methanolobus sp. UBA474 | reverse complement strand
CATATCTCATGGCGAAGCAAGGAATTAGATCGATCATTTTTGAAGATCTGCCTTCTTCCGATAATTGGTCAGTTCTATACATTGACGAGAATGGAGTTCCTGCTTTGGATAGCGCTGAAGGCTTCGTTGGATTGAATACCTATCCGTTGTTTGAGAAATTGAGAATTAAGTATGGAAAGGATGTTTCCATCGCGGGTATCGGATGCGGCGGTGAAAGACAATACAAAATCGCAGCAGTGATGATTTCCGAGTATATGACCGGAATGCCATGCAGGGCAGCTGCCAGAGGCGGCTTAGGCGCTGTTATGGGTTCAAAGAAGATAAAGGCAATTGTCATAGCAAAGCCTGCTAAAGCATTTGAACCGAGCTACGCGGATAAAGAATCCTTTGACAAGGCATGTCTTGCTTTTAACAAGGGACTTGTTGATAATATAGGCTTAAAAGGCCTTAAGGAAGTCGGCACAGTGGTCAACATCGATATGACCTCAAGAAAAGCAGTTTTGCCAACACGCAACTTCTCCGGAGATTTTTCAAAAGTCGCTAAAACTCTAACTTCAGATGTATTCCTGGATACATTGGCGCAGCAGGGTGGATCCAATAAGCACGCCTGCCAGCCTGGCTGTGTAATCCACTGCTCAAACAGATACCATGATAAGGATGGCAATTACGTGACAGGTGGTTTCGAGTACGAGACAATTGCGTTATGCGGTGCTAACCTTGAAATCGGCGATTATGATGTCATTGCCAAAATCGACCGCATGTGCGATGAACTGGGTGTAGATACTATGGATACTGGAGCTGCTATAGGTGTATGCATGGATAATGGTCTTCTTGAATTTGGAGATGCTGAAGGTGCTCTAGGCCTTATTCAGCAGATGAATGATGGCACTGAGTTCGGAAGGATCCTTGGTGATGGATGCTATGCTACCGGTAAGCATCTTGGGGCTAAGAGAATACCTACAGTAAAGAAGCAGGCTATATCAGGGTATGATCCTAGAATGACCAAAGGAACAGGCGTTACTTATGCAACCAGCCCAATGGGAGCAGACCATACTGCAGGACTCACCGCCGCAGTACCAATGGATGGAACATCAAAGGCCGGCCAAATCCTCCTTTCTCAGAAGATTGGAAAGATATCCACCCTGGGTGACTCTACCATGTGCCTGTTCGCAGCAATGGGTGGTGCGGCAAATATGCCTCTTCTTTTCCAGATGTACGGCACTCTGTATGGAATAAGGCCAACCCCTGAAAACTTCTTCGTGAAGCTGACTACAGCTACACTTAAACTCGAAAAGGACTTCAACCGTGCAGCTGGATTTACTGATGAGGATGATAAGCTGCCGGAATTCTTCTCAACTGAGCGTGCACCTGCAACTGGTTCAGTATTTGATATTGAACATACAGATTTGCTGACTGCACTCCCGTTTTAAAAATGATCGTTATCAACGATATTGCTATTCCATATACTGAGAATCAGACTATTGAGCAGCTTATAAGATCATTAATGGAAGATCCTCAACATGCTTCAGTATTTTCATTGAATGAGTGCATAGTGATGCGAAAGGGCCGTATCATCCCACCTGCCAAACGTGGTGACTTTGTAGTGGAAGACATGGATGAATTTACCATATTCCCTACAGTATCCGGTGGCTAAATCAGAAGCAAACTAAAAAAGGTCAGCCTCGATTATGGAAATTCCATATTGAGTCTGACCTTTTTATATAAAACATGGCTATCAGTACAAATAAACTTTAGACATATGTATACAAAGATATTGATTGCTATCCATCTACGCTTTTTTTCCAACCTTGATTCCAAGATCCTGTGCTTTCCTAACAATCGTTGGCTGTGTTGTCTTAAGCACCTCAGCTGCAGCATAGGTTGTGCCGTATTCCTTCAGGACTTTGGTCAGGATCTCCCTTTCAAAGTTCTGAACAGCCTCCTTTAGGCTTATTTCCCCTATGCTTATGAACTCAAGGCCTCCAGGCTTTTTCTCACCCATGTAGATTATCGAGTCGATATCTTCTCCTGTCAGCACCCTCCTGGATGAGATTATCACTATTCGCTCTATAATGTTCTCAAGCTCCCTGGCAACGACCTCTTTTCCTGAACCGGTTTCACCGGTTATGAGCACTGTAGCGTCGGTCTGGGCCACGTAATCTATGAGCTCACTTACCCTCAGTATGCTCGGGTCCTTTCCAAGGAAGCTGTTTTCAAGTCTGTCCCTCTTCAGTGACTGGAGCTCTTCCTTGTACTGCCTTTTCTTCCTTTCGGTCTCCTCAAGCTCCTCCTTGAGACGGATAAGCTCTGTAAGGTTTCTCATGACTGTTATGACCTTAACCACATTGTTGTTCTCGTCGAGGAATGGTGATCCTACAAGCAGAACCTGCTTGTTTCCTTTCCTGACATTGGCCATTGCTGAGACCTTCTCCTTCTTTTTTATCACCTCGAGTGATACGGCGTTGGAAAAATCTCCGTTATCCAGCATCACCTATGATGAACGCTGTCATCTCCTCATCCTCGAGGAATCTGATCCTCTCCTCAGATTCCGAAAGCTTTTCCTTAAGCCTCCTGTTTTCCTCGAGGAGGTCAGTCATCTCTTTTTCCACATCAGTCATTGAAGTACC
>DANZ01000019.1:16779-48643 GCA_002501695.1 Methanolobus sp. UBA474 | reverse complement strand
TAGTTATCTCTATCACCGACGGTACTATCGCGCATAATCTTGTATATGCAGGCAACTCTAAGACCTATGGCCAGATGACTGCTTTTAGTGCTACAGATGCTGACGCCAATCTGAAGAAATTGCTGACTGGTACAACAACTGTGGCCAATCCCCTGAGATACTATACGGTTGACAGGATACGCGATGAAGACCAGTCCTTCTCACAGGCAAATCCTGTAATGAATACTGGTGATCTTATTATAGTATACCTTGCAACAACATCCGCTGCTGCAAACAGTGCTGCCTATGAATACATGGGATCTCTCGATGCAGAAGCAGTCCTGGTGTCCTCACAACTGAACCTTGTTCCAAGGACTACAGTGAACATCGTGATGACCCCTGAGTCAGGTGCAGCTACGATTGCTGAATTCGTAACACCCTCTTCATACGGTGTCAAGGAGACTGTACAGCTCTATCCGTAAGATAAGATATGTACAGTCCACCTGTACATGTTTTTAAGGAGAAGGTAATATGAAAGCAAACAACAAAATGTATCTCAGGAAGGATACGCGTGCCCAGGTGGGTATCGGTACTCTGATCATCTTCATTGCTATGGTCCTGGTTGCGGCAGTCGCTGCGGCTGTACTCATACAGACCTCAGGTATCCTGCAGCAGAAAGCCCAGTCCACCGGTAAGCAGTCGACCCAGGAAGTATCGTCCAACCTCATGATCAAGAACATCGAGGGTGTCCGCGCAAAGGACAGTGCTACTGACATGGCAGGCAATATTTCCCTGCTGAAGCTCAATGTGGGACTGAATGTCGGAAGCTCTCCCGTTGACGTGAACCAGGTTGTCATTTCTATAACGGATGGTACTACGACCAATAATATGATATATGCCAACAATGCCAAAACCCATGGCTATGTAATGAAAGATTTCTCAGCCTCGAACAATGCATCTGCCAATCTGATCAAGCTGTTAACAGCCACTCAGGCTGTCCCCGGAGACAATGCAAAGTACTTCTTCACCGCAGAAAAGATACGTGATGAAGACGGTTCTTTCAGTCAGGAGAAACCGATCCTGAACACAGGTGATCTGGTAACGCTCTACCTGTCAACAGTTGCCTCTGCCGACACAGGCTTTGCACAGGTGGGTTCTTTAACCACTACCGGACTAAAGGATAGCGGGCTTGTTATCGGGCCCAGGGCGACAGTGAATATTGTACTGACCCCTGAAGCTGGTGCTACAACAATGGCGGACTTCGTAACTCCGTCTTCATACGGCATCAGAGAGAACGTACAGCTGTATCCGTAAGGTGATCTTTCACCTTATCTTTTCTTTTTTTGTATTGACCCATATCTGGATCAATTTCTTTTTATTCGGATGCTACTATACAGTAATTGTGCTCAGCGGTCTGAAGTCTGTAACATTGCTCCTGTGCTGATCAGATATCTATTTTGTATAGTTCTGCCTGACAAGATAGGATTCGTCGCTGAATGTGAAACGGCTATTACTTCCCTTACAGATGGGGCCAACACCAGCGACCTGCTTCATGCCAACAATGACGCCCTCGGATAGCGTAAAGTTTTCTCCGCCCCGGAGATGCATCCGTCTATAAAATAAGTGTAAGGGCTGCAGGTTTTCCTCGTTTGTATGTAGGATATTTCTGGCCTCTGGACAAGATGCGTGATTACGAGGGCTCTTTAACTCTGATCATCCCGGGTAATCTATTTCTAAAAAGAGCAAATATGAAAGGTGGTCAGGGCATTCTCTCTATGATCTCGCCCATTCTCTTGTTCTTCTTATAGAACGCTGTTGTGTCCTTCAGGAAATTCGATGCGGTGATACCTTTGTCGGTGATGACATATCCGCCCCGCTTTACCTTCTCTGCCAGGCCTTCAAGCTGGAATATCGTTTTCATCTTGCTGCCGATGCTTCCTTTGTCTGCGAGTCTGTCTGTATATTCCCTTATCTCTGAGAACTCTGTGATCCTGCCTTCGTTCTTCCCTAATACTTTAAGTATCAGCCTGTACTGAATATCTCCGGGTCCCTGATGTATGCCCAGTGACTGATAGAACTCAGCGACCTGCTGTTCAAGCATGACATCTATATCCTCAGACATTGATATCAACCTCTTCATCATCATCAAAGTCTGTGCCATCATCCTTTTCATAGAGGTTGGATTCGTATTTTTGTATCCCAAGTTTCTCCTGCAGGTTCATGGGGGGGAAATAGGCAAGAAAAGCCTGTACTGTGCCTATGAGGACAAAGATCCTGGCTGCAAGCTGCATCGTGTCATCTAGAGTGATCATGTCGGTGAGCATGAAATCAAAGACGAATGAAATAGCTACCAGGGGCAGAGCAGTCCTGTAGCGCAGCCTCTTTGGCATACGCTGGAGAAAAATAAGGAACAGCAGTCCTATTATCATTGCAGTGGGGATCACAAAAAGCCCGATCAGATAAATGTTTATTGCGATATCGCTATTGATGGTGAAAAGGGAGGTAAGGGGTGTAATGGTGGGGCCAATGACCCCACTGGAATAGAAGAATGTCAGGTAGGCAGCCCCGAATAGTACAAAAAGGGCTGATATGGATCCGCTGATCCTCTGATCCCCTATAATGACATACAGGATAAAGAAGACCAGTGGCACCGAGACGAAAGAGAACGGTACTGCAGCTATATAATACATAAGCAGGTCCAGTTGCTGATTGCCTAAGGATGCGGCGATCATTCTTACGGTCGTAGGCAGGTATGTAAGCCCGACAAGTACCCACAAGACTATGAGCGACCACAGAGCAGGTTTACTTTTATCATTATGTCCTGAATCGTCACGTGCCAGCACCCATGCAAAAGCAAAAGAAGATATAGTTATTGCAAAGCATATAGTTGCATTTAACAGTATCCCAGCACTCATCTCCACCTCTGACTACATTTTTATTTTATATTATATATTAATAGTCTAATAGTACAAAAAGGTGATGTTTGTAGTTTGACATTTCCAACCAAATGTTATATATATTAATTAATTATATATAATTTACATATCCAATAATCGCTGGATAATAGGAGGATTGTACATGAAAGCAAACAGAACATTATTTATGAATAAGGATACACGTGCCCAGGTGGGTATTGGTACTCTTATCATATTCATCGCCATGGTACTCGTCGCGGCAGTCGCGGCAGCCGTGCTGATCCAGACATCCGGTATACTGCAGCAGAAAGCCCAGTCCACCGGTAAGCAGTCGACCCAGGAAGTATCATCAAACCTGATGGTCAAGAACATTGAAGGCGTACGTGCAAAAACCGGCACAACTCTCTCCAGCACCATTGACCTGCTTAAACTCCAGGTAGCCCTCAACGTGGGCAGCTCTCCTGTCGACGTTAACCAGGTAGTTATCTCTATCACAGATGGTACCATCGCGCATAATCTTGTATATGCAGGTAACGATAAGTCATACAGTGCCGTAATGACCGGGTTTGTAGATAGTAACAACGCTTCGACAAATCTTGAAGAACTGCTTACCAATGCTGGCAATCCTGCTCAGTTCTACACAGTAGACAGGATACGTGATGAAGATTCTTCCTTCTCCCAGGGTAATCCTGTGATGAATACAGGTGACCTTATAACGGTATACATCTCAACCACATCAACCGCCGCGGCAGCTAACACTGCTATTGGATCAACTGCAGGAGATCTCCAGACCTCCGAACTGACCCTTGTTCCGAGAACTCTTGTGAACATTGTACTGACTCCTGAATCAGGTGCAGCTACAGTTGCTGAGTTCGTTACACCTTCTTCATACGGTGTCAAGGAAAACGTACAGCTGTATCCGTGATGTAATTCCTGGTGTGTAGATCCTACACATCATCCAATTTACACGGAGATGGTTTTCATGAAGGCAAGCACAAAAACCGGAATGTTCACTGATCAGCTGGGTCAGGTTGGCATTGGTACTCTCATCATCTTTATTGCCATGGTGATAATTGCTGCGGTAGCTGCCTCTGTACTCATACAGACATCCGGCGTTCTTCAGCAGCAGGCCCAGTCTACAGGTAAACAGGCAACTCAGGAAGTTTCCTCAAACCTTGTAGTCAAAAGCATAGAGGGCGTGCGTGCAAAGAACAATGCCACGGATATGGCAGCCGATGTATCTCTGTTAAGGATACGGGTCGGGCTGAATGTAGGAAGTTCTCCTGTGGATCTTAACCAGCTGATAGTCACGATCACAGACGGGACTAATACAAATGACCTGCTGTATGCCAATAATGCCAAAACCCATGGGTATGCAATGAAGGATTTTTCAGCATCGAACAATGCATCTGCTAATCTGAACGAGCTGTTAACGGCTACCCAGGCTATTCCCGGAGATAATGCAAAGTATTTCTTCACTACGGAAAAAGTACGTGATGATGATGTGTCATTCACTCAGGGGAATCCTGTCATGAACACCGGGGACCTTGCTATCATCTATGTGTCCACGGTCTCTGGCAGCGATCTTTCATTTGCGACCATCGGCGATGTATCTACTGCCGGCGGTCAGAAGGATTCTAATCTTGACATAGGACCCCGGACAAGTGTTACGATGGTACTGACACCTGAGTCCGGTGCGACGACAATGGCTACCTTTTTAGCCCCGTCGTCATATGGCACAAAGGAAACGGTCCAGCTCTATCCCTGAGCCGGGCTGACCTTATCTTTTTGCGAGGAATCATATGAGCAAAAACACCACCTGTTTACTCCTGATCATAATATGCTGTTGTCTGGCTCCGGATGCTTCAGCAGGAGCTTCGTTTACCAACCACATGGAACTGTCGGAGAGTTCGATCATATTTACTGTAAGTGAGATGTACACCGATGAGGACGCCCGGGCCTTCAGAGAGGACCTCGATGAGGATGAGAACGGGGTCATTGATGTCTCAGAGGTCGGGGAATTCCGGAAAACCTACTTATCAAACGGCGGGGCCCAGTTCCTTGAATATGTTCTGGTCAATAACGGCTCTTCTCAACTGGTGATCGATTCTGTAGGCATGGAGTTTGAAAGTGCAGAGGGTCCTGTTGATACTTCTGTCCTGAATGTGACAACAACGATCCGATATAGTATGGATCCTATGGTCTCTGCAGAAGAGTACAGTATATGGGTGCTCGGTCACCCTCTTATAGATAAGATGGAATTTGTCCTTCCCAAAGACATGGAATTGATATCTTATGACGGGCTGGATAACACTTCTGAGTCAGTAGATGATGGCCGTGTCATGCTGGAGGGTGTCAGTGGCATCCGATCCTTTATGATCGAAGACAGGCCTGCATTCGAATATGCAGTACTTCTTAAGATGCAGAAAGAACCCTTCTACAAACACAGTTTCTTCTTCCCCCTTCTTATGATCATTGAGATCATACTCGCATCAATAGCATTATATATAATTAAAAGTAATAAAAATAAATAATCTTCAATAAAAATAATCCCTTTATATTTTTACCGATATATCTGGTGGTCACATGAAACACAGGTTCGCATACATCGTTTTTATCCTTGTCCTTGCATCCGTTATTTTCCAGAGTGGCTGCATCGGCGCATCTCCGGATGAGTCCGTTGAATCTACGGTTATGGATTTTTTGAATGCTGTCAATGCAGATGACCCGGGCATGGCTTTTTCCCTGTATCAGGGCAAGGACTTCCTTGCGCCTGCAAGTATCACTATGATATTCAAGAATAAGGATATACAGGCAGGGGGGATCAGGGAGATCAACATTACCTCTACGGAGGTATCGGGTAACCTTGCTCTTGTGGAAACTGAATGTATGGTTTCCAGTATGGACCTTTCCGGGAAGGACAAAGGTTCATTTTCCATCCCGATCTATTTCAAGCTTCAAGACTCCGAGGTAGGCTGGATAATCACCCGTGTATCGTTCATTCCCCTGGAAATGGGGGCGGCATCGGAGCTCACTATAGAAGTCAAAAGAACTGTCATTGACGACATAGCCGATAACGCAGGGGTGATCTTTGGATCTTCATTCCTCATGCTGGGTTCAGGGGTCTATCTCAATAAGAAAGATAAAGACAAAAAGAAGGGTCAGAACAGGGTGGTAGATACTTCCAACGCTACTGAATTGCCTAAAGACGCCCTTTCCCAGTACGTTAAACTGGTGCCTGCTCAGCAGGGCAGTGTCGGCAATAAAATGACCGTTGATGTATGGGTCAAGAACTTTGCACAGCAGCCATATGTTAATTTTGCACTCAAGGCGAAATTCGGGAACACAGTGGATGTTGAGGACGCAAATCTTTTCTTTGACAATATATCTCCCGGGGAGACCGCAAAGAGAACATGGGTCCTGAAACCAAAGATCGCAGGCTGGGTGGCTGTGGAAGAGCCTACAGTGGTCTTTGAATATATGGGCAACAGGTATGCAGGCGTGCTGGACCCTGTATGGATCCAGGTCCGGTAATTCGGCTGTTCAGGTGATAATATGTCTGCGACTCAAAAGGAAAAGACAGATGGACAGCATAATGAGCACAAAGGTGCCATTAAAATGCTCAATGACGTAATGTCATCCTACTTTAGTGACCGGCCCCCTGATACTGATATCTCTGCTGTCTCTCATGAAGTTGCAAAGCTGCTTGAAGGAATTAAAGAAGATATTGTCCCCGATCATACAGCCGGTATCCGGGACGATGGCGGGCAGCCCTCGACAGGCATCATTGGGAGTATTCCTGAAACTGTAACAGTAACTGAAGAAGTGTCTGTCGTTCTTCCAGAGGACGATATTTTTTCAGAAGCTTTCAGGGAAGTGGAATTCCAGTCAGTTGAAATTGCTATTCAGAGCAACGACCCAGTGCCTCCCGGGGATGAAGGGGATCCGGTCTATTCAAAGATAGTAGCTGATGCACTAAAGGCAGTTCCAAAGCAGGCAGTTGGATCAGTTCTTTACCCGATCCCTGAAGAACCTGATAGCAGACCGGCTGGATCTTTTCTGTCAGGAAAGAAAAGGGACAATAATAGTAGTCCTGCAGCAACTGATAAATCAAGTGAATGCTCCCTGCATGTTGATCCGGAGAAAGCCTGCCGGCCAGCCGGCCTGCCATCAGTCCATTCGACATTCAGGACCGGAAAAGAACCTCCATCCGCTGCTAAAAAAATAATGGAAGGAATAACGGAAGGAAAGCGGAAAGAAGTTCTCTGTAAAAAGAAAGATGTCATGAGTGATCTTTCCATGAATGTTTGCCGGAATGTGCCTGAAGCAACGACAACGGCACTTCCTCCAGGCAGGATAGCTTTCCTTTATAATGAGAAGCATATTGACCATAATCCTTCTGTGATCTCGGTCAAGACATTTGAGGTCCCTGACCGGATAATAAAGGCAATGTGGTATCTTGAGAAGAACGGCATCTTTAAAAAAGATCCATACACTCTGATAGATGACTTCCCTATGGCTACTGAAAAAGATCTCTTACGTGTCCATGACGAGTCATATATAAGTTTTGTAAGCAATTACGCCTTGAACGGTGGCGGCTTTCTTGGCGACAGCACTTATATCACCCCCAAAACCTACGGGATAGCAAAGCTGGCCGCAGGAGCTGCACTGAAAGCCGGTGATCTGGTGGCCTGTGGCAAATATTCCTTCTCTTTTGTCATGACAAGACCGCCCGGACATCATGCAGGCAGGAACCGTTATGGTGGTTTCTGTCTTTTCAACAATGCAGCCATTCTTGCCAGGTACCTTCAGGAAGTAAAGAAAATAGAGAAAATAATGATACTTGACTGGGACGCACATGCAGGGGATGGCACCATGGATATATTCTACGATGACCCGACAGTACTTACAGTGTCCCTGCACCGTGATCCTCATGCCTTCTATCCTCGGAGGGGTTTCACGAAGGAAACCGGGATCCAGGCAGGCAAAGGATATTCGGTTAACGTTGAGATGCCACCGGGCGCCGGGAATGCAGAATACATGTTAGCCTTTGATGAGGTCGTAGTGCCTCTGATCGAGCGCTTCTCGCCGGGATTTATAGTATGCTCATGCGGGTTTGATGCATACTACAAGGAAAAGAACGTCGGTCTGAACCTGACATCAGAAGGCTTCCATGGAATGGCAGCAAAGGTCAGGTCTGTGCACAACGGCAATCTTGTGCTTCTGATGGAGGGAGGGTATCATGACTTTAATGGCCATCTCTGCCATAGTGTGCTAAGTGCCCTGGAAGGAAAGCCCAACCCCGTTAGCGACGTACCGGAGATCTCAAGTTTTAAGCAGAACCAGCAGAAGCGAATATTCGAAGAGACCGTCAGCAAGCTGGAAGAAGTTAAAAGATCGATCCCTATGCTTTCGTGAGGTGTTCCAATGGTTCGTGTAGGTCTTACTTATAATGAGAATCACCATAAGCATGATCCCCTGCTGAATGGATATCCGGGACCAGAGAATCCCTCACGGCTGGACCTGATATTCAGCTATCTGTCTGACAACAGGTTCCTTGATGACGGAAGATGTTTTTTGTTTCGGTCTGAGCCGGCCACGCTTGAAGATATCCTCCGGGTGCATACGAAAGAGTATATTGACCGTGTAACAGCAAGCATCCACCAGTCCCGGAAAAGCTTCGGGCAGGATACTTACCTGTGTGAGAGCTCTTTTGAGGTCCTTCTTCGGGCAGCAGGCGCTGTGCTGCATGCAGGGGATGTCGTGGCAAGCGGTGCATGTGACCACTCTTTTGCACTGGTGCGTCCTCCGGGACATCATGCAGGAGCAAGCAATCCGGGTGGGTTTTGTGTCTTCAATAACTCAGCTATACTGGTGCATTTCCTCCGGGATGTGTGCGGGATCAAAAGGGTAGCGATACTCAATATCGACGCTCATGCTTCAGACGGCACATACGGCATATTCTCGGCCGACCCTGAAGTGCTATGCATATCTGTTCATCAGGATCCTTCAGCCTTTTATCCGCATACTGGCTTCATCAAGGACATAGGTGTCCGCCCCGCTCTTGGTCTTTCCATCAACATGGAGATGCCTCCACGGTCCGGGAATAAGGAGTATGCCATCCTTTTTGAAGATGTCATAGACAAGGTAATGAGAAAGTTCGATCCGGAGATCGTCATCCTGGAATGCGGTTTTGATGCTTATTATAAAGAGCCTCTGTCACAGCTGGACCTTACTATAGATGGTTATTATGACATTATTGGGTCTCTTGCAAGCCAATGGAAAGTTGTCTGCCTGCTGGAAGGAGGTTATCATGAAGACATTGGTCTACTGACAGCAGTTGTCCTTGAAGGGCTTATGGGCAGAAGGACGATTAAAGACGGGATCGACCAGATAGACCTGCTTGCATCACGGAATGTGAATACAAGAACAGAATTCCAGGAAAAGCTGTCACGATTAAAGCTGATATTGGGTCCTTATTGGGAACTGGACAATCCTCTCCTCTGCTCTGTAAGGTGAATGTGCCAATGATAGAGATCGCAAAAAATACAGAAGGGATGCGTTTCTGCGTCCTTGAACATCCCGGTGAGCTTGATAAGCTGGAGATCGGAGAGTTCACTTATTTTAAGAAATATCTGGGCATGTCAGACTACATGGCAAATTTCAAAAGCTGGCTTAAAAGGCCAACCGTCTATCTGATAATGGCAATATTCAATAATTCCATAGTTGGCTGGTCCATGAATGAGATGTGGAGCAAGCCTTCTACAGATGGGAGGCCTGTGTTTGTACTTCGTGCAATAGAGATATCTCCCGAGCTCTCCCGCAAAGGCCTTGGAAGAACCCTTTTCGTCCTGGTCTCTCGGCTTCTTCCGGGTCATATCATCACAAAGCCAGTGAACACGGATGCTAAAAAGTTCTTCGGATTATTGAATTTTAGCCAGCCTGCCAGGAACTGCCCGGTTGACCTCGCAGACCATCCCGGTTATATGGTGCTGAACGAGGATGCTAAATCCGGCCTTTCCATGGATAGCAGGGGCATGGTCCAGGACAGGTCAGCAGCCTGCAAGATCAAAATGTTCCCTAAGGAAGTGTCTGCTGTTCAGAAAGATTCCCGGCTTCCTCCGGTGCCAGGCGCTAAGCATAAAGGTGAGGATATGGATACCGTCCGGTCCGGGACTGAAGTGAAGGAAAGGAGCGTTACCTCAGCTTGCAGCACAAGTGAGTCTGCTCCTGCAGAGCCTGATCCATGCCTGAAGGAGAATGTTGGCAGAGAGCTGATAGGGAAGCAAAAAATGCTTTCTTCATGTGAATGCGGCAACAGTATGGCTGGAAAGTTCCTTCAGGGAGGGCAAAGGCCAGGGACTGCTTTTATTTGTGAATCCTGCGGAAAAGAACGCTATTTTCTTCCACTGAAAAAAGCTGCCTGATCTAAATATTTTTATATTATTTTTAATATAGAAGGGTATTAATAGACGTAATACAATACATAGTTTAATTATAATTATCTTTATATATTATCTATTAATTGTATCTCTTATGGAGGGGACTCATGGCTCAAGAGCAGGGTATAGCAAAAGTGGATCTGACATATATTTTTAAAGCTGTGATGATGGGTAATTCCCTTTACTCGGATAACTGGGAAAAAGGTGTCCTTTACCTGACCAACCTTAACCTCTGGTTCTCGGAAGGCGGGGGCTGGTCAACAATACCTTTGCAGAATATCACTATGATAGGCAGGGAAGTTACGGATTCTATAAAGATGAAGGCTCAGAGATCTATTGGTACTTCTCATGTGCTTATTATCGATTATGTCCAGGCGTCCAGTGTTATCCAGGGTGCCACTGCCCCGGCAGTAGCTCTGCTTGCAGGGAACGAAGCTGTGATAAACACGTTGAAAACCTACCTGCAGCCGATATGCGGTACTCCTGTAAAGAAGCAGTCCCTGTCTGATATTGATAAAAAGTTATTGTATATGCTATATACAGGCGTCAATGACCTTCAAAAACTTGCCTTCTTTACCGGAGCTGACAGCCAGACCCTGGCTAACAGTTTTAAGAGCCTGAGGGATCAGAATCTATGCGACAACTCCGGCACCCTGACAGAAGAAGGCAAGAAACAAATAAAGGAGATGATGTAAAATGCGCCGCTTTACAGCTTTCCTGCAATGGAGGTTGCAACATGAGTGATGTTCCTCCCGGATTGCCCCCTTTCATGACCGCATCTCCCGGTGGTCTGCCCCCAATGAATGAAGGCAGCTTTGCGCAATCCATGGGAGCTTTTGGTGCACTGCTCAAGATACAACAGAACATAAGTGAGAGATTCCCCCATGCAAAGGTTCCCTGGAGCGAGACCCGGAAATTCCTCAAGGCTTTTACTATCGATGCCATCAAGTCAACATCGCTATATAATTTTCATGTAAAGCTCTTCACGGATGCAGGCCTGGGATCGATGCAGCTGATTTCATACGCTCCGATGAATTACATTTTTGCGGTTCCTAACAATCCGGTTTGTAATTGCTATCCTGCCCTGAATAACCAGAAAGTGTGCGTTGCAACCACTGATGCACTGCATAGGTTCTTTACCGAGGAGCTTGAACTTGAATGCTCGGTTGAGGAGATCGAATGTATCAAGAACGGCAATCAGGTATGCAGGTTCAAGGTAGCCCTGCAGCCTATATCTGCCTATCAGGTCCTGCTGGATGAGCATGACAAGATGATCCTTTCAGGCATAAGGCCTCCGGTTGATGATAATGAGCTTGTGGAGAGGGTCAGGGCCCTGACAATATATAAGTTACTGGACAGCGGAAGGCTTTCGGAGATCGGGAATGCCTACATGCAGTTTGCAGCTAACATTAAAAAGCAGGAAAAAATATTCGATCCGCCATGGAAAAAACAGGAAGAGCTTGCCTCAATAGCCTCAACTCACAGCACCTTTGGTTCAGCCTTTGGTGCAATGACACAAAAGGTCCAGGCCAGTGCTCCTATGCCGCCACAGCCGGTAAATCCGGCCACATCACAAGAGAGTGTAAGGATGCAGGTAGAAGCTAAAAAAGCAGACAGTTTTGCCGAACTTATGGCTAAAATGAAAAGAGGTTAACGGAGGTAAGAAAATGTCCGGTTCCAAAAAGGACTCTATGGTTGATTGTCTTTCGGGTTTTATCGGTAAAATGGTCCGTGTTATCACAACGTCATCACACTACAGAGGAGAATGCGCAGGAATGGATACTAAAACCAATACCGTGCTGCTGAAGAACGTTGTTAAGAAGAACGATCTGGGCTGGGTCGCTATAAGTGATCATATGCTGGTGATGGGTTCATCCATAGAGGCTATTTATGTAGAAAAGAGTTTTCCGTTCGATAGTAACGAATCGCTCATCCTTTCCGTGGAAATGGGCGAACTGAAGGCAATTGAGCCGGAAACCATCAATATGGAGGGATTTGAATGAGCAAAGAGAAAAGGATCCCTACAGGCATAGCAGGTCTTGACAGGGTCATCGAAGGCGGCGTAAGGGATAATACTACATTGCTTGTTGTAGGTTCAAGCGGTACGGGTAAATCCACTTTTGCCATGCAGTACCTGAATTACGGGCTGGAGCATGGTGAAAATGGCCTTTACATAAGCATGGAAGAGCCTCCTGAGCAGATAATGCGGGAAGCTAAGATGCTTGGCTTCAACCTGGACAAGTATTATGAGAAAGAGTTGTTCTTCTTCCATTCCAAGGGAAAGGACTTTGTAAAGCTTGTCGATGAGCAACTGCCTGCACTTGTGGAAATGAACAAGAACTTCTCCGTGAAGACGCGTGTCGTTATCGACCCGCTGACGCCCCTTACATGGGCTATCCATGACAAGCAGGAGCAGCGTGAGGTCATTACCAAGCTGTTCTATACGCTCAAACAACTGGGTCCCGTCCTGATAACAACCGAGGAGCATGCAGCTCCGGGTGAGACTATCGGCGAGGATGTGCTTATACCTATATATATGTCCGATGGCGCAGTGCATCTTACCTATCGCCCGATAGGCGGTGCTTTCAACAGAGCTCTGGAGATCGTTAAAATGCGTGCCACCAGGCATGGTGAGGAAGTATACCCCTACATTTTTGTGCGAGGCATAGGGGTCGTAGTGCGCACCACTCCGCTGGTATCTGCGGAAGACATGCGCAAATATGATGACCTGTTCAACAAGGCTATCAGGACCGCTGCAGATCTGGGTGCCGGTGAAACAGTGCTTGAGCGTCTTGCATACGTTAAGGAGAACTGGTCATACCCGTTCTCGCCCAAGGAAACACTGCAGATATTCTTCGAATCCCAGGGACTCACTGATGCCCTCACCAGGGATGAGATCGCCCGGAGGAAGGAGGAGAGCAGATCTTCCGACATACAGCTTGATATGAGGGAATTGTCAGCTGACACTTCTGTTGCTGTTGCATCCGCTATCCGGAAGCCATCGGGTGAAGGTCTGATAGAGATCGATAATCTCAGCGACCTGGAAGAGATGATACAGTAACATCGTTATAAAAGTGGTGAACCCGGTGGTTAAAAAGACAAAGGAAGACCTGGAAGATGTATCCCTTCTGAAGTTTGCCCTGGTATCTCAGCTAAAAAGGACCTATGACGCCAGCGAAGTCGACGTGCTCCTCTTTGCCGGCGCCGATGGCCGGATATATGCTTCATACATCCCTGAAAGTATAGGTCCCAAGATATTCGAACTGACAAATCTGATAAGCAACAACCTGCTGCATGTAAGCCAGCAGCTTGCCATGGGCCTCAGGCAGTCAGTGATAGAATATGATTTTGGCACTGTGATCTTCTCATCCGTAGGGCGGGGTGCACTTCTCATCTCCCTTTTTACCGGCAAGGCAGATCTTACCGATGACATGCGCAAGATCCAGATCGCAAGGGAGGTCATACAGCACATCTTCGAACAGCGCCCGATGACCGCTGACCAGCTGGCTAACTATTCGGATGAGGTTGCTTCAGAGCTGCGCATACTTGCCAAGATAGTGTTCAACGAGATGTACACCCAGTCATCGGAGTATAAAAAGAATATGAAAATACTTGCCGATATCAAGGGCAAGATCACGGGTGTGATGGGCAGGGGCGAGGTCGAGCCCGCACTAGCAATGGCCTTCAACGAGATCGCCTCATCTCCGAAATGGATGACCGAAGATCTCTGGCCTTTGCTTGTCGAGATGATCATAAGGGACCAGATACGCCCTCTCCATGGGGATTATGTTGCTGACATGTGTGAAGCGGAGTGGATACCCGATATAAAGCGCAAACTGGAGTCCTTTGTATGAAGCGGTGGTGTTGGGATGAGTAGCGAAACATGCGGAGAAACAAAGATAAAGGAAGTCCAGGCCCCTGATCCAGTCACTCTCGATACCTATAATGAATATCACGGTTATCCTGAAAGTAAGAAGTGCACAGAGAAGCCCGAACATTCCGGCACTGTGCAGGAAAAGGAAGCAGCCATCGCTGACTCGCGTTATCTGGAACTGGAAGCAAAACTGGCACATTTTGAGGAAAGGTTCGAAGAGCTCCGGGTGAGGGTAAACGGAGGTTTCAGCGGGCATGAAGAGTCTATCTCCCAGATCAATGCCGAGATGTCTAAAGTTCCCGGCCAGGATGAGTTCAGGCGTTTAAGAAGGGATTTTGACGTTTTTTCCAAACGCTTAAGAAGGGTCCTCAAAGCAGAGGATGTATTGAGTGCCGAGACCCTTGATGCTGCAAAAGTCCCTCCTGATGTGCTTGAGATCACTTATGCCAAAACCCTGAACGATCTGTATGCGGCCATGCTGAACATATTCGGCGACAGTGAATCGTCACAGATAGTTGAGGATGCAAGGGATAAGGTCCGCCAGTTCAGCGCAGGAGTGGACTTTTTCAGGTTTGAGAATGGAACATTCCTTGTAAGGGGGCTTTCAGATGCCGTATCATCAAAGCTCGTCTCAATAAAACAGATTCATGCAACCTATATTGAACTTTTCAAGATGCTGTCCCAGGCAGTTCCAAATTACAACTCACAGGACTTCAGATCATTTGTCGAGACCGGCAGCAGGGAATACACTGTGCAGAAAGTGGTTGTCCATGACAGGTCTATTGAAAAGATATCTTCTCAATTGTGCGGTATCACGGAAGAACTTACAAACCTGACAGAGAACATGCAATTCATGGCCGAGCTCCAGAACAACCAGCTCGAAGATACCGCAAAGCATGCAAAGGGCATTGAAGATATCAATGCCTCGATCCAGAATATTACAAAAGCTGTGAACCTGCACACAAAGGCGATCAAGAAACTAAGCAAAACCCTTCAGGAGAGCAGTGTCCCGGAGATCATCTCCGCAGAAGCTCCTTTGCATGCCCGGGATTTTGATGTATCCGGACTTGAAAAAAGCATGGCTTTAAAAGCGAGCCGGGAGGAGATTCTTGTCATTTCTGAAGCCGTTGCTTCTTTCCGGGATGAGGTGAATGAGAGTCTTGCACACATGCAGCAACAGCTGCTGAAGTCCGTGCAGGATGCAGAGAAGATAGAGGAAGTTCATGCGGATATTCAGAAGATGCGTGAGGAAATGGAACAGTTCGGTTTTGCAGGGGACAGCTTCCGGAGCAGGCATGAAGCGAATGTCTCTGTAGGGCACCTTGAGCAGATGATCCTTGAAGAGTTGAGGGAGCTTGGTCCTGCGACCCTGAAGCAGCTGGAGAACCAGCTAAGTCCCAGGTGCGGCTTGCCTGGATCTGATGGGCTTTCCTCCATTGTCGGGCAGATGGAGCAGGCACGGTTGATCACGTCTTTCAAGAAGGGCAGATACACTTATTTTGCTTTAAGAGAACTGGCTAATGTGTGAAACGAACGGTACGTGAAAATGTCTATCGATGGTATGTGTGTGCTGCATAAGGCCGGGAATGTCTCCTATGGACTGCTTGAGTCCGAGGAAGCCGTAGGGAGCCTCACTATCGAAGTGGGGCTGTCAAATACTCCGGGCTTCAATTACTTTCATAATAATTTCGGCATGCCCTATGATTTCCTGATGAAAACATCTGTTTCTTCAGGTCATATGCTGTTCGTTTCCGTAGACACCGGCAACAGGCTGCTTGGTTTTGCCAGGTTTGAGAAAGTGTCTGATAATCTTGAAAAGACTCATAGAGGGAAGAAGAATGTTGTCCTGCGTTCTGTTCATCTGCTGCGCAGCATCGAGGTTCATCCCTCTTTCAGGAATATGGGTGTAGGAAGGTTGCTTTTCGCTATTGCTGTGGAATGTTTGCGATCAAATGTGATAACAAAACCTGATAATCCTGATGCTGCCCGCTTTTTTAAAGAAAGGCTGATGTTTGACACAATATGCTCCACTGACACGATCGTGTCCCCTCGCTACAGGGACTGTTTAATGCTTCCCTATCCTAAAACCCGTTTTCTTCTAAGGCAGCTTGCAGGAAACTATCCGCGCATGGTCATGCCCGAACTTATCGATTCCTATGAATCTCTTAAATTCAGGTCGAATATGGGTAAATCGATATCAGAAGGCGATATACTTGCATTCGGGCAATATCTGGGCAATTCCAGGCACCTGTTGGACGCAAAGCTTTCTGAGGAGATGGATCTGTTTCTGGACACTCTCTGCATCTGAAGGCAAGAGATATCATGTCTGCTTTCCCGGCATTCAGGAAGTAAGCACCTGTTCATCGAAAAAATCACTGAGATCACTGCTGAGATCACTGATATTTATCCGGCAGTCTGTACACTACACGGCCCTCATAAGTGATTTTTAGTATATTCAATTAGTCACGTTTATATATTATCACATCTATTTTTTTGTAAAAAGTGGCTAACCATCACAAGCGCTGATAATCATGTCTGACCCCCACAATAATACCGATATTATGGATTATCTGTATGATATAAACAGGCGTTTAAACTCTCTTGAGTTACGCATGTCTAAGATCGAAACATACTCTCCTCCACAGCTTGATGACAAAATGGCTATTTTTCTCACAGTTCCTGACTCTATCCGAAAGTCCCTCTTCGCGGTGTCGGATATGAGGTCATGTACTGCAGATGAGGTTAGCGTTGTTACAGGCAGGCACAGGTCCATAGAGAATAAATATCTCAATGAGCTTTATCGGGGTGGATGGCTTGAGAGGGAAAGAAGGGGCAAAAAGATATACTACTCCATGAAGAAAAAGAGTGAGTCTGATAAAGATGATCATTGGTCTGCGGTCGAGGAAATAGAGAGCAAACTTGACCTGTTGCTGGGATGAGACAAATGCTGCTAAGTTTCCATTCATACAAGGGGGGCACAGGCAAAACAACGTTCATCGGAAATCTCGGGGTTTTACTTGCAGAGCGCGGGGAACGGATCTGCATTGTGGACACTGATGTTAGCGGCCCGGGCATTCACTCACTCTTCAACATAAAGTATAAGATGACACTTGTAGACTTCCTTCAGGGAACATGCAGGCCATCTGATGTGGTTTACAGGCATAGGGACCATGAGCTTTACATTGTGCCTTCAAAGGCATGTGAGGAGGATATCATCACAATGTTCGATACGCCCACGCAAGCCAGAGAAAAGATGCTTGAACTTATAAACAGCATCCATCATGATATGTCAATAGATCATTTCCTGTTTGACTGCAGTCCGGGAATTAACAGGTCCAGTCTGCTCGCAATGAACATTGCTGACAGGGCTACTATTATTTCAACCATCGATGTGCAGGATATAAGGGGAACCTATATCCTTTCCAGTATGGCCGACAAGCTGGGAACCCGGGCATGTCTGCTTTTTAACAGGACCCCTCCGGATAAGCAAAAGGAGATCGATGAGGTGGTAAGTGATTTCAGCAAAAAGCTTGGCATCAGGCTGCTGGGGTCAATGGCCTTTGACAATTCGGTTGCAAGTACCTGGTCGCGCAAACTGGTGATGGAAGAAGGGCCGGAGTGTAACTACTGCCTGCAGTTGAAAGGGATCGCGGATAAATTGTTCTGAATATCTGTCGTACGTGCCGGGGTGACATCCGTAAACCCTGGAATAATTAATTCCTTTATTTGCCGGCTTGCAATTACATAAGATCATTTGATAATCGGGGTGATCTATTTTTGCTCATATTATTCAGACCACAGTTCAATAATTATTTAATTAATGTAATATTAATAAGGTTCATATTAAGGTGATGGTAAGGATGTATTTTTACTCCATGTAGCAGCCATGGTCCTGAGTTTCTTTTGATCAATCCCGTTTTTGAATTTATTTGATGCACTGAACCCGAAAAGATTAAAGCCTATCGCAACAGATGTTAATTGAGGTGCTTTAGTATGTCAAAGTTCCAAAAAAGAGGTTATGAACGTAAGGGTGAAAAGAAAAATGAAGAACTCGATGAAAAGCTGCTTCAGGAAAACCTCAACGACCTTATAACAGAAGGTGGTGAAATCACAGATTGAGCATACAATTGCACATTGATGTAGTGAATAGCGATATTCCCCATAAGGAACTGGAGGTTTCGCAAGGGACCACGTATGAACAGATCCTTGAAAAGCTCGGTCTCAATCAGGAGACCGTTCTCATTTTGAAGAACGGACAGGCCGTCCCTGTAGATGCGACGGCTATGTCCGGCAGTCTGACCATTATGTGCATCGCATCACAGGGATGAACTGCCCTCAAGATGTTTTTGCAATGCCGGGAAAGCTATGCTTACTTCCGCAGAAAATAAATGATAAGAACCAGTTATGATCAATGTGGTTGTAATCCCCTGCCCGACAGCCTGCAGCTGTAAGGAAAGGGGACTCCACTTGTTCGATAGATAAACTTACCGGAAAAAGGGCACGCATCACATTTTGCTTGTGATGTTCTTGAGTTTGGTAATGGCATCCATCGTTGTTTTTGTGTCTTCTATTATCTTGCGCTCATAGTGCTTGATAATGTCCTCAACGGGGGCGGAAAGTTTGTAGATCTTTGTAGGCCTGCCCTTTCCAATCGCCTTTTTGTTGTGGATATCTATCCAGCTTCTTTCGCGCATCTGCCTCATAGCAACGCTGACCTCAGGCTGTCGAAGCCCGGTACTCATCTCTATTTCCTGCGAGGATGCCTCCTGCACATTAGAAAGATAGGTAAGCGTCGTAGCTACATTTCTAGACATTCCAAGACTTTTCAGTGCTTCAATGAACTTGTAGTCTGTGTCATCCAGTATTTTGACTTCATATTCTTTCATAATAACCCCTGATTTGATAGCGCTCAGTAAGAGCTCTAATACATAGTATGCAATTATTATATTTAAAGTTATATATGGTTATAATTAAAGTCGTAAAAAATTAATAGTTTGTCTCAAATTTAATACAATCCTTAGTCAAAAAAATAATTCTATTATGCAACTCTGTTACGGATGCAAAATATCCGGCTCCATCGCCGCCGAATATCTCGGCTTTTATCCTTTTACCTGCAATATCATCGTAACCGGACCTGAGCCTTAGTACTATAGATCCCGGAAATATATGTTTCCTGTGTGCAAAGCCGTCAATATCCCCGTCAGTTATTCCTATGATAGGTATGCCAAGCCTGTAGAGGATATCTCCTGCTATCTCTGTGGTGTCATCGCCTACAGTCACAGCTAACTGTGCACCGGCTGCCAGTTCAAAGGACCTCTCAGCTTCATGATCGATAATAACTGCTCTTATGCTGCCTGCAGAGCTCATCAGCTCATGCACGGGCGCATTTCCAGCTATCGGATACCCTGTGTCACTTTCCCTGTGTACGCGCGCTGAGAAGTTGTTCCCTCTCAGAGGGCCGCTTTTGACCCAGGATCTGGTGATGTCAATAGTATCCATCTTTTCGTAGTTGTGGAGCTTTTCCAGTCCATGCATCTTTACTTCAGCGCCGGTTATATCCTTGATGAACCCGTTCTCTGCGATTATGCTGACATCACCGGACAACGCATAGGCAACAACGATACCGTTGATTAGAATGTGCTCTCCCGGATGCACCCCGAATACCTTTCTTACTATCCTGTGTCCGTGGTCTTCTATACGTATGGTTGTGAAGATCTCTGCGACATCTGACAGTTCAAGTTCCAGTAACCGGGCTGTCTCTGCGGCAAGGGTGGTTGAGGATCTGTTCCATGGGACCACTTCCCCATCTTCACTGGACGGCCTTTCTATTTGAATGAGAGGCTTAATATCCTTGTTCTTTAGATTTGCTACCACAAGGCTGGCAAAAAAACGCCCGTTATCAAGGGTCTTGCCATGGTTCAGCAGGAATACTGCGTCCTTTGTCATGAAGAACTCTTCAATGCATTCACTTGGCCGCAACGATGCTTTTATGTCTATAAGTTCTTCAAGGTGGGCATCGAGCACAGCGATCTTGCCAGTAGTGCCTGCCATCCTTGCGCTGATCTTTCCGAATCTGCCGAGCACTTTAATTATTTTGAGCGCCATCCCTGAATCGACAATATCCGGGCCATGAATAACTATGCCTATATCCATTTCTATTTCCAGAAGTTCGGTCCTACATTTTGCTGCATGGATATAATCATTCTGATATGAAAATCTATTACTCGGATGAAAGCCACATTCTGATCATGGGAAAAGTTCGATTGACGTGGCTTGGCCACTCCTGCTTTGAGGTGCGTTCAAGATCCCGGCTGCTCATAGACCCTTTCCTGGACAATAATCCTGCAGCAACTGTCCGCTCCGGTGAGGTAGAAACCGACTTCATAGCCGTCACTCATGGGCATTTCGATCATCTGGGCGATACTGTCAGTATAGCGAGAAGGATTGGATGCAGGGTATTCTGTATCCATGAACTTTCACAGTATCTCAGATCAAGAGGCGTTCTGACAGAGGGTATGAACATTGGAGGCACCATAAAACTCCAGGATCTCGCTGTCACAATGACACCAGCCTGCCATTCTTCCTCTATAGATGAGGCCGGCCATTTATTCGATGGCGGAAAAGCTGCGGGATTTATCATACGTACCGGAGGTGTTTGCATTTACCACGCGGGAGACACAGGATTGTTCCGGGACATGCAGCTGATAGGGGATCTATATAAACCGGACGTGGCCATTATCCCTATCGGGGGGCGATATACAATGGATGCTAATGATGCCGCACTTGCAGTCGGTATGTTGCGCCCAAAAATTACAATACCCATGCATTATAACACCTACGAACACATCTCTCAGGATCCTCATATTTTTTCATCAGAGGTAAAAAAGGTATCTGATGCCAATGTAGTTATCCTTGATGTAAATGGCCATATTTGCATCAAGGCTAAGGATTGCTGACCATAGCTGCATTTATTGCCTTCCTATGGGTTAGGTTTATATTTCTTTATGTCGAAGATAGTTTAGGCAAAAGTCGATTACATTCATAAAATAAATATCCCCTCTAGTTCTCGTCATAAGACTTTTGCCCTTCTCTATAATGCGCTCTCTGACCCATGGGCCTCTTTCCGGGTTGATACCTGTCTTCAATATTAATTTATTTATAGGAGCAGCCACTTTGCACTGACTATGACCATTATAGAACTACCTTATGGGAAAGGCAGAACTGAGCTGGATATCCCGGCAGCTAATCTTGATATGATAATCCTTCCTGTATCTGAGGACAAGTCTGGGAATAAAGTATCTTTAAAATATGCGCTGGAAAACCCCGTCAGCAGCAAGCGCCTTTCCGGGATAGTTCATCCCGGTTCTTCTGTTGCTGTGGTCGTAAGTGATACCACCCGCCCGGTACCGACCTCAAAGATCATTCCTTCCGTACTGGATGAATTATATCTGGGTGGTGTGAAGGACACCGATATCACTATCATATTTGCTCTGGGACTGCATAGGCAGCAGACGGATGATGAAATGAAGGGGCTGGTCGGTGAGGATGTCTTCAGCAGGATACGCTGCATACAGCATGATACTGCAAGATGCAGGCACATTGGAGAAACAAGCCGCGGAACTCCTGTAGAGGTCATGGATGCAGTGCTTGATTCAGATATTGTGGTAGGCATAGGCAATGTTGAGTTCCATTACTATGCAGGTTACAGCGGAGGGGCCAAGTGTATCCTGCCGGGTGTGAGCTCTCATGATTCCGTGATAGCCAATCATAAGATGATGATAGATGAGCGTGCCTCATCAGGGATAATCGACGGCCCTGTAAGGCAGGACATGGAAGAAGCTGCTGCTATTGCGGGCCTTGACTTCATTGTGAACGTGGTGATCGACAGCAAAAAAGAGATAGTCTATGCTGCAGCCGGGAATTTCATTGATGCTCACCGCAGATGCGTTGAGGTCGCAGACGCACTGTTCAAGGTCAGCGTGGAGCCTGCGGATGTGGTCGTGGTCTCTTCAGGAGGCTATCCCAAAGATATAAACCTCTACCAGGCTACCAAAGCATTGGATAACTCCAAAAGTGCCGCCAAAAAGGGAGGCTCCATTATCATGGTTGCTGAATGCTCTGACTGCATAGGCAACGCAGTTTATGAGAGGTGGAACGCTGAAGCCAAGGACCCTGATGACGTTATCAGGAAGTTTGACGCATGTTTTGAGTTCGGTGGCCATAAGGCAGCACTTACCGCAAAGATGGCAAAGGACTATGACCTCTATCTTTTTTCCAGTCTATCATGCAGTGATGCAGAGGAAGCTTTTTTCACCCATGTGGAAGATCTCCAGGAAACGCTGGACAGGATATTGGAAAAGAACCCGCGGGCCAGAGTACACGTAATGCCATATGGCGGTATGGTCCTGCCAATGTGATCGGGTCAAAGTTATTACTGTTCTGAATGGTGTTCTGAAACAGAAATGTGGACGCACTTAATTTGTCCACATTGAATTCTTTTGTTCTGTTGATCTTCCCGGCTTTCGCTTATTTCCCAAAGCACTTTTCCATATGTTCCTGCGGGATCGGTTTTGTGAGCAGGCTCACAACTATCGCAGTTATGAAGGCCAGAGGTGTGGCAACTATTATCGGGTCCACGAATGCCCATGTCCCGCCAAGGAGCGTCGCCTTACCAAACAGGGCCTGGCTGATCCCAAAGGGTACGGCCTCTTTGGCATGCACGAACAAAAGCCAGAACAGGCTGGTAAAAGCTCCTACCAGCATACTTGCTATCGCACCTTCCCTTGTCATGCGTTTCCAGAACAGGGCTCCTGTGTACATGGGCAGGAAAGAGGCAGCACAAAGTCCGAAGAATATAGCTGTGGCAGTCGCTACGATGCTGATGGGCAGGATGTACGCCAGCGCCACACTGATCAGGATCGTAACCGGTATGGCTATTTTGGTGACGTTGACAGTTTGTCCTATCTCTCCATTTTTCAGGAACTCGCGGTAGAAGTCATGCCCTATTGCAGTTCCCATCGTGTGGAACTGGGAGCTCAGGGTTGACATGGCTGCAGCCAGCAGGGTCAGCATGAACAGGACTACGAAAAGATCAGGCATGGCACTGTTAATGTACTCGGGAATTATCAGGTCTATATTCCCTTTGGCAGCGACGACTGATATAACTCCCAGCTTGTCAAAGAAGTAAACGTTTGAGAGTGCCCCTACAATGAAAGCCACCCCTGTCATCATAAGGATGAAAGGTCCGCCGACCAGCACTGCCCTGTTCAAGGCCTTGTCATCCTTCACGGTCATGAACCTGACTGCAAGCTGCGGCTGGGCAAGCACCCCGATGCCTACACCCAGCACAAGTGTTGATACCAGATTCCACCAGATGGGCGATCCAAACACAGGCATGGATGTCCAGCCCAGGTGTCCTCCCTTTGCAAGGCTTTCAGGTACCAGGTAAGCCATATTGGTGAGTGCCTGATGGGCTTCCACCACGCCTCCAAGCTTGATATAGGTTAAAGTGAGGAGGAATGCCATTCCAAGGAACATGAGAGCGCCCTGCAGGGCGTCTGTGTACATCACCGCAATAATGCCTCCTGTGATGACATAAGCAGCAACTATCACAGTGAGTATAAGGACAGCAACATCATAATCTATATTAAGGGTAGTCTCGACGAACCTTGCTCCCCCGATAAGCACTATCCCTGCATAGAGCGGCATAAAGAGGCCAATGAGGATTCCGGAGAAACCCTGGATAAAACGGGACTGGTATCTTCTCCCAAGAAGTTCGGGAAACGTGACTGCACCAAGTTTCAATCCGATACTACGGGTTCTTTTCCCAAAAATTACAAAAGCCAGGAAGATACCTACAATGATGTTCATGACAGCAAGCCAGAGCAATCCCATTCCAAGAGCGCCAGCAGCTCCGCCGAATCCTACTATGGCCGAGGTACTGATAAAAGTGGCCCCGTATGATATAGCCAGGATATAGGGGTGCATCTTCCTGCCGCCAACCATATAATCTTCAGTAAGCTTCGTCTTCTTATATCCAAGCCATCCCAGATAGAAGATCATCATGAGATAGATAAGTACGACAATACCGAGCACTGGTGTACTGACGGCCATCAGCACTCCTCCTCTTCTTCTCCGTCATTCCATTTTAAAGCGCCATAGATGATACAGCCTATAGCACTAAAAACACAAAGAACATAAGCCAGCCATATTTGAGGATCATCGATTCCAAGCATTTTTTCACCTTATAACTGATTATTAATCATTATAGTTCCGTGTTATATGCTATCATATATCAATATTTAAATGTATCTTAAATGTTCAAGAATAAGCCAGGCAAGACAATTACGGAACCCGAGAGAGAACGATGTCTGATAACCCCTCTTTAAAGAACAGCTCGTAGAAGAGGGGTTATTAAATAATTTCTGGCAGAGGAGTGCCAGAAACTTCATCTTATCGAGCCAAAAAGACCAATTCAAAAACAATGTTCTTAATCGTTTGTGGCCGAGCTCCTGAAGCAGTGCTCAATGTGTTCCTGCGGGTCAGGCTGTGTCATCAGGCTGACAATTATAGCTGTCAGGATGGCTACCGGGGTAGCTATGAGGATTGGATCGACCACTGTCCAGGTACCTGTCAGGATAGTATCCATTCCAAAGAGCGCCTTGCTTATGCCCAGTGCACTTGCTTCTTTTGCATGCACGAATGTAAGCCAGAACAGGCTTGTGAAAGCTCCTACCAGCATACTTGCTATCGCACCCTGCCGGTTCATGCGCTTCCAGAACAGGGCTCCTGTGTACATGGGCAGGAAAGCTGCGGCACAAAGTCCGAAGAATATTGCAGTTGCTCTTGCTATTATACCAATCGGAAGGATGTATGCAAGGGCCACGCTTGCCACTATGGTCACTGCGATCCCGAGTTTGGTAATGGTGACAGTCTTACCAGCTTTTCCTTTCATAATGAACTCCCGGTATAGATCATGTCCCACTGCCGTTCCCATTGTGTGGAATTGGGAGCTCAGGGTGGACATGGCAGCTGCAAGTAATGTCAGCAGGAAGAAGATAATAAAGTATTCAGGCATTGCACTGTTGATATATTCGGGAATTATCAGGTCGATATTCCCTCCGGCAGCATCCAGTGCTATCATACCCCTGTTTTCCAGGAAATATACATTTGAGAGCGCTCCGACGATGTACGCCACACCTGCCATCATAAAGATGAAAGGCCCGCCTGAAAGCACCGCTCTCTTGAGCGACCTGGTGTTCTTTACTGTCATGAACCTGACAGCAAGCTGCGGCTGGGCAAGCACACCGATGCCTACTCCCAGTACTATGGTGGAAACAAGTGTCCACCAGGTAGGTGAACCAAATAAAGGCATGGAAGTCCAGCCGGTATGTCCTACAGCAGCTAGGTTCGCCGGTACGAGATGGGCCATATTGGTGAGTGCCTGGTGAGATTCCATCACACCTCCCAGTTTAGCGTAGGTAAGGACGAGAAGAAGTGTCATCCCGACAAACATGAGTGCTCCCTGCAGGGCGTCGGTATATATCACCGCTATAAGCCCTCCCGTAATGACATAGGCAGCTACAATGACGGCAAGTATAAGGACAGCACTGTTATAATCGATATTCAATGCTGTTTCCATAAAGCGGGCTCCGCCAATAAGTACACTTCCGGCATAAATGGGCATAACCAGCGTTATAAGCGCACCTGAGAAACCCTGGATGAAGCGGGATTTGAATCTTCTTCCTATAAGTTCAGGGAATGTGACGGCACCGAGATTCACGCCCATACGCCTGGTCCTGGATCCGAATACGACGAATGCTATGAATATACCTACAAAGATGTTCATGAAGACCAGCCAGAGCACGCCCATGCCGAAGGCTCCTGCGTATCCTCCGAAACCGACGATCGCTGAAGTACTTATAAAGGTGGCCCCGTAGGATAACGCCAGTACTAATGGGTTTATCTTTCTGCCGGCTACCATGAAGTCTTCGGTGTTCTTTGTCTGTTTATATCCCAACCATCCTAAGTAGGACACTGCCATCATATAGATCAGTACGGCAATACCGAGGATCGGTGTACTGACTGCCATCAGCAGCCCTCCTCATTTTCCTTGCCATCATTCCAGTGAATGATCCCGTAGAGAATACATCCCATTGCACTCAGTAAACACAACAAGTATGCAATCCATATCTGTGGGTCGTCTATGCCTAACATTTTTTATCTCCTTAAAAGTAGAATGTTATTTGTTAGCATAATACATACTTTAACCTTTCGATTTTTAATATTGAGTTAGAAGACGGCTCCTCGCTACATAATCTATTTATATGATATAGGACCATTGTAGAAATTGTGTTACAAAAGGTTGTATTTGTAGCAACAGAGTGCAATAAATATGCTAACTTAAAGTAGCAATTTACCTTTAAAACTGAAGTTGCACACAGACTCGAAAGCGGGTGCTTATGCGCCCGCTTCCTCCATTGTGATCATTTCTCATTGGTTGCCTGAATGAAGACCGATTTGCTTATATTTCTCGATACAGCAGAGAAGCCTGCATCCTCAAACAGCTTTATCCAGTCCCTTCCCTCTCTCTGGATACCGTGGTGATGGTCCAGCGGTTCGGAGGCAAAGACTTTGCCTCCGTCTGTCAGCACCCTCTTTATTTCCTCAAGGGCTTTTGGGATATCCTCAAGATGATGCAACATGAAGAAGCATGTAACTGTATCGAACCTGTTATTCTCATATGGCAGAGCATAAATACTTGCAGCCTCAAACCGGGCATTCTCAATTCCATGGATCTCAGCATTGACACGACACTGTCGTATCATCCCTTCCAGAAGATCGATGCCGAGCACCTGTGATGATCTGTTGTGCCGTGCTATTTCCATTGTTGCAGCCCCAAGCCCGCAACCGACATCAAGGATGTCTTTTCCTTTGACAAGCGGCATTATTTCAGCAAAGACGTCTTTCTTGAGTTTCTCCATTCCTATCTTCGGGTATGTGGCTTCCGGATGGTCGAATGCCGTGTAGGGAACAATACTGTATACCGATGAATTGTTCAAAGCGAGCAGGCCCTGGAAGTAGAGTGTGTCACCATCGTGCTTTATATACCTTACAACAGAAATCCCGGCTTCCCTGCAGAAACGTCTGTTCCATTCGTCCCTGCTCTTTGGGAATTCCATCTCCAGAGGGTCGTGAATAATGATATAATGTGAGTATTCATCGAATATATATGATAACGCATGAGCATGTTTGTTTAGCTCGATCCCGCTGACCGCATCTCTCCACAGCGCAAGAAGTTCCATGGTCTCCTCATCAGCAAAATTGACTACTTTTCCGATCGGTTTGAACGACATACTACCTGATTTTTTTATAAGGATAAAACCATTTGTATCCTGATATCAGAAACAAGTATTTCAGGCACAGTTGAAGACGGAAACGTTATGTATCTCCTGTCAGCGGACTACCTGTTCTTTTATGGTAATATTGCTTCGAAAAAGGTATTCTGAGGCTTTGCACTTAATAATATACACGGTGTACGCCTAAATTCTTAATTGGTTGTCTTACAGGAAGGCTGCACTGTTTTGGGGTGGTGACAGCCTTGATCTGGTGAGGGGCAATACTGCAGGTGCTTAAGCCGGACCCGATGCATCCAAGCCAGCAGGTTTTCAACTTTGCATGGATACTTGGAAGCGATGTCAGTGATGATACCGTGAGGGAACTTGATGAGTTTCTCAGGGTCTCTTCCCTCAACACGGATAACAGCAGTCAGAACACTCCGGATAACAGCACTCTGGCAGTTTCAGAAAACATGAGTTGAGTAATGACAGTGGCAACTCCGGCAGTGCAATGAATGGTACGATCTGAAGGGGTTCCTGTTCAAAATAAGATGACCCAGGAGGAGGATATCCTTTTTTCAGGATACTTATATCTGTTTCAGACCGGAGCCTCCGGTTGCCCGATCAGCCCGGCAGCCTGCAGGAAGTTGGTGAATAGTCTTTCCCCGCTGCTGCTGTATTCCTCGTAGATCGACAGGAAATCACGTGCAATTTTCTCACTATCCCCGGCTATCAGCTCCGGGTCCGTTGACATCCATTCACGGAACATATCTGGTGTCAGTTCAAAATGCCCCTGTATACCATAGGCATTCTTACGGGCCTTTACTATCTGATGCCTGCAGAACTTCCCGGTGGCAAGCAGCTCCATATTCTCAGGCAGGCTGACGGTTTCACCATGCAGGTGGAATATACTCAGAGGGCCGGTAAGTCCTCTGAGCAGCGGGTCATCTTCTTTCCCCGGGCAGATATCCACCGTGAAGTAATTGCCATCCGGCCCCCTTGTTCCCACTTCCCTTACAGGGTTCCTGTACACGCTTCCATCGCATGCCTTCACAAGCGCCTGCATCCCAAGGCATATGCCAAGATAGGGTATGCCGCTTTCCACTGCCAGCTTTATCATTTTAAGCTCGTTAAGCATCTTGCTGCTTTTGTCATTGGCACTCTCCGGGCCCCCGAAAACAAAGACTGCATTGTATGATGTCGGATCCGGGAGAGACTCTCCTGATCTGAAGTCAATGAGATCAAGATCAATGATATCATACCTTATAGCATGCCTGTCGAGGATATGCTTAAGCATTCCCGGTCCTTCATGAGGGATATTCTTGACTATCAGGACTTTCATGGTTATATGTGACGCACTTGTAAGATAAATGCCTGCTGAGAAAAAATGAGAGTGAGCCCCGAAGAATGCCGCCACCACGGCATTAAGCTCATACTCCATCATGCATGAATTGTAATTATTCTCCGGGGTCTTTGTTTTTGACGGGTTCGGGTAACCTCTACCACCATAGCCATATCCATCAAGTTTTTAGCAGGGCTCCAAACCTTGAGATATGTCTGACAAATCTTTCTTTTTCTACTATATAATAATATCTCTACAGATGAATCTAATGATACTCATCATTATAATAGAAAGCATTCCACTCCTCATTTCCTCAACAATGAGTCTAATGCTGTTGAGTAGCTGGAATAGGATGCCTCGTTGAAACAGACCAGCCGGATGTCTGTGAGAGTGCTCCCTTTTCCAAGGAAGCTCTGTATAGTCCTGACGGCTATCAATGAAGCTCTGCCGACCGGAAAACCATATGCGCCAATACTGATCCCGGGAAAGGCCACACTCCCGATGCCATATTCCGCTGCAAGGCCAAGAGAGTTCCTGTAGGCATTTTCCAGCAGTATCTCCTCTCCGGAATTTCCTCCCTTCCAGACCGGACCAACGGTGTGTATTACCCATTTTGAAGGTAACCTGTAGCCTCCGGTTATCCTCGCCTCGCCTGTGGGACAGCCCCCTATGAGCCTGCATTCCTCCAGGAGCTGCGGACCTGCGGCCCGGTGTATCGCCCCGTCAACCCCGCCGCCTCCGAGCAGTGAGTTATTGGCCGCGTTCACTATGGCATCCACTTCCTGCTCCACTATGTCTCCCATAATAACACTTATCGTATTTTGTATTCTGTCGGACATTTTCAGTTCATTCCTGCTACTGTTCTTGTATGTTATTTTTCAGTTTCCGGTTTTGGCAATATAATTATTCTTATTAACGGTAAGTACTAATAAAAGTAAGCAAGAGAATAAACTATGGACACGATCACACAGGAAATACTTGAAGTGCTTGAGGAGATCAACACCATTCCGCGCTGTTCCGGCCATGAGGAAAACATAGCTAACTGGCTCAAGGAACAGGCCCTCTCAGCAGGCCTCAGTTTCAAGTTCGACAGCGTGAATAATGTCCTTATGAGCGTGCCTGCTTCAAAAGGCTATGAGGCCTCGCCTGCGGTGGTGATCCAGGGTCATATGGACATGGTATGCGAGAAAACGCAAGTTTCTTCCCATGATTTCAGTAAGGATCCAATAAGGCACATCGTCGAAGGCGACTGGCTGGGAGCGAATGGCACGACACTTGGCGCTGATAACGGTATTGCCCTTGCCATTGGTCTGGTGCTTGCACGCCACAGGGAAATTCCCCATCCTCCTGTTGAACTGCTCTTCACGGTGGATGAGGAGACCGGGCTCACAGGTGCAAACGAGCTGATGCCTGATTTCATTTCCGGGAAAATACTTCTTAACCTTGATTCCGAGAACGACGGTGAACTAATAGTCGGCTGTGCCGGCGGCCTGAACACGACCATAACCCTGCCTCTTGAACGGACACCATTCCCGGCTGATCACCGTGTCTGCCGTCTGGTGGTGACCGGTCTGGCCGGAGGACATTCCGGTGTGGACATACATGAAAAGAGGGCCAATGCCAACAAACTGCTGGCTACTGCACTCAGCACCCTCATGGACAGCACCAGCCTGTTACTTCTGGATATCAGCGGTGGTTCTGCCCACAATGCCATTCCCCGTCATGCTGAAGCTCTTGTGATAATGCCTCCCGAGCAGTATGAGCGCGCCGTGTCCATTGTCCGGTGGATCGAGGAGGGAGCCCGGAAGGAGTATGGTGAGTATGATCCCTCCCTGTCGGTGACTATCTCAATGCAGGCCGCAGATGAGAACCTGCAGCCAGTGCCTCAGGATATGGGGCGGGAGATAGTATCCCTCGTAGAGAAGCTACCTTCCGGCGTTATCAGGATGTCGGAAGACCTGCCCGGGCTGGTACAGACATCCTGCAACCTGGCGACTATCAGGACCGGGGGCGGCAGGACAGAAAATGGCAACAGAAGGGATCTCTGGCTTGTGATAGTTACAAGCCAGCGTAGTTCTGTCAACGCCGAACTGCATGATATCACTAATACAGTGGCATCCATTGCAGGCTCGGCGGGAGCGGATGTTGTCCACAGCAGCGGCTATCCTGCATGGCAGCCTGATCCGTCCTCACCTCTGGCCAGGCGCTGCACGGATATCTACTCCGGGATATTTGGGAAGGCGCCGGAGGTAAAAGTTATACATGCAGGTCTTGAATGTGCGGTCATAGGCTCGAAATTCCCGGGAATGGATATGATATCCTTCGGACCCACTATCAGGAACCCGCATTCTCCTGATGAGAAGCTCTACATCCCTTCGGTTCTGAGGGTGTGGGAATTCCTGCTTGCCCTTCTTGCATCTTTCGGACAGGACCCCAAAGCAAGTAAAAATAGATAAAAGGACTATCGGGAGGTCAGAAATCGCCCGTTCCGGGACCCGATTAATAAGTTGGTCGGATGTATCGTCCCAAGGACGTCTTAGATCTTAAAGGCAGATGATATCAAGGTCAAATGTGATATTCAACGTAGAGCCTGTAGACAACCCTGATCTCATCCATTTCCATGGCTTGGATATCAAGAGGTTTCCCGTTTGCAGTATATTCCATATCATTGAAATCCTTAAAAGTGACTTCGCAGTTTACGTTCTTCGGGAGCAGTGATTTTAACCTGTCGCATTTTGCTGTGATCTCACAGATCATTCTCCCTGTTGCTGCCGATGCAAAGGTCCTGCCGCTGACGGGTGAATAGGCGACTTCTGTTGTCAGGTTTTCCCGGTCTTCCAGTGTCATCCAGAAGCCATTGACAAGTGCACCGTCAATCATGTAATCCTGTATCTCGAAACTCTTGCTAATCACATTTTTCAATCGGAACACCTTTTATTTTTATTGATGCTGATGAGTTAAATGTGTTTTCATGG
>DANZ01000019.1:14029-16772 GCA_002501695.1 Methanolobus sp. UBA474 | reverse complement strand
GTTGCCAGGCTTCCTCCCAGATAAGCCAGGGTGCCGCAGATCAGGCCGATGAATACGGGATGAATGAGGGGGTTTCCAAAGAGCTGCCAGAGTACCACAGAGCCAAAGCTTGCCACAAGGCTGGCAGTGAATCCCGCTGAAGTGCCGCGGTCCCAGTAAAGCCCGAAAATGAGCGGTATGAAGACGCAGCAGGCGATCACTCCCATACTTGCGGAAACCAGGGGTACTATCATCTGGGGTACGTCCATTGCAAAGAATGCCGACACGACAATGATGATGACTCCCACTATCCTTGTCATAAGGAGCACCTTATCATCAGAAGTGGCCGGCCGCAGGTATTTCAGGATATCTGAGGTGAGGGCTGTTGTCGTGACCAGCACAATGGCGCTCATTGTGGACATCGCAGCCGAGATAGCAGCCAGCAGCACGATGCTGTCAAATCCCGGCGGCAACAGTGATGTCGCCAGGAATGGCACCAGTCCGTCGGGGTTTATTATGAAGGGAGCCAGTTGCTCCGAACTGAACACCCCGTAGGCAAGCACGCCCAGGGAGAAGATGCACAGTGCGTAAATAGTGATGGCTATGGGGCCATAGATACCTGCGAAGCGCACCACTCTCCTATCCCTGGCAGAGAAGAGCATGATAAGCAGGTCAGGCAGCGCCAGGAGTCCGAGACTTATTGCAAAGGCGTTCCCGAATGTCTTTTGCCACGGGACTGCGGCGCCGCTCATGCTCAGCATATTCTCAGGGATCATATCCCATATGCCCAGTCCCCCGCCTCCTGAGATAAGCCCTCCGTAGAGGAACACGGCGCCCACCAGCATTATAAGCCCCTGCAGGAAGCTTATCCACAGGATGGCCGGCAGTCCTCCTATCACATAATATAGAGCCACAATAACCACAGCTATCAGCAGACCCTGGACATATGTAACTCCCAGCAGGCCCTGGAAAAGGTTGGCACAGCCCTTGAAGATGGCAACCAGGTATACTGTATACATCAGCAGCATAATACCTGCAAGCAGGACCTTGCCCTGCCGGGAATCATACCTGCGCTCCAGTAGCTGCGGCACGGTCTTTGCATCATATTTCTGGGATGCCGTCCATATCTTCGGTGCAATGAGGAATGCCAGGCAGGCAAAGGCCACATGAAAGAAAACTGCCCAGATGACCCATGGCAGGCCTGCTATAAGCCCGTAGCCTCCACCTCCAAGGAAAGAGGCTGCGCTGAAATAGGCAGCCATGTAGGCTATACCTATGACCGCAGGATGCATTACATTGCGGTCCGATACGACAAAGCCTGAAAAGGTTCCCTGCCTGAGTTTCAGGGAGAGCAAAAGGATCCCGGCCACATATAATACCAGGAGGATATGATTAAGCATGTTCGCGCCTCAGTATGAAATAGAACGTGGCTCCCAGCATGAGTATTATGGAGATAAGCAGATAGATATATGGAAGGGGCATCAGGAAATTCTCTCCTTCTCAATGCTTTTGGGTTTTGCAATGACTTCGTTTCTGTGGCTATCTATCAATATCAACAGATATTCTCCTTTTTGATGAATTATTATGTACTGGAATGTACAGGAAGGGACATTAACGTTTAAAAACGTTTTTATTAATCGCTGGCAGTTCCTGTTAGAACACTAAATCCCCTGGTATATTTTGGGTAAAACTTTCCTTATAAGAAAACTCCATATCAAAAGCAGTCTGTAATTTGGAGTTAGCTCTGTTATTGAAAACTGAAGAGGCTGCTCAGTACTTTGTTGAAAAGAAAGATCTGTTAATCTCCGGTATGACCGCCAGCAATTTATACTATTAAGTAGATACTATATATTGGTCACAAGAAAAGAATCTGTAAAATGAAGCATATTCAGGACGGATTAAAATCCGATCCCGTAACTAACTTCATTAATGAGTAACTAAAATGAAGCAACATTCAGGACAGACCAAACATCGGTCCCGTAACTAACTTCATTGTTGTAAATCAAACCTTGTGACCACCTTACTTCTCTTTTAATTAAATCTTGAGCGTATAGCGACTGTTCTCTTTATGGGAATTTCGGATTCCGGATAAGCTTTTAAATATATTTTTCAATACATTTTTCATTATTTGTCATATCCATAACACCATTTTATATCATTTCAACCCTGGAGATCTCAGGGAGATCCGGAATTCCCAATTTAATTTATTTTTATTTACAGGTAAGAGATCACATCTGACCATTGCTTCTTTAAACTGCTTATTTGTGATAAAGAAACCATCCGGTGTTTGTTCAAACAAAATTTTAAGTGCATAGCTGGTGTAATTCTTATTTGATGCCTTTTGTGGGAGTATATTTAACATTATCCAATTATCCAGGGCTTTTTTTTCAATCTCGGTCAATTCGTACTCACTCATTTTATTCACTCCTGTCTTCCATAATTCGCCAGCAGGGTGCCACTGATATGTGCGCTGATCTCCTTTACTTGTGACCCATTTATGTACTCCGGTCAATCTCTGTTCAGCCTATTGAAGCAGACATATTATCAGCACCTGAAGTTCGGATCTCATTCCTTTCATCTTTATGAGCTGTAACAGCAACGTCTGAAAAAACATAAATACCTGGTGCCATAAATAATTCTTTATTGAATTTGGGGGTAGATATCAATCATGATCTTCAAACAAAGCGCTATGTCTCTACTACTGTTGGTAGTATTGATACTTGCAGGGGTACAAGTTGCATCTGCTACATCCGGGATGATGGAC
>DANZ01000019.1:0-13920 GCA_002501695.1 Methanolobus sp. UBA474 | reverse complement strand
CGTGAGTGAGGAAATACCTGAGGAAACCATCACGGAAGAGACTGATGGCATTATAGAGGAAGAGCCAGTGTCAGAAGAGCCTGCTACAGATGCTGAGCAGCAGTCCCCTGGATTTGAAGCCGTAATGGGGATTGCAGGTATACTGGCGGTCATGTATCTGCTAAAGAGGAAGTGAACTTTCTTAGTTGATGCAGGTGGCTTGCAGCACCCACAGAATAGTTTCTCTTTTTCCCTTTTATTGCAACTCACAACCGACCAGAGCCGGTGATTTTGTCTGATGCCTGGATTCTTATCCCTAATGGGAACTTCAGAGATGCACCTGAACCGATCTCCTGGCCCTTCGACCAACCTTTGAACGATGATATCTATTTCTGGATGATGAAAGTATATTGACGATATTATCTCTTCTTTTGTTATCAAATATGATTACAATTAATTGTTTTTTCAGTGATGAGCTGTTTTATGCAAAGGACAAGTGACAAAACATTTATATTTCATCAAATGAGTCCCTAGGTCTGCATCAATGTATAAATACATGCAATGCTTCATCTTCGGATGTGAACCTTCCGTATCATTTTCTCATATTTATCTTCATTCAAGAGGAATGCCATTGGCCAGTAAACGAATACTAATGGGTAACGAAGCCATCGCTTTTGGCGCGATGAAAGCCGGTGTACAGATAGCAAGCGGGTACCCCGGCACGCCTTCCAGCGAGGTTATGGAGACTATCATCTCCCATGCAAAGGAGTATGGCATCTATGCCGAATGGGCCACCAATGAGAAAGTGGCGCTCGAAACAGCCGTGGGTGCCGCATATTCTGGCGCAAATGCTATTGTGACCATGAAGCAGGTTGGCCTGAACGTAGCTTCAGACCCTCTTATGAGCCTCTCGTACATAGGGGTGAAGGGCTCTCTTGTCATTCTCGTTTCCGATGACCCTGGCCCGCACTCGTCGCAGACCGAGCAGGACACAAGGGCCTTTGGCCATTTTGCAAATATACCTGTCCTGGACCCTTCCACGCCGCAGGAAGCCTACGATATGACCCTGCTGGCTTTCAGATTATCGCATGAGATGGAAACTCCCGTGATCCTCAGGACGACCACGCGCGTTTCCCATGGATGTGCTGACGTGGTCATCGGGGACATAGCTCCGGTTCCCAGGGACATCGGGGGATTTGTAAAGGATGCCAGATGGACCATATTCCCGAAACTCACAGCCCAGAGGCATCCTCTGCTGGAGGACCTTCAGTTGAGGCTATCGGACCGTTTTTCCGGATATTTCCCGGACAACTCGTTCAACTCAATATCAAAAGGGAGCAGCAGGATAGGCATCGCTGCTTCGGGTGTTTCCTATCTCTATGCAATGGAGGCTATAAAGGATCTGCCTAGCATATTCCCGGTATTCAAGGCAGCAACGTACCCTTTCCCTGAAAAGGCAGCCCTTGGGTTCATGGAAGGCATCACAGACCTTATAGTTGTGGAGGAGCTGGACGCGTATCTGGAAGAGCAGTTCCTGCAACTGGCAGGCAAATATCACCTCAATGTCAACATCCATGGAAAGAAGAGCGGCTGTTTCCCTGTCAGCGGGGAGTACGATGTGGATGTTGTGATCGACGGTATCAACAGGTCACTGGAGGGTAGCAGTACCGATATTCCCGGCCTTTCTCATTTGCCGCCTGCCATCGACCCAAACGGCGCCCCTTCTCTTCCTGTACGGGCTCCCACCCTGTGCGCGGGATGCATGCACAGGACCGTCTTCTATGCATTCAAGAAAGCCGCAGGCAAATTAAGGTCACAGAAGGGCATAGACTCAGTGTTCTCCGGGGATATCGGGTGTTATACTCTTGGAAATGCCCGGCCCCTGAATATGGTCGATACCTGTCTCTGCATGGGGGCTGGCATCAGCATCGCTGCCGGCCTCTCCCATACACAGGAGTACAGCAAGGGTGGGAAGGCAAAGCAGGTTGCCTTTATCGGTGATTCGACATTCTTCCACTCAGGGATAGCTGCGGTTGTCAGCGCGGTATACAACAATGCTGACATCACCCTTGCGGTTCTAGACAACCGCACCACCGCCATGACAGGACACCAGCCGCATCCGGGTATCGGCATTACAGCCATGGGCTCGCCCGCAAAGATGATCGACATAGCAGAGGTCCTCAACAGCTGCGGTGTCGGCATGGTCAGGACGATAGGGGCGGATAGCCTTGACGGATGCATCGATACAGCCATAGAGGCTATGGAATTTGAAGGGCCTTCTGCTGTTGTGTTCCGGGGGAAGTGCGTTGCTATAGGCAAGGGAACGGGACGGTATCTTGTTGATGAGGATAAGTGTACGGACTGCAGGCTCTGCATTTCTCAGCTGGGGTGCCCTGCCATATACTCCGTATCCTCGGGCCTGCCTGTTATCCAGGATACCTGCAGCGGTTGTGGCCTGTGTGCTCAGGTCTGTCCTTCGGGGGCCATTGTCCTGAAGGAGGTCTCACAATGAAATTCGATATTCTTATTGCAGGCGTGGGCGGCCAGGGCGTGGTACTGGCTTCCCGTTTGCTTGCCACCGCAGCCATGGATGCAGGTTTCCATGTAGCCACAGCCGAAACCATAGGCATGGCCCAGAGAGAGGGCTCCGTCACAAGCCATGTGAGAATAGGCGATGATGTATGCGGTTCACTGATACCCCTGGGGAATGCCGATCTCATCATCGGGCTTGAGCCGGCTGAGACTGCCAGGAACCTTCGCTATCTGCGCAAGGGAGGCAGTATTGTGATGAACGAACATGCTGTAATGCCGTCGGCGCAGGACAAGGGCAAGGAATATGATCCAGGACTGATGATCGCATTCCTGAAAGACAACTTTCGGGACATGATATCCGCTGATTTCACCAGGCTCGCAAGGGATGCAGGTACATACAAGGCCGCGAACGTTGCCATGATAGCGGCTGCTGCAGGTGCGGGTCTTTTGCCGTTCTCAGGGGAGTATCTGTGGGATGTGCTTGAGAAGATGATCCCGGAAAAGTACAGGGATGTTAATCGCAGGGTGTTTGACAAGTCCATTGAGAGTATTTCAGATACAANNTAGTCACGGGATCGAGGGCCTCAAGGGTGCAGGCCCCGGAGAGAATGATGCTCGTTGCATCCATTCAGGAATATATTCCGGCATATCCGCAGAAGAGAGGACTATCAAGCTCAGGCAGCTCCTTCAAAGGGTCATGCAGGGCAGCCCCTTTTATCAGAGAAAGTTCCTGGAGGCGGGTATTGCTATTGATGATGTGAGGACCCTTGAAGATATCACCAGGCTTCCGTTCACGATAAAGGAAGAGCTGAGGGATGCCTATCCTCTGGGCCTGCAGGCAGTGCCGGATGAGGAGGTAGTGAGGATACATTCGTCCTCGGGCACCACCGGAAGTCCGGTCATTATCCCGTATACCAAAAAGGATGTAGATGTGTGGGCGGATATGATGATGCGGTGCTACAGGCTGGCGGGGCTTACCAGTAAGGACAGGATACAGATCACGCCCGGATACGGACTGTGGACCGCAGGCATCGGATTCCAGGCAGGAGCGGAGCTGCTGGGGGCTATGGCCATTCCCATGGGTCCCGGCAATACAGAGAAACAGCTGCAAATGATGCTTGACCTGAAGTCCACGGCACTTGCGAGCACTTCCTCCTATGCTATCCTGCTTGCGGAAGAGGTTAGCAGAAGAGGACTGAAGGACAAGATCAGCCTGAGGGCAGGCATCATCGGCTCAGAGCGCTGGAGCCCCAAGATGAGGGCGCGCATTGAGAATGAGCTGGGGATCGAGACCTATGATATCTTCGGCCTGACCGAGATATACGGACCCGGCATTGCCCTGGACTGCTCGCTGCATGACGGTCTCCATTACTGGTCAGACCACCTCCTTTTTGAGATAATCGATCCTGTTACAGGCGAGAGCCTGCCCGATGGCACCCTCGGCGAGCTGGTCATAACCACGCTGACCAAGGAAGCTGCTCCCCTCATACGTTACAGGACACGGGACCTCACGCGCATATTGCCCGGGTCGTGCAAGTGCGGGTGCCCTTTCCCCCGCATAGACCGCCTGCTCGGGCGCACGGATGACCGCATCAAGATCAAAGCCGTGAACGTTTATCCGGGGCAGATAGAGGACGTGATACACAGGGTTGAAGGCGTGAGCAGCGAGTATCAGATAATCCTTGAAAGGGATGCCGGAAGGGATACAATGCTCTTCAGGGTAGAGATCGAGAATGCGGATGACCCTGAGAACTGCAGGATAAAGGCAAAAAGACTCGATAAGGCCTTCCAGGATTTCATAGGCGTCAGCGTTGACGTGGAATGTGTCGCACTGGGAGCACTGCCGCGCAGTGAAAAAAAGAGCAAGAGGGTCATCGACAACAGGGAGATGTGAACGGATCGGAGGAATGTCCGTTGCTTTTTTCGAATACCTGGAATGAAAATTGAGAAGGGAACAGTTTCTCAACAGACTGCTAAAAGTCTGCAGAGCCCGTTCCCTGAGATCACTCTTTGTCTGAAACAGCAAAAGCGAAACCTTCTGCTTCTTGTGGCTGACCAGGCCTCTCGGACAGGCCGGGATTATCAGCAACTGAAGGGGAAGCTGCCTGCTTTATGTAAGGGCCAAGGATCATGTCCTTATAAGCTCCTCCTGCAGGAACCTTGGGGTAAAGGATCTCCTCGCAGTCAGTGCAAATTTCCAGGAAGCAGGGCCCTTTAGCATTCAGGAAGGCTTCGATACCTTTTCTCAGCTCCTTCCTGTCCTTTATCCTTGCTGCGTGACTGAATCCAAAGGACTTTGCTATATCAGCGAAAAGAACATCTTTTTGCCTTTGCGTCCCTGTCCTGATCCCTTCATAAGCGACATCCTGCAGGTTCTGGACCATGCCGTCGCTCCGGTTGTTCAGCATGAGTACCTTGACGGGCAGGTCCAGTGATGCTATCGTATGCAGTTCTCCAAGGTTCATCTTCAGGCTGCCGTCGCCATCGATCGCAATGACCCTTGCATCCGGGTTGGCATAATGGACGCCGATGGCTGTTGGTATTGAAAAACCCATTGTTCCGAAGGAGCCTGATGTCAGGAAGGACTTTGCACTTTGCATGGGCAGGTACTGGGCCGCAAGCATCTGATGGTTACCGACACCTGTGGTTATCTTCGTGTTATTGTCGATATGTCCTGCCAGCAGGTCCATGACCTCGGCGGACTGTATGTGCGCAGATCCCCGGTTGTAATCCAGGGGCCATGCCTTCTTCAGATATCTTGCGCGTTCCTGCCACTCATGGATGTCGAGGGTGATGTTATTCTTCTTGGCATAGCCGAGCAGGTCTCTGATGGCTGTCGGGGCATCCCCGATGAACGTGAACTTCGGACAGCGCTCGGTCTTTATCTGATGCATCTTCTCGGGGTTGATATCTATGTAGGCTATGTCGGTGCCTATTGCAAACCCGACCTTTTCCGCGACCCTGTCATCCCACCGGACCCCGATGGCGAAGAAGAAGTCGTTCTCCTGGATGAGCATATTGGCATAGGGCGTGCCGAACATCCCCAGCATCCCCAGGTTGAGCCCGTCCCGCTCGTCAACAACTCCCTTTGCCATGAGGGTATTGACCGAAGGGATCCCGAAAAGCCGGTTGAACTCCCTGATGGCCCGGCTTCCTGCTTCGGAGTTCAGCCCGCCTCCAAGATAGAGCAGCGGTCTTTTAGAGTTGAGCAGGAGCCGGAAGAACTCCGCGCACTGTTCCTCGCACAGGTGCCTGTCGTCGTGGTAGCTTTCCTCGAATCTCAGGACGTTCATACCCTGATACTCATGGACCTTCTGCTGTTTATCCATGGGGAAATCTATGACGACCGGCCCAGGCTTGCCTGACTTTGCAAAATAGTAGGCGTCCTTGACAATTGCTTCGACGTCATCGTCATTGGATAGCTGGATGACCTTCTTGGCCGCGTCCCAGAAGACGTTCCTGACGCTGATATGCTGGAATGAGTCGGTGCCTATCTTATGCTCCGGGACCTGCCCCGCGAATACCAGCAGCGGGATGCTGTCGCCAAACGCATCCGCAACGCTTGTGAGGGTGTTCGTGATGGCAGGTCCCGATGTGACTATGGCGACCCCGACCTGACCGCCGGACCGCGAGTACCCCGCAGCGCTGAACGCCGACGACTGCTCGTTGGAATTGATGATTATCTCAATATCGCTCTGCCGGAGGGCATGGAATACCGGAAGTATTGCCGCCCCCGTATAACCAAAGACGTGTCTGACCCCAAGGTCCTCCAGACATTTGACCAGGACTTCTGCTCCATTCATTTCTTTCATTTCAATTCTCCGTGAAAGAAACAGTCCAGGCACAGGATACACTACTCAGTAAATTGACCAAAAACAGCGCACTTGAACCCGAAAAGTTTCTTTTTCTTGCTCAAGCTGACAGTACTACCACTACTACAGCTACAACGGGTACGTCAGGTACGGTGTAGGATGTGGTAGGGATTGACATTATGGAGGAATGGGGGGAGGTGATATTTAAGGGTTGTTGTATGCTCTTTGTAATGTATAAATGACTTAAATACTCATACTATTTTGGCTCTGTAGAAATCTCCACACTAGATCCCGACTGTGGGCAGATGCAACCACAGAGTTCAGGGAAAGAGATAGTTATTTTCATTAGTTCTTGAATCTTCTGTGAGGTTGCTTTCACTTCAACGAAGGGGTTACTTCTGGCCGGAGTGAACAGTGTAGTAGTTTCCAAACAGTTACCACGACCCTATTTGCTCTCATTTTTCATTAACCGGTTCCTGCCATGTTCAGGGTTAACGATTTAAACTTTGTCGGTGAGTAATAATTATGGATGCCCTCGGGATATTAAGAGAACATGAGAACGTGATAATGGAGCTTTTTGGTGTCAAAAAAGTGGGCGTTTTCGGTTCTTTTGCAAGAGGAAAGGAACACGGAGACAGTGATGTTGATATCCTTGTGGAATTCAAAGAAGGTCAAAAGACCTTTGGTAATTATATGGATCTTAAGTTCTATCTTGAAGAACTCTTTGGAAGAGAAGTGGACCTTGTCATTGAGACTGCCATAAAGCCACGGCTAAGAGAGCATATCCTGAAAGAGGCTGTTTATGCCTAGAGACCAATTGGTTTTCTTTGCAGACATGCTTGCTGCAATTGAGAAAATCCAACGATATGTGGAGAATATCACTCTTGAGGAATTTCTGGAAGACGAGATGCGGGTTGATGCGGTTGTCCGCAACCTTGAGATCATTGGAGAAGCTGCAGGCAAAATCCCTCCTGAAACCAGATCTAAATATTCTCANNTATGGGACATAATCGAAAACTACCTCCCGGATTTAGAATTGGAGACACGAAGAATCCTGGAGGACAAGTAATCGATTTAGTTAGCCAAACTTATCTTGACAAAGGGTTCTTTTGAAGGAGTGAACAATGTAGTAAGTATCAAGATTGCATAGTCTTCGTTTGCTCAGCTTTTGCGACCTGTTCCTGCTATTTTGATAGTGAAGGAGTCCAGGTGTACATGTACGCTTCGCATCTTATTGTTGAATATCCTCTTCTTTTTCTTTTCAATGCGCAAGCCTGTGATCTGAGGCGTGTTTTTTCGTCTTGGTAACTGGCATTAATTCAATAGTCTTCAATAAGACAGCAAGAGAATGTGCCGCCTCATGTGGGTGATTGCGTTGTTCTTTGTTTGTTAATGTCGAATGAGGATTTCTACAGAACCATAATTATTTCAACCTTCCCTTCATCTCCCCCGGCACCTTCTCCGCCGACCCGCAATCAAACCGCGCCTCCGAAACGCACCCACTGGCAACCCGCATCATCCAAATTTCCCGCTCCTCTGCAATCCTCCCCGCCAGATATACTTTTAAACCACCATTAAAGAATATACTAATGGAGGGTTTTACGTATGGTAAAGAAATTCGTGAGAAAGATCGGTGTGCTTTCACTTGGGAAGATCACGGGAGTAATTTACGCAATAATGGGCCTGATAATAGGAGCTGTCATAACTCTTACTTCCCTGACCGTGGGTTCCATGATGTACGGTCAGGAAGCCGGAGGAATGCTGTTTGGGGCCGGGGCGATCATAGCGTTACCCATTTTCTATGGAGTGCTTGGATTTATCGGGGGCGTGATCACCGCATTGGTATTCAATGCAGTCACCGGGATCATCGGCGGTCTGGAGCTGGAAGTGGAAGATACGGGTAAGTGAGACAGACCGAAAAACGGCATTTGATTTTTAGTTGTGATAACAGGCATTTTTTCTATCCTTTCCGTTCCTTTTTTTCCTTTCATTTTCTTGCCTTCTTTCCTTCCTTCTTTCCTCTCCCGGCTCTATGCGGACATGTAACATCCTGTTCCTGATCATATCTCTGAGAGTCATCCGGTAGCAAAAGGATAATTCGAAATAAAAGAACACTTATATAATGGACAATCATATTGTTCGAAGAAACAAAGTTCATATAACTCTGTTTAAGCTCTCTTTAAAAAAGGAATGTTAAGGATGTATGTCAAAAGCATGGTGGACTGGAATATTTTCTGGTTATTGTTCATGGCAGCAGAGTTCTCTATGCTTGCATCCCTTCCTTATGCAGTATCGATCTCCGGGGATGCGATATATAGTTTTGGCAGCTCTTTTCCAATGTTACTGGTAACCCAGTTTGCCCAGGGAACGGCTTTTATAGTCATCTCCCTCTTTACGGGTCTTTATCTTGGGAAAAAGGTCGGCCTGAGAGCATCGGTGCTTGAATCCCTGTTTGAAGGCAGGGGCCTGCCTGCAGGCTTTGATCATTCTGTGAAATTATCCTTAACTCTTGGTGCCCTGGCAGGCACTGCCATCTTTGTGATGGACAGGTTCGTTTTCTCGGCTTTTACTGTGCCTTTGACCGCATTCCTGTCATCGCCGCCGGTGTGGCAGAGGTTCCTGTATTCGTTCTACGCAGGTATCGTGGAAGAGCTGATCCTGAGGTTTTTCCTGCTGACCCTTTTCGTGTGGATCTCATGGAAAATAAAAAAGACCTCAGAGGGGCTTCCCACAAGCACGGGGGTCTGGCTCTCCATATTGCTTGTAAGTATCATTTATGGTATCGGCTATATCGTATCTTTGTCATCATCAATTGAGATGAGCGTGATATTCTCTCTGGGAACTTTGACATTGACCGTAATGTCGGGGAGTATCTTTGGCTGGCTCTACTGGAAAAAAGGACTTGAAGCAGCGATACTGGCCAACTTCACCGCCACCCTCACATTACTCGTAGTGCTGGGTTCACTGTTCCAGCCTTGATCGATCGTCCCAAGCTATCAAGTTTCCTGAGACTATTATCTCCTGCAGTCACCAGTCACTCAGGCAGGACTGGCAATCACCGCTTGCCCGGCCCTCTAATATCCTTATATTGCTCAAGACCTGCTTTTCTGAAAAGTCATGTTTCCCGACAAGGAAGCCGAACAGTTCATCGGACTTTGGATTTTTCCACTTGAGAGTATAGTCCGTCGTAACCGGCGGGTCCAAGAAGAACTCTCTTATCTCCTCAACTGATGCGCATGTCCGTATATCCTTATCCTCCGCTCTGATCAGCGTGTCTATGTCCTTATGTTTAAGAATAAGTTTTAGCGCGGTCTTTGCTCCTACATGCTGGATGCCTTCATTGAAATCCGTGCCAATGCAGATAGCAACATCGATCAGCTGTTCGCGGGTGATCTTAAGCTGCTCCAGGGATCCTTTAAGGGAAATATGCTCAGGTGCCTTTGCAACATACTTCTTCTGTCCCGGAACCTTTCTCTTTCCGGTGCTTCCCAGATTGCGGACGACACTCTCTGCCCCGAAAAGAAAGGCATCGTAGTCCTGTGAACCCACAAGGTCGGCATCTTCGCGGGAGGTCATGAACGCAGCCTGGGCCTCAGCTTCGGATGCTGCCTGCACGCAGGGGATACCCATGAGCTCCAGAAGCTTTTTTGATTCTTCAAGTATCTGCGGGGTTATCCTGGAAGTTCCCTGCGCGAACTTCTTCATATCTTCAAGATTGCCTTCCTCCCTGGCAATATCATAATTGAGGGCTGCGGCTTCCTTGGATCCCCTGCGTTTTTCCAGTGTCTCCTTTTTCATCTCCGGCGGCTTGCCATCAAAGATGAAGACAGGTCTGATATTAGCTTCCCTCAGTTTGCTGGTCCTTGAGAACAGGCCGGTAAGATGGGAAGTTGGATTGCCGGAAGAATCCATAAGCAAGGAGCCGTCCTTCTGCCGGATGGCACTCAGGAACTGGTATATGGTATTGTATGCGTCAATGGCAATGACCTTGCCATGAAGCTCTTCATAAGTGATCGGGTCTTTTGTGAGTAAGGTGCCTATCTGCGTACCCATGCAGGTAAGATGCATCCGGTATAGATAGTATTTTTGGCTCCGGGATCTGCACCGCAGGCCCGTGTCCTGAGGTCAGGGCTCTATCCAGACCTCAAGCACTCTGTCCACGATCCTATAATCCCTTACAGTGGTCAGCTTCATATCCCCTGGTTTCTCCACCCAGCCCAGGTCATAATCCTTCTTGTCCCGTCCTCCGCAGCAGATCTTTCTTGTGATGGTCAGGTTGAGTTTTACCAGATCGATATCCTCTTCCTTTATCTCGTCAGCAGTATCCTGGTATCTTTTTTGTATAAGTATCATAAAACTCTCCGGATCAATCTATAAATCTATAGTATCGGGAATTGAAATAACCATTTATGCCGGTCTGGATAACCGATTTGGAGGTGATCAAACCCTCTCACATCAGCAATTCGGCCAGTACCGGGGCTAGGAACACCGTCACCAGCCCTGCGATACCTATCGCAAGTCCGCTCATTGCTCCCTCTGTCTCTCCCAGCTCAACGGCCTTGGTGGTTCCCAGGGCATGGGATGAGGTCCCGATGGCAACTCCGACTGCCACCTTATCATCTATCCTGAACAGCCTGCAGACCATAGGTCCCAGCAGGACTCCGGTCACGCCGGTGAATACTATGGCCGCCACGGTTATTGACGGGATGCCCCCAAGCTGGCCGGATATTTCGATCCCGATTGGTGTTGTGACAGATTTCGGGAGCATGGAAGTGCTGATGATCTCATCAAGCCCGAACATCTTGCACATCGCGATAATACTCACAATGCCTGCTGCAGATCCCAAGGTTATCCCCGTGATTATCGGCAGGGCATTCTCTTTCAGCAGGCTTATTTTCTTATAAAGGGGCAGGGCCAGGATCACAGTGGCAGGCCCCAGGAAAAAGGATATGAACCGCCCTCCCCTGTTGTAATCATCAAAACTGATGTGGAAGTTGATAAGAATGGCAATGATCATCAGCATGCTCAGTACCAGAGGGTTCAGTAGGGGTGAGCCGGTCTTTTTGTACAGCAGGCTGCCTGCATAGAATGTCAGAAGCGATATTCCTATCCCAAAAACAGGAGAAACTATCAGGGAAGATGCAAGTACAGCAGTGGCCTCACTCACGGGCCTGCCTCCTTTTCATGAGCATCTGGACCGTTATGCCGGTCACGGCTGCTATGATGAAGGTCGAAATAACAGATATGAATATGAGCACAGCCCATTTTCCTTCCAGTACCGAAAAGCATGTGATCAGTCCCACAGCTGCCGGTATAAAGAAGAATGACAGGTGCTTCAGCATGAAATTGCCCACATCCTCTATCATAGGCAGTTTCACCAGACCGGTCAGAAGGAGGACGAGCAGAAGCAGCATGCCTGTTATGTTCCCGGGTACGGGGAGGTTCAGGAATGTCTGAAGGAGGTCGCCTGCAAAGCATACAAGGAGTATAATGCCGGATTGAACAAGATATTTGATCATAGCTAGTAGTATATAGGGAAATTGGTTAACGGCCATCTGGATGTGTGCTCTCGGGCGGGCTCTTCAACTGTTGTTCGAGAGCATTAAGGTTTGCGGTTGATCATAGAGCGGCCGGAAAAAGGAAAAAGAAAAGAGAGCATTTGTCCCGGCAGGCTCTAAATGATGATCTATTATCCCTGATCCGCCACACTTCAGGCCTGATGGACCTGCAAATCCCTATCCAGGATTCCCTGCATTTCCTTACGGACCCGCATATCACCTATATATCTCATCATCTGCTCCCACATCTTCTGCAGCTCCACCAGATGCCCAAATGGGTCGAAAGAAGGCACAGCATCGTTAAAGGCAATATCGATGTTCTTCAAAGCCTCAATGCCGCCATGAAGGTCACCGTTCCGGCGGTATTCTCCGGAGAGGAGCATGCTGGCATTCTTTATTCTCTCATCGAGATCTTCTTTCAGGAAGGCGCCAGGATATTCACCAAAATCATCGGCTGAGAGGCGTATCATGCCGTCTGTGTCCTTCTGGCGCCTCAGTTTTTCCCTCTCATAGACAAACCGGTATATATCCTCTCTCAGGCGCATCCATTCCGGATGGCTTTTCGCAGGCGGCAGGTGCTTGATGTGCAGTTCGTTGTCGAGGAAGAAACTGAAGCCGAACATCATGGCGTTCATGATATAATCAATATCCTCTCCGCGCCTGACGTAAGGATCGAAAGGTATCTTTGTGAAAAGGTTCCTGTGGATGGTCATATTACCGCCAAAGACAAAGGGTGTTTCCTTGATCCGCGGTGGAGATGCGATCACAGCTTCAAAAGCCCTGTTCATATGTATCTGCTTGCCCCAGTAGTATGCCCAGCCGTCTTGCGGGGCACGTACATAGAAGTTGCCATCAGGCTGCAGATAGTAGCCCGCCAGTCCGTATATCGCCTTGCCTTCGACCATCTGGCCGATATGCTCCCTGACCTTGCCGATGAAGCCGGGATCCTCGAACACCTCATCGTCATCGATCAGCACAGCAGCGTCTGCTCCCAGTATGTGAGGTATGAAAAGGCACATATTGCGGATGTTGGAGTATCCTCTGAGCTGGAGCAGGTCCTTATATGCTGCCTTTCCATTTTTGTTCAGTATCTCACTGACTGCTCTCAGGTGCGAGGGTCCGAACACCAGAGTCTTCACTCCTGCTGTTGGTGCGTTCTCCACAACTATCCTTTTCACAATGTCCTCAACCTCACTCCCGATATCCGGGGAAGTTGCCACTGCCAGTACCACAAGCCTGAAATCCCTGTCCTCAAGGATCTTCATGCTGCTGATCGCCCTGCCAAGCGTACCTTCCTGGTCTATCGGGATAGGATGGTCGTAGACGGCATCCCCTTCTTTCCAGCCTGTAGCACTATCCCGGCCCCAGTAGCTGGGTATCACCATTGTAAGCTCCAAAATACTCCACTCCCTGCAATTACTATTCTCAATTATAGTACTATTAACAATTATGCGAAGAACAGTATTTATATTCTCGCAGTCGGTGTCTGTTCTTACTCCTTATCGACAAGCACTGCGTTGGTGATGACTGCTTTTGCTGTGTACTCGTCCCGTTCGATAACTTCCATTTCCAGTATCTCTATCCTTTTGTGGTACATGGGCCCGTCGAGCACGAAACTCTCGAATTCTCCACCCTCGCCTGCGACATTGAGGCCTATCTTCTCGTTGAGCCTGACAAGTTTTTCAATGTCCTTCTCCCCTATCCTGCGCCCGACCCAGCTCTTGTCAAGTCCGTAGGCTGCAACGCTGCTGAATATGAACTCAAACCCGATTGCTAATAACTGGTACATCTCTTTTTCCTGATCGATGTGCCATAGGGGTGAGAATGCCTTAAGGCCAAGTCCGTCACAAACCTTCTCTATCCTCTCACGCTGGTAGTTGGAGTACAGGGCGCCCGTGACGACCCCCTCTATCCCGAACTCTTGTTTTGCTCTGAGGATGGCGTTTCTCATGTCCTCGAGCTCTGTTTCCTTTTCTCCCCTGGTGGTCTCTTCGATAAGGGGGATGCCCATGGCCTCTGCCTGCAGGTTGGCCAGGCTG
>DANZ01000106.1:14283-21559 GCA_002501695.1 Methanolobus sp. UBA474 | reverse complement strand
CAGTGATGAGTTCCTCGATCACATGCGAGAAAAAGGCGCCTGGTTTGGCTGGCTGTTCCAGTACATTCCGGTCGGAAGCGACGCGGACCTTTCCCTGGTATGCACCGCCGAGCAAAGGGCATACGTGCAGGAAAGGATCAGGGACTACTGCATAAAGCATGACTATGTAATCATAGATTTCTGGAACAATGGCCATCTGTCTTTCGGCTGTATTGGCGCGGGTGTTGGTTTTGCTCATATCAATGCCAAGGGTGACGTGGAGCCCTGTGCGTTCTGCCATTATTCGGATTCAAACATCCATGAGGTATCGCTTGCCGAAGCTCTCAGGTCCAGATTCTTCACTGCCTTTAGGGATGCACAGCCATTCTCACAAAATCCGTTAAGGCCCTGTCCGCTGATAGACAATCCGCAGGCGATCATTGATGTGGTCAATGCCGGAGGAGCAAGATCGACCCATCTGGCCAATCCGGAATCAGCTGAAGCTCTTGCGAACAAGAGTTTTGAGAGATCCAGAGAGTGGGAAGTGAAAGCCGAAGAGCTGCTTGAGAGAATGCCGGAACATAACCGGAAGAATTTTCCCCGGTTTTTGAAGTACTTGGCTTTCAAGAAAGGAATTACCGATGGCAGAAGAAAAGATATTTAGTGCCGAAGTTTACCATAAAAGCTGTTCTGCGGACTGGATAATGCTGATCCACGGTTTTGGGGGCAGTGCAAGGACCTGGAAAAAGCAGATAGATTTCTTTTCAGACCATTATAACCTGCTTGTACTGGAGATGCATAAGGGAGAAGCGAATGACGACCTGGACCTGGATAGGATATGCGAGATCATAAAAAACACATTGAACTACCATAAAATAGAAAAAGCTCACTTCCTGGGCTTTTCCTTCAGTTCACTGATATGCCTGCGGTTTGCAGTGCTGTATCCCGAAAAGGTCAGCTCGCTGGTCATGGGCGGAGGGATCATTAAGTTCAATCTGAAGACAAGGTTCCTGCTTTTCCTGGCAATAACTTTCAGGGGAATGGTCCATTATATGATCCTGTACAGGTTTTTCGCCTATGTGATAATGCCCAGGAGCAACCACAAAAGATCAAGGGATATCTTTGTCAATGAGGCAAAAAAACTAGGCTATGATGAGTTCTGTAAATGGCTGGATATTGTTCCGCAAACCAGAAAAAGCCTGAGCTGGCTGGATGACCTGAATGATGATATCAAGGTCCTGTATGTTTCAGGGAACGAGGATTATCTTTTTTTAAAGGATACTGTAAAATACAGTAAGAAAATGAGCAATTCCCGGGTAGAGATAATTGATAATTGCGGGCATGTTTGCTCCATCGAGCAGTATGATAGATTCAATAATGTTGTTTTTAAGTATCTGGATCAAATGGCAGGGAACAGATCCCTGTAAGGGCCCCGCTAAAAAGATAAAAGAACAGCAAAGAGAGTGTTTTGCAGGGCCGATCCATATTCACTAAAAAAGGATACCTGCATCTTATTCCAGCAGGATCAGCGTATACTGGGACGGGATGGTGTCATTCATCGGGAATCCCTGAAGAGGCGTGCCCGGCCTCTCCGGTGGTAGTTGCAATAATGCCTGTCACAGGCTTGAGCACGCTGGCATTTTCCTGAGGCGCAGGGATGGCCGACATGCCCTATGACAGAAAAGCGGGAAAGCGCAGGCTCGTCCTGAGAATGGGATTCAGGAACAGTATATACGGGCTTGCGATCATACATGCGCTGCTTATAGCCAACATTGCATTTGCAGCGTATCTGTTCGCCGATGGATGGGTCCTTCTTCTGGCGATAGTACCTTATTTGCTGCTCCTGCCCGGGATATTCCTCCTGCTTGCAAAGGGACTGAATGACAGAAAGAAAATCAACGGGGGAGCAAGACTGAACTTTTTCAGTTTTGTGGTATTCTCAGTGATGATCATGGCAGGTTTTACCGCCATCGCTTTGACGTAAGGGACAAAAAGATGGAACTTTGAGTTTTTGGATGCTTATCCCGTAATGCATTTTTATTCAATATTATTCAATATCTCCGGCGGTGCCGCCTGCTACAGGACGGCTGCATTGGACAAGGATATATCCCCGGGATATTTTGATGTGCACTTGCTATCCGGGAAGAAGAACAGCATATGGGAAGCCAGTGTATCTGAATACGCTTGTAATGCTGTATGCAGCCGGCCAGGATATCCCAGGGGCCCGGATAACTAGCCCTGCAGAGAAAATGCTGTATGTGCCCGAAATTCCTGACCACATGCCGGAACACCGGAAATAAAAAAATACCTTCGGATGTGTACAAAAGCAAGGGAAATGAGTGGCAATTGAGATCACCACCGGTATTTTCCCCTGAACGGAGGGACTGACTATGATCTTAATGTTGACAATAACCCTGGCATCCCGGACCGCCGGGATGCACACAACTTGCTCATACTCCACCACTGCCCATGACCACACTCCCCCTTTCCCACTCCCTTCCTGACCACCCTACTCCACTATGCATAACCCACAATTCCCACTTGACCACTCATAACCCACGATCCCCACTTGACCTGCTCATACTCCTGTTTTCCCACCCTAATGCTCATACTCCGCTTATGTGCGTTACTGCATGGATAAGGGCAAAGGCCACGTTTGGGAGATCTGAGGGGATCGGCCCCCGCCCTTTTTCATTTGCAGTTAACTTCCGTTTTCCCGTTTTTCGCTGCCGGATACTTTCCGGCGGAGTTACATATCGTACCTATATGTAAATTGGTCATTGCAGTTTCCTGCACAGGTATTGTACCTGCAAATCCTAGTAGTCGATACTAGTATATTAATATTTGTATATTATAATATATAATGATTATTATCATTATGAGAATTGACATTTACACAGTGTTCGGGCTACGAAGAAAACGCGGGAGCTATGGGAAGGTAAAAGACTGCCCAAAATAATAAATAACTTATGGGACAAGCCATAGCATGAACAGGAAAGTCATCCCGCTCTCTGCCGCCATCACAGCTACGGCCTATATCCAGCCGCTCATAGCGGGGGACAGTTTTACCAGGGAGGCACACCTGATCATTGTTTCAGGCTCGATCATCCTTGCGGTATACCTGGTATGGTTCATATCCCTTCTTGACCTGCGGAGAAAGGACGCGTATATCCTGACAGGCTTCACGCTGTTCACCGCGGGTAGCCTTAATAACATCCTTGAGGCATACTTCTTCACAGAGAAGCTGACCGACACATGGACCCTGGTTGCAGCCATCATATTCTCACTGATGATCACCCTTATCCGGACCGCCTTCACGATCCTTATTATAAGACCCGAAGGCGGCATGACCCTTAAAAGCGCAATATCCGGCCATATAAGGTCTGCAAGGAGCTACCCCTGCGTATTGCGGCCGCGTCCCTCGCCTATCTTCCCGTATACTTCGCATTCGGCCTTATCATATCTCCTTTTGTGGCCCCGATATACGCAAACCCCCAAAGCGGCCTTTCGGTTCCCTCGTTATCAGTGCTGGTCCCGCTTGAGATCATCAGGGGCGCAACATATGCCGTTGTCCTGACAGCAGTGTTTGCGAGCCTGAGGAAACAGAAGGAACAAAAGAACCTCAGTTTCAAAGCTGCTGCAGCTCTCCTTTTCATCCCCGGAGGATTCTTGCCGCTTCTTTCAAGCCTCGCTCAGGTGAGCGTGCTCACCCAGGTCGCTCCCTACCACTCACTTGAGCTTCTTGCGGATCCCATAGTCTACGGCTACATAGCAACCCGTATCCTCGCAAATGGTTGCACGAAGGATCCCGAAAATGAAGAGAGCGGCCATTCCCGCCGGTTAAACGGCTGGATCCTAAGCTTTTGCTGCGTCGTGGTCCGGGGCTGTTAATAATAACACCTGTATTGAACACCTGCATTGCGGTCCCTGTCCGGAGCAGGATGATATAACGAAGAGTAACTCAGCCGGCAGCCTCATAATATTGCGGATAACGTAAATAGGTAAAGGGAGTGAAGCGGGAAGCCACCCGCTCTGACGGGCAGCGGTTCACTGACCCTCTTTCAGTGTGCGGTCAAAGAATGTCACCATTTGCCAGTAGGCGTCCTCCGCTTCAAAGCTTTGGGAAAGCTCACCATCCTCAAGCATGAAGCCGTGAGGCTGTCCCTGGTATACTTTCAGTTCAAAGTACCTGCCGGCGGCATCCAGTTCAGTGGCGTATGCGTAAATATCGGATATATTGCTTGCCTGGTCAGCCGTCCCGTGAATTATCAACATGGGATCCTCAAGCTGTCCTATCACGTCAGCAGGTCTGGCCGGCTGGGCCTGGGTCTCTCCCGAATAAGGGAAACCGTACCATGCGACTCCCGACCGGAAATCCCCGATCTGAGGGAGGAAAAGCATTGTATAACGCCCGCCTGCGCAGAAACCTGTCAGGCCAAGGCGCCCGGTGTCCACATCGGACCTTGTCCCAAGATATGCAACTGAATCCCTGATCAATTGCTCCATCACCACATCACCGGGAGACTCCTCAAACGTCTGCCACTGAGGAGATATCACCACGTATCCGGCTGAAGCCAGCCTGTCGCTCAGGTCCATATAGCCCGGCTCCAGTCCGTTGAATGAATGTATAAGGACCACTGCCGGCTTACTGCCTTCTGTCAGAGGCGCCGCCACGTAGGCGGGATATGTCATATTACCACTGACTATCTCCACCTCCGTCCCTTCTACCTGAAGTTCCGTTGCATTTCCATTTTCACTGGTATTGTTCTCTATTTCGCTATCTGCGGTTTCGTTCATGTCGCCGGTACAGCCGGATATCCCGACAATGGATATCACTAACAGGCAAAGAAGTAGGTATCTCATTTGTAACCCCCGATCTCCGGTATCCGCATGTACACGGACCATCATCGACATGGGACTCCCGACCCACGCTGAATGGCCACAAATACCGGTTTATAATAAAATATACTATTCTATGTTATTTGTAGGATATGCCCGGGTGCGAACATCACCTCAGCCATTTTCCTCTTGCCTGCAGACAACGTTCGGGCTATTTGTAAAGTGCGGGGCTGGGCTGAATTGAGTAAAAATTGCAACAGACACTTAAGACAATGCCTGTACCCTCTTCTGATCAAGGTTAAGGCGTAATGGACCTCAAGGTCACTGCTTCCGAACATGTTCACTTGATAATGTGGGATTCCCACGGTCCTGAGGATCTAATGGAAATCCCTGTTATCATGTCATGAGATCGCAGCTGTCACCTAGTCATCATTGTTGTCGTCCTGGCCATTATCATCATCGTCCTGGTCGTCATTGTCGTCGTCCTGGTCGTCATTGTCATCGTTCAGGTCGTCATTGTCGCCGCCCATGGGAGGAATGAGCGGACCGGACTCTCCGGAGGACAGGTCGAAAACGTAAATATCCTGGTTGCCATTGCGGTGATCGGTCCATACGATCCTGTCTTCGTGAATATCAGGAGCTTCCTGCCAGAACTGGTCTTCCGTGATCAGCTCTTCCTCTCCTGTGGAAAGATCATACATGCGGATATCTCCGCTACCACTACGGAGGTCTTCCCACACGATCCTGTCGCCGTAAACTGCAGGGTCTATCTGGGCTGATCCATTGGTGGTGATCCGCGTTTCTTCCCCGGCGGACAGATCATACATGTGGATATTGGTATCCAGCGCTGTGAGATCCTCCACTGTCATATTGCCTATATCTTCCGACAGGTTGACATTGGTGTGATCTTCCCACACGATAACATCACCATAGATATCGGGAGATAACTGGGCTGATGCGTTTGCGGTGATCTGCATTTCCTCTCTGCTGGACAGGTTATACATATAGATGTCATCGTTGCCGTTACGTGAATCTTCCCAGACTATCCTGTCGCCATAAATTGCAGGGCACATCTGATCGGATACATTCTCCGTTATTTGCATTTCCTCCCCGGAGGACATGTTGTACAGGTAGATGTCGAAGTTACCGTTGCGCAGATCATGCCACACTACCAGTTCCTCATAGACCGCAGGGTCTTCCTGCCATGACAGGTTATCCACGATCGACCGGTTCTCGCCCGAGGACGTATTGTACATATGGATGTTCACGTCGAACCGGCGCCATTCATCCAGTGTGATATTATCCGCGTCCGTCTCATTTGCCGGTAAGCTGATGTTGCTGTAATCTTCCCATACCACGATGTCACCATAGACCACAGGAGCCATCTGAAATGACCCGTTCTCAGATATCTGCATTTCCTCTCCTGAGGACAGGTTATACATGAAGATGCTTACGTTAGCCCCGAACAGGTCCTGCAGGGATATGTTCCCAGCATCTCCGGTCATATTGACGTTGCGGCCATCTGTCCAGACTATCGTGTCATCGTAAATGGCCGGATCGTTCTGCTGTGATGCATTTGTCGTGATCTGTATCTCCGCTCCTTCAGTTACCTGTGCGGCTGCACAGCCGGCGGAAAAAATGATCAGCACTGAACAAAGCAGTAAGTATTGCATAGCCTTCATTGGGATTACTCCGGGTATCCGGATACCACCTGAGATACCCGGTTAATTATCGGGCAGAAGAACTTATAGGGTTTGTGAAGTAATAGTAAGAAATTTATTGTTTTTGTAATGCTCCTGGACATTTTTGTACTTTCCTCTGCCGGGGAGCGACGGGCTGTTCAGGAGAACGGGAGCAACTGCAGGGGACCGGCATGTTGCCGGGTGTAAGAAAAAAAGTAAGTAAGGGACCGGCTCTTTACAGAGCCGGAGGATCAAACATCCTTGGATCTCATCCTGTCGCCCGAACTATCCGGAGCTTGCGTCTCACCCGGACCTGCGTCCACTCCGATACCCGGCTGCTCGCCATCCTCGCCATTATAGTTCTCATCGGCTGAGCCTACGGGGGCTGTTCCGCCTGCAAAGGCTGCGATCATAAGCAATGCCAATATCAATGCCAGTACTTTTTTCATATATGGACCTAATAATTATAAATGCCAATATATATTTAAGCATTTTTCTTCACGGAAAAAAACCATATCCCCGGGAAGCGGAAAGAAATGAGAGCATCCGCATCCGGGAAACCTCCCAACGTATATTATGTGGGAGAGCAGGCTTTTCAACAAAGCTTAAATACGTTCACTGAGTTTTAGCATCCGGTGGAAAACGACCATACAGGCATCCGATGATGCCCTGATATGACGAAAAGGTACGAGAAGCATGTTATTTGTCCTGTTCTTAAATTATTCTCTTTCCGGGGGTGTCCGCCCCTGAAGATAGCCATCGTCCTGAGCGTGCCA
>DANZ01000106.1:0-14251 GCA_002501695.1 Methanolobus sp. UBA474 | reverse complement strand
AGTAATTTAAGTAATATTCACACTTGCTTAATTTGCCGTCGATCTTTACTTGACTTTATTTGGGGGATGTGCCATAAATCAAAACAAGAGAGTCATAGAAATAGAGTATCTGAGAGGAGTCGCGATCCTGGCAGTTCTTGCAATCCACACATCATCAAATTTTATCCATATTCAAAATTTGAATTTGCTATTGATCACAAATGTGATCATTGATGTGTTTGCACATTTTGCAGTCCCTTTATTTATATTTATATCAGGATTTGTCCTTCCTATTAAATACGATTCATCACTGTCAAAAAGATCATTCTATAAAAAAAGAGTGCTGTCCATCATTCCACCCTATATTATCTTTTCAATTGTATATATATGCATTCGCACTATAGGGCATTGGAAAATGAATGGGGTACTCGAGTATCCTTCACTAACTAATATATTATTTTGGATACTTACAGCAAGCAGTGCATTCCATATGTGGTTCTTTGCCTTAGTCATACAATTTTATATGATCTATCCCTACATCATTTATCTTTATGAAAAATATAGTTTGAAAAAGCAATTGATCCTACTTTTACTAATCACATTTTTAGTTCAAGAAAGCTGGTTAGTCAGCAGAGATGTCTTACAAACATATTCAAACCCAACAATTAATTTACTTTTAACAAGTGTATTTCTTTCACATATATTTTATTTTATATTAGGGATTTATACATACCATAATTATGAGAATATGAAAAAGAAGGTTCTTGAAAATAAGAAACTGCTTTCTTTTTTTGTTTTATTATTTACTATTGTTATTTCCATTTTTTGGATCAAAGGAATTATTGAATACGGAAATTATTCTAACATACCAGCATATTTCTTTATAATCCCTGATCTAATCGGGACTGTTTACTTTCCTTTAATTTTCTTGCTATTGTTAATGAGTACTATAAACTTAAAAAGCAGCAATAGAATATCATCTAATATACTCCTGTCACTTGGAAATTACTCATTTGGGATCTATTTGATCCATGTAGTCTACATGAATGTCATAATAAATATTCTTTTCCCAAAAGTGAACATTGATGTAGATCAGTCAATTTATTATATATTGCTATTTCTATTGACCTTGACATTAAGCTATATTAATATATATATAATTACTTTACTTCCTAATCACGAAATATTTATTGGTGAAACAATACGCAAAAGCAAATCGTGATGATTTTAATAATTGCAGTTTCCGTAAGGATGAATTTGTGATGGGCAAGCATGAATTTGTTGTAAATGCAGGACAAGGCTATGCTTGCAATCAAGGACATCGATGCCTTCATCTGCCAGGAATGCTGAGAAGCAAACTACACGCCGGAAACTTCCGGGCGTCTGGGCAGGGTCATGCAGAAATTCCATGATCCATCCCTGCTTGTTCACCCTCTTGCTGCAGGAGAAATGAGCCTTAGTGAAACAGAGACCGAGAACTGCAGTTAGTATTAAGTCCGTTTACCCGGGTTCCTCTATTTGTTATTGAGGTCGATGCAACGTGCCCCTGCGGCATATGGCCGCATCGGTTACGATATATTGCTGAGCGGTCAGTTGACGCCTGTGCTCAGGTGCAGCCCTATGACCCCGAAGACTATCAGCGCCAGGGAGATGATCCTGACAGGGGGCATGGGCTCACTGAACCCGAGGTAGCCTATCAGCGAGATCATTGAGACACCCAGGCCTGCCCAGATGGCATAGGCTACGCTTACATCCAGCTTTTTGAGCGCAATGGTGAAGGCTATGAAACTGATGCCATAGAACACGAAGATCAGGACCGAGGGCAGTAGTTTGGTGAACCCTTCGGACAGTTTCATGCAGGTGGTCCCGCAGACCTCGAACATTATTGCAAGTGCCAGGTAAAAGTAGCTCATGTATCCTCCCTTTACATATAATGCTTCAGGGTATTTTTGTACTTTCCTCTCTATGGGAGCGTTATGTTATACCACTGCTGCACCTTCGGAGCTTCTGCTTCTCATGATCCGCAGCGCTGATGATGTCAACTCTGCTGTTGCCAGACCCAGAAGGACATGCACGCTCAAGCCCCACACTGCTTTGATTTTACCGGGGATAAATGACCATCGTTCCGATGGAAAAGCATATATTCTCATTGGGAATACTACCATAAGTTCTTAGTTGTGTCTGCGTTCTTTGCCGGATACGACAACTCTAAAAGCACTTTTATTACTTTTCATTGCCAAAGCCGGATCTAAAAAACATGAGCATTCCAAAGATCTCAGAACACTTGACTCGTGATGTAAAAATTACACTGGTACCAGTATTTTTCATCATGCTCGCAGAACTTCTGTTGCTTATGGGTCAGGATCATACGTCCATCTGGATGCATGTTGGCATTATCCTGTGTTTGCCAGTCGTCTCCATTTATTACCATAACAGGGAGATCACCATGGTCTACCAGGCCCTGATGCTGTTATCGATCCTAAGGCTTGTCAACATATCAATGCCGATCTTCTTTGAAACGACCCTGTACACGTTCATATTCATCTACACGCCGCTTATTATTCCAATATATATCGTCCTGAAAGCACAGGATTTCCACTTTTCGCTCCGAATAAGTGATGAAATGAAGAAAAACCGGGTTCAATATTCCTTTATTGCAGTTATTGCAGCATTTGCAATTGCACAGGGAGAATACGCCATTATTGTAGTTGGCCATCTCATACCGGACCTGTCATTTATGAGCCTGCTGCAATTATCCATTGTTATGATCTTTTTTGTAGGACTTATCGAGGAGATCATATTCAGGTACATCCTGCAAAGAAGACTGGAACAGATAATCGGGATATGGCCGGCACTATTGATAGCAAGTGCACTTTTCGGGGTCATGCACTCCGGCTATGGCACGATATACGAGGTCCTTATGACCGCAACTGCAGGCCTTGTGATCGGGTACCTATATATCAGGACCAGAAGCCTGTATCTGATAACTATGATCCACGGCCTCACAAACGTGTTCCTGTTCGGCATCATTCCTCACCTTGGAACCGGCCTTGGCCTGTTCTGAGAACTCCATGCTACGATATGTGATCCTTTGCTGAGCGGCAGCTCAAGAGCATAGATGTGCGCCCGGGTTTAAGAGAGCTGGTCCCTTTGGTCGCAACAGCGCTCCAGGACATTACAACAGCTGAAAGCATAAACTCAAGAAAGATGATCACACAGAAAAGAGATGAAGATCATATCGAGATCAATATGAAGGGAGAACTCCCGCCTTCATACATAAATGATATCTGCAACCTTGAACACTACTATTGCTGTAAAAGCAACAAGCAGCGGGCCGATTCCCATATTAAGGAAATGGTTCAGGTCGTTGTTCCATTTTTCAGATGCGGAAAGTATCTCCTTTCCTGAGAGCAATGCTATCAGAGCGATCACTGCCAGCACACCGTATTCCGGTAATCCTGTACCCGTGGTCATTGAGATCGCCCCGGCTGCAGAAGACACTGCACTCGTTGAGGTAATTGTACTTGTTAGCATCACTATTCCTACTTAATTATGTTATTTACCTGTGTTATCTCTATCCTACTACTTAAACCTTGTCAATTTCGTTTGGTTCAATAAAAATCCCTGAATAAAAAACAGACCTTAATTTATTGATCCTTCTTACCTCTGATCAGACCTGCATCCGTTGCCCCTCCCAGAACGAGACTCTCAGGAGAGGTCACGGGGTGTTTTAACCGTTTGTTCAATACATTCTTTTAGTGTCCTGTATACACACAGGCAATCAGAGAACAGGGAACAAGGAGACCATGTTGATCCAGGCGTAGTTGAACAGGCGGATCCGGACCTTATATAGCACACATAGGGGAGATAGTTATCTCCGGTTCTCTGTACGCTATTGATGAGATCTAATAGGCTCTTTTGGCTTTTTGCTATTATCCCTTTGTTGAAATCCCAGTCATAATAGGCAGGAATTAATAAATAACCTAAGTAAGAGCAAACTGAAAAGGAAAGTGTCATAAGATCCAAGTATACTAATATCTGTATCTATATAGTCTATTATAATAACAATAGATCATGAGACGTATATTGAATATAGAGGTCATGTTTATTAGTTTTTGGTCATTACTGAAGATAGTATGTTACCTAACGATCATAAAATAAAATTACTCTTTGTCTGTGTGCATAACAGCGGAAGAAGCCAGATAGCTGAAGAGTATTTAAAAAGGATTGCCGGAGACAGGTTTGAAGCTGAAAGCGCGGGATTGAAGCCTGCCGGTCTTAATCCATTAGTCCAAAAAGTTATGGAGGAAGAGGGTTTTGACCTTAGCGGGAAAAAGACCCGATCGACATGGGACCTTTTCAAAGAGGGGCGGTCCTATAACTATATTATCACGGTTTGTGACAGGGCATATGAAAAGGAATGTCCCTTATTCCCCAAGCCATATGTGCAATTGAACTGGCCTTTCCCTGACCCGGGGTCGTTTACCGGAACCGGGGAGGAGAAACTAGAGCAAACACGGTCCTTGAGGGATTCAATAAAAGCGAGGACAGAACAGTTTGTCAGGGAAACGGCTGATGTTTAAGTATCCTTCTTCATCCTGGCAAGTTCTAAAATAGGATCGTTTTTCGTAAGGTATCGGGAATGCCCGGGAGGATCGGAATGATAGTACATGATAACATATACAAGAAGACGATCTACGCAGTGACGGTTGTAGTCCTCTACGTGCTTTTACTGGCAATAATCATAGCGATGTTCAATATTCTCCAGACCATAGGATATGTGCTGTTGAAAACGGGTGATTTCAGCCAGGTGGTATACCGTATTCTGACGATCTTTGTTCTGATCGACCTCTTCAAGACCTTCGCTGATTATCGTGTTCATGAGAGGATCAGGCTTACCTACGTGACAGATGCCACTATCCTGATAATCATGCGTGAGATCACCGTGATGGTATACAGTCAGAATTTTGAGGCTGATGTCCTGGTGGTCTTTGCGGCGCTGTTACTGGTATTGAGCATAATGAGACTGATATCTATCAGATACCATCCCGGTGATAGTTCAAATCCCGCATGACTTACAAAAGCATATGCAGGAAAATCAAATGTGCAATATTTTGCTTGCTGAGGGGTATTGTGAGTATTATACTGCTGCCTTTATTTCCAATAAATACAAGATCTGTTGGATATAACAGCCCTTATTTCCATTTTTCATCCTTTGCACAGCATATTGGCCCGGTCACTTTGCCCCTTATGAGACATATCCAAGGCCCCTGACCTTTGCAGCATTGACCGATCGCCGTCCCATTATCTCCGGCAGGGCACCAAGGAGCGATACTGAAAGCTCTCTTGTTCTGCATGGATGCCCTTTTACTGCCTTAGATAGATATAAATAGTTGCTTGGGTCATAGTGTATTTGTATATTATTATAGTGAGAGAGTGATCCTTATTGTGGCTTCATTCCGGAATAAGGATCCGCTATTGAAGAAATATAGACATTTATGCGGAGAGTTATAAAAATGAGCGAAACTAAAACAGGTTTAAGCGAGAACATAGCCGGAGTGGTAGCCTACTTCCTGGGATTTGTCACCGGCATAGTGCTCCTGCTTATTGAGAAAGAGAACAAGTTTGTACGTTTCCATGCAGCACAGTCCACTGTCGTATTCGGCGTCCTTTTCATATTAAGCATCATCCTGGGATTCATACCGATCATCGGATGGCTGGTCGCATTGTTCTTGCCCCTTGTTGGATTCGTACTGTGGCTATACCTGATGTTCATGGCCTACAAAGGCAACATGTACAGACTGCCGGTCCTTGCAGACTACGCTGACAAGCTGGAAAGCTCGTTATAATAATAATTGATGAATTGATATACAGATGACCCAACATTGGGCAGCCCCTGATAACCGCACCAGGCCTGCCCGGCTGAAGGGTTTATCCGGACCATTCCTTTTTTTAAAGCAACTGCCCGGGAATTCAGGTAGATCAGCTGATCGTAATTGATCGGGGACTGATATATGGAGAAGAAAATGGGATTAAGTTGTATCAATTACAGGTATAACAGGTCAGGATGGAGCATGCCCTTTGTGAGATGAGGAATGAGAACTGCAGTTAATATTGCATGAATTCTGAAGCTTTTATTTTCGCGGTAATTACGCAATGTCCCGCCTGCGGCGTATGGCCGCGCAGGTTGCGAGATCCTCCCGGCAATATTGCTTGAGCCAATTTCACAAAATATAGACGCTTCAACCTAATTGAGGCTGCAATAAAGCATTTAACTGAATAGAACAATATGAAATGTGATAGAACATGAGTATAATTGTCAGACCTGGCAGAGAACATACAATTGCCCTTCCGGAGGAGCTTATGCTGAAAATGCATTTTGCAGCGGATGAGGAGATCCTCGTTCAGGTCGAAGAGGACAGGCTGGTTCTCTCAAAGAAGACGGGCAGTTACACTGAAAATCTTAGGGGACTGCATAAAGAAGTATGGGAAAACGTCGATACTGAAGATTTCCTGAAAAAAGAGAGGCAGTCCTGGAACGATCATGCTGAGAATTGAGAAGCATGCTAAGATAGGCATCGATCCGATGCTGTTCATGTATCTTTTCGAGGATAACCCGGAATTCTCAGATGCTTGTGCTGCCATATTAGAAGAAGTTGAAAGAGGGGAAAGGGTCGGGATCACTTCTTCGATCACACTTCTTGAGATACTCGTCAAGCCTAAGATAGATGGCAATCAGAGAGCAATTGATGACTACAAGCATATTCTTACAAACTTCCCAAACCTTGAGATCATTGACGTGGATGTGGAGATCGCTGATATTGCTTCAACACTTCTTGCCCGGTATCCGATCAAAACCCCGGATGCTATCCAGGTAGCAACTGCCATTAAAGGAAGATGTTCATCGTTCATCACAAATGATCTTGCCCTCAAGCAGATCAAAGAGATAGACGTAATTGCACTGAAAGACATCTATGGATCCATGAGTTGATCTGAAGAGGACATTGTTTGCTCATACAGCTCTTTAATTCATCTATCGTTATGAGCTATACGATCAATAGATGAAAATATCTTTTATTTGTAACTTAACGAAGACGAAAAGCGCCGCCTGCTGCATGTGGTCACGCTTGTTGCTAATTGACCCATTAGCCTGGCAATTATTCATTAGATCAGAGATCGTTCAATAGATCGATAAGACCTCGTCAACACTGATAATATCGACCCCTATCATAGGGCTGATCTTTTCCTTTACATTTAAAAGCGAACGCTGATCCATTGTGGCAAGTGGGACAGCATACTGATAGGCAAGTACAATGGTAGGTGCATCCTTTGTCCCTATCCCCAAAGCTGTTGCCTGGGCACAGTATTCCGGACGACTGCGCACTTCTTCCAGAACCAGCATTTCAAGATCAAGCGGAGTGAATGTGGGCTTCACAAGGGTTCCCTGAAGATGGACCAGACCGCTCTGACACATTAGGGATCAGGGTGGACCTGGTGCTCAAAAGTGCCCTGAAGCCCGGTATTGGAAAGGACATACTGAATGAGGCAGTACTGGTATGAAAAAAGAACGTCAGACCACTGATGGATATGGGCGTATCCGTCCGAGCTGAGGAGGGATGGGAGCACAAACCTTGGTAAGCTTGAGGTTATTCGGATCCCCTACAGAAACTTCTTCTTTCTTAATGAGTTAATATCAAAACGCTACAAAAGATACAAAATGATGCATCGCTATGAGTGAGATCTATGATCTTTTGAAAAACTGACTCTGTTGAAATCGGTGATATTTAAGTGATGAGCCTTTAACCAGTTAATGTCATTTGGATATGTTTTCTACAGAGCTGAAGAATTGTCTTTCCTTAAACCAGTCCATTTCCAATATTAGATATATATACATACATATAGAAATATTTATATAAGTGCTAAGCGCCATATATAGTATTAAATTTTGAATACAGCGGAGATAAAAATGAAATAGATTTTCATATGAGAAGGAAGTGAATATAATGGACTTTTCAAATTTTCGTGTTTATTTAAGGGCTTTTGAGCCGGAGGATCATAATACAACTCATCCCTGGAGAGAAGATGAGGATATAGTAAAAAACATTGTTGGCAGGAAATACTTTGTTTCTCATGAATACGAACGAAAATGGATCAATGATGCAATCTTTGATCAGAGCTCAGTAAAGCTGTCCATATGCCTGAAGGAAACAAAAGAACATATTGGAAATGTTTATCTTAATAAGATAGATCATATTAATAAGAACTGCAGATTTGGGATACTGCTTGGAAATAGAAACCTCTGGGACCAAGGTATTGGTTCAGAAGCAGTAATACTTATGCTAGATCATGCATTCTATGACCTGGGGATGGTTCGGGTTTCTTCAAAGCAGTTACTTACTAACAAACGATTGAGGCTTCTTGAATGTGGATTCAAACACGAGGGCATTTTAAGAAAAGCAGTATTTAAGAATGGTGAATACTGCGACTTAAATATATTGTCAGTAATTCGTGAAGATTTTGACACATTACTGAAATCTGCGGATTACATGTAAATGTGCTTGTTTCAAAATTCCTTTTTTCTTTATACCCTCATTAGATAAGATAATGGAATCTCTCTTTTGCTAGCTTTGTTCAACAATAAAGGAACTAATTGCATAAATTGAATTTTGAAATAGGCTCGAGTTAAAAGCTTTCATGTATCATGGTATCACCGTAGATGAATTTTGCAAATTGCTCAAGAGATACTATGGCTTTGCGTCAACTTACTGCTGTGATCTTATCCAGAGGATGAAGAATGAGCTGGATATGTACTGCCCGGACAGGCAGCATCTGTATTATATGAAGGCAAGATCTGCGTGAACATTTATTGTCCTATCAGCCTGATCTGCTAAACAATGGTTCATGTATTTCTGATGACAATCGAGATAATGACAACAATCCGACGAGATTATTCCTCAATGATAACAAAGTTAATATTATTATAATTATAATATATATTATAATTCACATAAAAAATTAACGGAGAATGTATATATACTAGTAAATAGGACTTCTAAATACAAGTTCATTTACGTCTGTGGGGGTCGCAAGACATCGCTAACTTTTTTGAACTTAATGATTCTTGGCATGTCCTACCTTACTGAAATGATCTCCATAGATGGAGATGGATCAGTGGATATCAATTAGAGGTGGATGAAATGATGAGGATCGAACAAAGTATACTGATAAGTTTCGGAATATCTTTGCTATTAATGGCCGTGGGAACTGCTGCTGCCGAAGCACCGGCTGAAGAATGGAACATGACATTTGGCAGTGCGTATAATGATGGGGCCTTTTCTGTTCATCAGTTATCAGATGATGGATACATACTTGCAGGTTATTACGCGCAAGATTCAAGTTATAATAGTACTGACGCATGGTTAATCAAGAACTATGCAAATGGTACTGAAGAATGGAACAGGACATTTGGCGGAAGTCTTTATGATTGCGCAAACTCAGTTCAGCAGACATCGGATGGCGGATACATAATTGCAGGTTATACAAGGTCTTTTGGTGCCGTGGAAACTGACGCATTGTTGATCAAGATCGATGCAAATGGTAATGAAGAATGGAACAGGACATTTGGTGGTGAGCAGTATGATGGATTCACTTCTGTTCAGCAGACATCGGATGGCGGATACATAATTGCAGGTTACCTAAATAATGACGCTTGGCTGATAAAGATCTATGCAAATGGTACTGAAGAATGGAACAAGACATTTAGCGGCGGGGCGTATCCTAGATTCACTTCTGTTCAGCATACATCGGATGGCGGATACATAATTGCAGGTTACCTAAATAATGACGCTTGGCTGATAAAGATCTATGCGAATGGTAATGAAGAATGGAACAGGACATTTGACGGAAGTTCTTATTATGATTATGCCTATTCTGTTCAGCAGACATCAGATGGCGGATACATAATTGCAGGTTCTACAGGCTCTCAGGATTCTGATTTTTTGCTGATAAAGACCTATGCAGATGGTACTGAACAATGGATCAAGACATTTGACGGAAGTCCTTATGATTGCGCAGAATCTGCCCAGCAGACATCGGATGGCGGATATATAATTGCAGGTCGCACATATTCAACTGCAAACAGTAATGAAGTCTGGTTAATCAAGACCTATGCAGATGGTACTGAAGAATGGAACATGACATTGGGCGGTACAGGTAATGATGAAGCATTGTCTGTTCAGCAAACATCAGATGACGGATACATAATTGCAGGTCGCACAGCTGCAAACGGTAATGACGCTTGGCTGATCAAGCTTGCCGGAAATGATCAGGTCGAAGCCGATCCAGTGGATGCTCTGGAAGAGCTTCAAGACTATGTGAATGATGAGATAGCATCTGCTTCTACAGTAAAGACCCTTAATAAAAAACTTGATAGCGTGATCACTCTGCTCACTAAAGGAGAAGACGAAAGCGCCATAGATAAACTTGAAGGTTTTATCGACACTGTTGTGGGATTGAAGAAGAGTAAGAAACTAACCGGGGATCAGGCTGAATACTTGATCACAGAAGCAGAGAAGATCATTGAGCTTATAGAGAATTCAGAAGGGTGATCTAACCCTTCTTTGATCTTTTATTAACTGTTCGGGACCACCGAATAAATTATATATATATCAGGGTTCAGTCCGTCATATCTCTTTAACAGTCATATCCAAGATTTCTAACCTTTCCTTACGAAACCTATCCGGAACAACGATGGTGATACTGCAGGACTGTATGATGCAAAGGGAACCTGGCAGACACCAGCAAGTGACCTTAAGTATTTTTGGGTTCTTTGCCATAGTTCTTTTTGAGAAAAGAAGAACCTGTTTTCAAACGAGCCTTGAAATTAAAACGATATTGAAATAGCATATGCCAGCAAAAAGTAAGATCGTTCGTAGATTTAAGAACAGATTAGGTTATATAAGAACAAGACTTAGTAGGCATTGCGAGTATGGGTCACTCGCAAACCTATCAAGAAATATTGGGGAATATTTCGGATGCGTCAGGAGAGAGGCGCCTTAAAGCGTGGTGGTTTCCAGGCGCCTCACACTACCTTAACTGACTCTTTGTGCTAAATGGACATTATTGTATAAAAAGGTTGCCCGATAGTGATTTTCTACCCGGTTAAGGGCATTTTCACAATGTTATATGAAAAGATTTACCGCAATGCCTTTTAAAAAGACTTTTTTTATGCCCTTCAATTCTAGTGATAAGGCCGGGGATCCTTCAGATAATACTTAAAAGGTCCTCTTTCATTTGAGTGCACCCTGACCGGAGCAAACCATCCTGTTATTGTCATGATCACCTTTTAATGTCAACGATCTAAGATGGAAATGTGAAAAAAGAGAGGGAAAATCACTTTCCCTTCTTTGGTCCACAGCATGATGAACGACATTTACCTTCCTGGCTGGTACCGGTCTTCTCTGTACCGGGCTTCGTCTTTGATGCTGCTTCTGGTGTCATGTTCTTTGCTGCCATTTTCATTTCTCCTTTTGTTCCCGGTCCCTCGTCCTGTTCCATGCAGACCGGTTTTACCTTAAGGTAATGTACTTTCAAAATAAAGTACATGATGTAATATATTTATCAATTATATAAATATACTGCAGGTCTTTCAGAGGCCAGCCAGCACCACGATACAGCCTCCGGGAGGACCTCAAGGAGCTTATATAGAATACGATAAAGTGCGAGGCGGGATCAGCCCAGGCCCAAGATCCATTACAGAAAAGGCTGGAACATCCACCCCTGTGTTTACATCTGCAACTGTTCCTGACATTATTGAATAATATTGAATTCCCCATAGATCTAAATTCTGTGCCTGCTCTGCCAGGAGTGTATCTGAGAAAGGATAACAGTATGATAGCAACATCAATGGAAAATGCCGCCTGCGGCGGATGGCCGCGCTGATCTTATGTTCATCCGCCAGGTCATTGTTCTCTGGAAATGCATGCATGTTATAGTGCATGATAAGGTAACACCATAAATTATGGAAGTGACCCTACCTGAAACTTAATAAGGAGGGTCACCAATAGGAATGTAGAATACTGTGATAGTATGGCAGATGAACAGATCGAGAAGTACAAAGAAGTTATAGTTCCTATACTTATCAGGAACGATGTGGATAAAGCCGGTATCTTCGGCTCGTTTGCAAGGAACGAAGCAAATGAGAGGAGTGATATCGACATCCTGGTCAGGTTCAAAACCCGAAAAAGCCTTTTTGATCTTGCCAGATTGGAAATGGAGCTTGAAATGGGATCTAAGAGAAAGGTCGAGGTCATCACCTACAGCTCCATAAACCCGCTCATCAGGGAAAGGGTCCTGATAGAAGAAGTAAGGATACTATGAAAGATCCTAAATGAAGTTCCCGGGCTCTACCTCGAAGAAATGGATCCGGAAGAAAAAAGATCTATCCCTGTATTGGATCCCCAAATCCAGAACGTTGTTACAACATCCTTTTGAGATCATCTGCACTCAAGTCTATATCCTTAAGTATGGAACTTACGATCTTCGGATGCAAACTCTTCCCTGTGTGATAGGGTATTACAATCCTTTTAGCATCTTTGTTCCTGAATATCATGTGGCTTCCTGACTGGCGCACAAGCTCAAATCCAACATCTTCAACAACTTTTATTAACTGCTTTGCTGTAACCCTTGGCAGTTTGTCACTCATGCAGTGACCTCAACTGCTACCAGACTGAAAGAGTTGATATCTGAGACCAGTTCATCAGATCCTTCCATATCTTCCAGCATTAAGCGAATTGCGTCTTTGATGTTCTCAAGTGCTTCTTCGTAAGTGTCACCCTGGGAATAGCAGCCCTCAAGAGCAGGACACATCGCAAAATACCCATGTTCATCTTTTTCAATTACAACAGGTAACGTATATTTCTTCATGCCTGCACCTTCTTTCTAATATCCCGCTCTGCTATTAAAAGTATGTGCTTTTATGATCATCGTAATTAATGGAAGAGCGTGCGCCACCAAGGTACTATGGTTGTTCCTCAACAGTCTCACCCTGTGAAACACATCCCGGTAGTCCGGAGCAGCTTACAATATACCCTCCCGCCCCTTCATCTTCTTCAAGGATTAATGCATGCTAAGATATAAATTGCTCTTCGCTTAAATAGTTATAAGCTATATGATCAACAGATGAGATATCGTTCTATTCGTACTTAATGCAAGCTAAAAGTGCCGCCTGCGGCGTATGGCCGCGCCGGCTGCGAGATCCTCCCGGCAATATTCATTGATACAATATCTCAACTCATGACCTGATAGAAGTTGTGGAAAACTCACAGGTGATAGAGAGTCATCCGGATGACATACCTTGTCCTTCTGCTCTTCTTTTAGGTTTTGTGAACAATGAAGCTTATCATATAGTTATAGCACAATGTATCGATCATGTCAGGATAGTAACAGTTTATTTCCCGGCAAAAGATAAATGGATCGAAGGCAGAATAAGGAATGAGGAGATAGATAATGATCCCGGATATATGTAGCTTCTGCAAGGGCAAACTTGTTATGGGCAAGCATGAGTTTGTTGTAAAGGCAGGCGAGACTGTGCTTGCTATCAAAGACGTTGATGCCTTCATCTGTCAGGAATGCGCAGAAGCATACTACACGCCGGAAACTTCCAGGCGTCTGGACAGGGTCATGCAGAAATTCCATGATCCATCCCTGCTTGTTCACCCTCTTGCTGCAGGAGAAGTGAGTCTTAGTGAAACAGAGACTGAGAACTGCAGTTAGTATTGAGTCCGTTTACTCAGGTTCCTCTATTTGTTATTGACATCAATGCAATGTGCCGCCTGCGGCGTATGGTCGTGCCGGTCACGCTATATTGAGCGGTCAGTTAACGCCTGTGCTCAGGTGCAGCCCCAATAAAGATACCAACAAAGATATATAATAACGAACATGTTGTTTTTAGTTATCAACTGATATCAATAACATACTATCTGATATCTATGCGAGGATTACGATATGAACAAAGCAGAATCAATAAATAGACCAGAACGTTCGCCTACGTTGAACACAATAAAGATGGTAGAAAACACCCTGCAAGAGATGGATGAAAGCGTTACATCTGTCGCGGAGTTAAAGCGCCATTTACCTAGACAGATCAATCATACCACCCTGAAGACTATTCTGGAGTACCTTGAAGAAAGCAACAAGATCGCAATAAGCATCAAAGGCATTACCTGGATACATAATAACAATCGAGACGTGAACTACCCAGACCCTAAAGGGT
>DANZ01000033.1:5128-14086 GCA_002501695.1 Methanolobus sp. UBA474 | reverse complement strand
GCATGAGCCGCAGGTGTATGTGAGGGAAAAAAATCCTGTATTTCATCCTACATTGAAAGATGAATTTGGATATGATATTAAAATTGGCGATAATATGCCTATTTATTTTCAATTTGATGGATGTGCCGCTACAATTGTTGGTCCTGGCCCGAAAGGGGTTGGAGATAAAATCAGAGGAAGGGATGAAAGATCAGTAGCATATAAAGATTTATTGAACGAATTTGGTGAATTCTATGGATAAAAAATCAGCTTTAATCGGGCTTTTACTAAGTTATATGCTGTTGTCTTCTACAGGATTAGCAGCTAGCCCATACATTTCGATCGATTTATATTATAATGATGTATTGTATCCTGGAACTTCAACTCCAAAACCTCTTATTAAAATTGGTGAACCTTTCACTCTTAGGTTTGATGTAACAGTTAATCAGGAGTGCAAAATATATGCGGAACTTTCAGATCTTGGTACCCATCAAGNNCGCGTACCCATCAAGGTATAGAAAGTTTTGTTCTTGTAGATGGATCATCTGAATTAGGTCAATATCATGAGAAAATGTATCAGAAAAATGAAAGTTTCTCGTATGAATGGACATTAAAACCAACTGAGAGGTGGGCTAGTGGAACTATGCCTATAGATTTTCATTACACTGTTCAGGTAAAAGATCGTTATGAACCTTTAGTTAACAGTGGTTTCACCGCCGCCTACGTCACCATCTCCGACGAATACTACGACCCGTCCTCCGCCACGACCAAACCCGGAGCACAGTCCCCGGGTGATACCACCTTCCCCGCCCTCCCAGCATTCACCCTGCCCGCCGCGCTGGCCGCGATGTACATAGTATATGTTCTGAGGAGACAATAGACACTGGTATGAACAGGACCCCCGGAGTGAATACGATCAGGGCCCGCACACTCTTGATACAGAAGTGACCGAAGCATCATTTCCCGTAGGAGACAACACCCTGCTGCTCGTCGAAAAGCCTGGAGTTCCAGAGGCCGTAGTAGTTGCTGACCTCGTCCATGATGTCTCTTGCTATGAGCACGTGGTCCTCCCCGAGTTTCCAGGAGTCCCATTGTCTTTCTATGGAGATCTCTTCGGAGTCGCATTTCCTGGTTTCGGTGGCTTTGATCTTCCCGTCAGCTAAAAAAGAGTCGATACAGTTGAAGACCTTTACAATTATCTTTACTTTGCCTATATAGCTGATCCTGGAATAAAAGGATGATGTGAACCTGATGGTCTGCAACAGGTTACAGGCAAGCGAGTCATCATCCAGCTCCTTGCTTCCTTCGGGCTTAGAGGAACCGCATCTTTTCATGGAATGGACAAGGCCGTTCCTGTGGATCTCCACTTTATTGACGGAGTCCTTGTTCTGGAGATAATGCTCGTTGTCCCACTTGATGCCGAACTTTGACGGCGTGACGGGACCGCTCAGGTAATCTGAACATCCGCTTGTCAGGATGGAATGCAGGTCAGTGATCTCATACCCGAATTCGGATGACGGCTCGAACATCTGGCCGTCGATCTTGAGCGGGGTTATGATCACATGTCCTTCCATACCATTGAGCTGGATCTCGTGGGGGATCTTGTTCTGGCTTCGGAATATGGCTTCCTCTACATATCTGTCAAGCTTGCCCATTCCGAAAAAACGTGACTGGTACAGCCATTCTATCTCATTTTCATCCATGGGGGTGGCTGAGAAGTTGTATCTCTTGTAGTACTTCTTGTCGTGGTTGTTGTAGTAGGGCTTGTTCTGCCCCTCAGGTATCTGGACCAGCAATATTATGCTGTCAGTATCGGGAATGGGTATCTTCTTCATCCGGACGCTTACCCTTGGCACGATGTTGCTCAGGATGATCTGCTCCAGCCTTTCCGTATTAGTGTCCTTATCGATACCCTTGATGGATTCAGGATGCCCGCCCTTCCCGGTCTCTGCTATCCCGTAGACAAGGTAGCCTCCGTTGGTGTTTGAAAAGGCGGTCACCTGCTTGATGATACTGGTGTCATTAAGCTCCTGCTTATAGTCCAGGATAAGGGATTCATCTATCTTCTCATGGCTCAGTTCCTGAATATCATCATAGGTGACATCAGAAAGTAATTTGTCAAACAACATATTGCATCAGCAGGTTCCGTGATTCATCAAACTTGTTAGTTTAAAGTAAATCAACAACATGATAAATCTTTTGGGCTTCACGATCTGCTGTCACAATCAGATTCTCACATTCTGCTCACATTTATCCTGATCACCCGGTCATCCCCGCTGACAGGCCGCCCTCTGCCGTCCTGATTGCTCGTGAGGACATACAGATTGCCGTCAGGGCCGGCCACAACATCCCTCAGCCTTCCGAACTCGCCGTCGAAATGTTCCTGCAGCTCCACAGAACCGAAGTCATTGTCCGGGTCGATGGAGGCTTCATACAGGCTCTGGCCCCGCAGGCCTGCAAAGAAAACGGAGCCGTTAAGGTAGGTGGCGCCTGAGGGAGCCCAGGTCTGCATACTGCTGTGTATAATGGGTGACTCCATATCCGATGCCGATTCATCACCTGTGATCTCCGGCCACCCGTAGTTGTTTCCGGCTTCGATCAGATTCAGTTCATCCCTCATAGTGGGACCGTGCTCCGTAGCCCATAATCTTCCCTGCTCATCCCATGCAAGCCCCTGGGGATTGCGGTGTCCGAGGGTATAGACAGGCGAGTCCTGTAGCGGATTATCCTCCGGGATATCGCCTTCATCCGTTATGCGCAGTATCTTTCCTGCAAGGGAATCAGGGTTTTGGGCAAGGAGATCTTCTCCGGCATCTCCGGCGGTGATGTACAGCAGACCATCCGGTCCGAAGCCTATTCTGCCCCCGTTATGATTGCCGCCTCCGGGAATACTGTCTATGATCACCTGTGCATCGGTCAGTTCCCTGTTCTCTTCAGTGTATCTCACCACTTTGTTGTACAAGCGGTCGTCTTCTCTGTAAGTGTAATATACATATATGAAATGGTTATCTTCAAAATCAGGATGCACAGTTATGCCAAGCAACCCTCCCTCGCCGGTATGTGCAACTTCGCCGATCGTTTCCAGAGGCTCCGGCAGCAGGCCTTCCTCGATATCTATAAGGCGAACTCTCCCAGGCCTTTCGGTGAAGATAATGCTGCCATCCGGAAGGAAATCCAGTGACCAGGGAATCTCAAGATCATCTGCAATAACCGATGCACGAGGATAGTCATCATCTGACCCGGATGAAAGGTTATTGGCCTGAGGCAGGTCTGCTTCCCTCTGGGCACTAAGGCACCCCGGAGAGATCTGGATGACAATTAAAAGAGCTACAACCAACAGTAAAGCGGCTGAAAAGCAATTACTTGATGACCTGATCTTCAGTATGCTCCCCCAAATAAAGAAAGCTGTCACTATATATATATACACTCGCACCACCCCAATGAATTCAAGGACGAGCAAAAGGTTTTTGTGATATAAGGGCGAGGACTTGCCGTACATGATAATGGTCTTCCTATGTTGGTTGAGATCATTTGTAGGTGAATCTAATTATTGCTCAGTATTGCTCAGCTTATGATATTCTTAACAACGGAGCTTTTTTGTAATGGACATCCCTGAACTCATCAACAGACTCAAGGCATCAGGAAGATACGAAGGGCAGATAGTGCATATAGAAGAGATACCTTTCAGGGAGCCTGCTCACAGCCCCCTTGAGCTCAAGCCTCTGGTAAGTTATGCATTGGGCGAGAAAGGCATAAGGCAACTCTATACTCACCAGGCCGAAGCTGTGACCCGGGTACGTGAAGGAAAGAATGTCGTACTGTCAACAAGTACGGCCAGCGGTAAGTCCCTGTGCTACATGATCCCGATATTTGAGACACTGCTTGATGACCCGAAGGCTACTGCGCTGTATATCTCCCCGCTCAACGCCCTTGTGAACGACCAGCTGCAGAGCTTCCGGGATTTCAGCGATATAATGGGGCTGGATATCAGGATAGACAAATTCATAGGCACGATGTCGCAGGCAGAGAAGAGTTCCGTGAAATACGGAGATCCGCGCATACTTCTTACTAATCCGGATATGCTTCACATGAGTTTCCTTGCATGGAAGCATCAATGGCGAGGATTCCTGTCAAACCTGAAATATATCGTGCTGGACGAAAGCCATTCATATAGCGGGGTAATGGGCAGCCATATGGCAAACCTGCTCAGGAGGCTTAACCGGGTATGCGGGCTGTATGGATCGAGCCCTCAGTACATCTGCTGCACCGCGACAATCGGAAACCCTGTAGAGCATACATCAGCCCTGATAGGGAAGGAAGTCTGCCTGATAGACAGTGACAGTTCCGGCAGGGGAGCTCAGAAATTCATTTTCTGGAATCCTCCCATGTACGAGAAGTCACGCAACTTCACTATCCGCAAGTCCAGCTTTGGGGAGACTGTGGACATTTTTACCAACTTTGTCCAGAGCGGCTTCCAGACCATTGTATTTGCCCGGTCCAGACAGAAGGTGGAGCGGATGTATGTCGAGTCCAGGACCATACTTGCCGGCAGAGGGGTCAGCAAGACCATCAGTTCCTACAGGGGCGGTTACCAGGGGCATGAGCGCGAGGCTATTGAGAAGGGGCTTTCCGGCGGGGAGATCGATGGTGTGATCTCCACGAATGCCCTTGAAATGGGCATAGATATTGGAGGGCTTGATGCCTGTATTATGGACGGTTTTCCGGGTACGATAATGAGCGCCAGGCAGCAGGCGGGAAGGGCTGGTCGCGGGAGCAGGGAAAGCATAGTGGTGCTTGTAGCGGATTCCAATGCCCTTGACCAGTATTACATGCGTAATCCTGAGGATTTTTTCAGAAGGAACTGCGAGGAGGCGGTCATCAATGTATCCAACCGCTACATCCAGGCCGGACATTTACTATGCGCAGCCATGGAAATTCCTTTAAAAGCAGAAGATGTGCTGCATTTTGGCAGTGAGTATGACACTATAGTAAGAGTACTTGAGGAAGAGGGACTGCTTGAAGGCTCTGTCGCAAAGCAGTGTCTTGATCCCAACCCTCACAGGAATGTGTCCATTCGCGATATAGACAGCGACGCTTACATTATGATCGATAAAGCCACCGGAAAGCCACTGGAAAAGGACATGACAAAGCTGCAGGCCTACAGGGAGGCTTTTGAGGGCGCGGTCTACATCAATAAAGGAGTGCCGTACTGCGTCATAAAGCAGGATCACGAGAAAAGACATGTCCTTGTGGAGCAGGCACAGGAAGGATACTATACGCGCTCGCTGGTATCCTCCGATATCATCATCAAAGATACGGTACACAGCAAGATTCTCCCCACCTGCACTGAAGTGAAGGTTGGCTTCGGGGATGTGGATGTCACCCAGCAGGTAACGGGATACAGGAAGATCCGACAGCGTACCGATGAGGATATCGGGCAGCATTCGTTGCAGATGCCAAAGTTCACCCTCCGGACAGAAGCTCTCTGGCTGGAAATGCCTGTTCTGTTCGTCCCGGCTGTTGAGGCGCATGGCTGTGACTTTGCAGGCGGGATCCATGCTCTTGAGCATGCCATGATCGGGATGTACCCGTTGCATCTGCTCGCTGACAGGAATGACGTTGGCGGAGTGTCGGCTACCGAGCATCCTGATCTTGCAGGCAGGAGCGCTATATTCGTATATGACGGGCATCAGGGCGGGGTCGGCTATGCACAGAGCGGTTACGGGAAGATAGTGGAGATGCTGGAAGTCACCCTGCGGTCCATCGAGAGCTGTCCGTGCTCCGAGGGCTGTCCCTCATGTATCCAGTCCCCAAAATGCGGGAACAACAATGATCCGCTGGATAAGGATGCTGCTATTATCATACTCCGGAAGATGCTGGGAAGGCCAGATCATATCCCACAAAAGAGAAAAACAACCGTGAAACCAAAGGAGCAACAGGCGTCACCAGTCATCGAGAGGTCGCGGGAAAAGCCCTTCGATACCGTAAGCGCTCTTGAGAGAGCCAGACGGAAGCTACGGCAGAGGGGAAACAGGAGCGCAGCAGACTGGATCAAGGACGGGATCATGGCGGGAAAGGATAAGGGGGACCATGCTGCTGCCTACGAATGCTTTGAAGCCGCCTTGCAAATTGATCCCGATAACGGTCCTGCTCTCATGAACAAAGGCATAACATGCATGCATCTGCGCAGGTATCATATCGCTCTTGATTGCTTCAACAGGCTTATTGGCACAGGGCGCCGGCAGAGCTCGGTCTGGGTGCAGAAAGGCATTGCTCTGTACTATTTGGGTGATTATAAGAGCGCTATTGAATCTTATGATGAGGCTCTCAAAGTGAAGCCGGAGGATGAGAAAGTGCTGGAGCTGAGAAAAAGGGCAGGGCAGAAAATGCAGAGAGATAAATAGGCTTTATTTTTTGTTATGGATTTAGAGAATTCCCGGAGCGTATAACCACAAAGGCTATACTGCCGGGTATCCCTGATCTATGCTTCAACAATGCGTATATTGAAAATCAAAGCCTTACCTGCGAGGGGATGATTCATGTCCAGTGTTACCTGCTCAGCACCTACTTCAGTTACCTGTGCAGGTATCTCCTCTCCTTCAGGGGTTCTTACCAATAACAGCATTCCCTCTTCAATTTCCATATCCGAACGGAGGATCGTTCTGGGAACCTGTTGAGCAAGGGCCTCGTCATACTCGCCATAGGCCTCTGCCGGTTCGATCCTGAATTCCTTCTCCTGCCCTTCTTCCATACCTCTTACGGCTTCTTCAAAGCCCGGGATGACCTGGCCGGCGCCGACCGTGAACTCAAGGGGTTCACGGCCATCGGAACAATCGAACACAGAACCATCGTCCAGAGTGCCGGTGTATTCTATCTTTATCGTATCGCCATCTTTGATCGACATTATATCAACTCAATATAGTTTAAAACAAGCCTTGACTCATTCCATTATAGAGGAGAGCGCCTACATTACTTAGGTTTTTTGCTGATCTTTCCGCAGGGCCGGAGATAGGCGTTAACCATTTCTGCACCTAAAAAACCTTCATGATATGCCTTCAGGGTTTTTGCTTCAGTTGTAAGGGAATGCTAAGTTCTATGGCCGACAACTATATAATTAGTTAGCACCTAACTAACATTCCGGACGGAAGCAAGATGGAGAAAAGAGAGCATTTGTTCACAGTTTTTGAAAGTCTCTTCAAGATCAAAAATGAGTGCTCCTGTGAGATCTTCTCTGAATGTGGGTTATCGGACATTACCGTGAAACAGATCGGATATCTGAAAACCATTGATGAACATGGGGAAGTAACTTTCAGCAGGTTTGCCAAGATCACCCGGAACTCCAAGCCCACCATCACGGAGATGATCAACAAATTTGTTAAAATGGAGTGTGTGTATAGAGAAAGATCCCCCAGTGACGGCAGAATGTTCTATATCCGCCTGACAGAAAAAGGGCAGATAATAGCCAGGTCAGAACAGAACTCTTTGCTGAAGCTTATTGAAAAGATGGCAGATTCACTGGATGAGAAGGATATGGATGATCTTATACAGATACTGCGAAAAGTGAGATGATCTTAGCTCGCCTCTAGTTAGGTAAGATAGAACTAACGATAATTTAAATGAGACAATCAACAATGTATTCACAACAGATCAACGATAAGAAAGAGAGTATTGTAGTACCGCTCCTGGAAGTAGTAGTTTATCCAAACAGCCAGACTAAGTTCCTGGCTGATAAGAACATCGGGGAAGCTCTCTTGAATGAGATGAGAAATGAAGGATCAGCACACGCAATAGGGTTGACGGTAAAGAGCGGCAAGAAAGCTTCAGACCTGTCAGATAACGATCTATATCGAACAGGGAACCTGCTGGAGATCAAACTTGTACAGCCTGCCGATGAAGGATATCTGGTCTCTGCGAAGGCCATACAGAGAGTAAGCTCTGTTTCGCTGGACCTGAAAAATGGATTGTTCTATACCACATTTACTGCTGTCCCTGATATTGATGATCTTGACGATGACCTCCACAAGCAGATAATGGGGGATGTAAGGAAGACGATCCACGAGATAAGCAGCCGTTTTCAGAGCTCTGAACAGTTTACCGGGCCTATTGACAGGATGGATTCCATTGACCAGATAATGGGATACGTTATGCCGTTCATGCCGATCGAGCTCTCTGAAAAGCAGGATCTCCTGGAGACCGTTTCAACTCGTGAACGCTATCTCACGTTCCTCTATATTCTGACAAATCAGAAAGAGAACATCAACATCCAGATAGAAGTGGCAAGAAAAGTAGCCGAGAAGGTAAACAAGTCACACAGGGAGGCTATGCTGCGGGAGCAACTGAAGGTCATTCAGGAGGAGCTCAATGAAGGCGAGGATCCTGTTTCAGGCGAAGGCGGATACCGGGAAAAGATAGAGAGTTCTAAGATGCCTGATGAGGTTAAAAAGAAGGCACTTTCCGAGTTAAAGAAACTCGAGACCGGAGGGAATCACAACCCTGAAAGTCCTGTCATAAGGAACTATCTGGACCTCCTGCTTGATCTCCCCTGGGCAGTGGAAGAGAAGAAGAGCATTGACATTGCTCAGGCCCGCCGTGTGCTTGAGGGCAACCACAACGGGCTTGAAAAGGTAAAAGAGAGGATAATCCAGCATCTTGCAGTAATGAAGCTCAAGCATGAGAAACAGGGTTCCATCATACTCTTCACAGGGCCGCCCGGCACAGGTAAGACAAGCCTCGGAAAGAGCATTGCAGATGCACTCGGCAGGGAATATGTCCGTGTCAGCCTTGGAGGCGTCAGAGACGAAGCGGAGATAAGGGGGCACCGAAGGACATATGTCGGAGCCATGCCCGGAAGGATCATCCAGAGCATAAGGAAAGCAGGTACCAAGAATCCTGTGTTCATCCTTGATGAGATAGATAAGCTTTCATCTTCCTATTCAGGAGACCCGGCAAGTGCCCTTCTGGAAGTCCTTGACCCCGAGC
>DANZ01000033.1:4933-5091 GCA_002501695.1 Methanolobus sp. UBA474 | reverse complement strand
CTTGCAATTGCAGTAGATCACATATTGCCCGGCATACTGGAAGAGCACGGCCTGGACGGAGGTAAGGTAGAGGTCAGAGATGATGCCTTAAAGCTGATGATCGATAAATACACCCGGGAAGCAGGTGTCAGAGGGCTTAAAAAGCAGCTTGCAAGAAC
>DANZ01000033.1:0-4821 GCA_002501695.1 Methanolobus sp. UBA474 | reverse complement strand
TCATAGAAGGCACATTCATGCCCGGCACCGGGAAGCTTACGCTTACAGGCCAGCTTGGGGACGTGATGAAAGAATCGGCACAGATATCACTGAGCCTTATCAGGTCACGTCTTGCAAGCACAGCGAGCAGCTTTGACTTTACCACAAGCGATATACACATCCATGTGCCCTCCGGTGCAACTCCCAAGGACGGCCCCTCGGCTGGTGTGACCCTCTTTACAGCGCTGACGTCCCTGATAACCGGCAAAGCGGTCGACCCTAAACTTGCCATGACAGGCGAGATAACGCTAAGCGGAGCCGTACTGCCGGTGGGAGGTATAAAAGAGAAAGTACTGGCAGCACACAGGGCAGGTATAAAGAAAGTCATCCTGCCAAAAGAGAACGAAAGGGATCTGGACGATGTACCTGAAGATGCCCGGAACGAACTGAAGTTCGTAACTGTAGAGACTGTTGAAGAAGTCCTGAAAGAGGCTCTGGGTATAGACATGCCCAGGCCGGTCGCTTCTTTTGCGGGAAATAACATGTGCATGCATGGTCCTTTCAGGCAAGTGTGAGCACAGGGGATATTTTACGGCCTTTCAGGGGCCGAATACATTTTATTTTGAAAAAAGCATGTTGAAGTGTATACTTTTTATACGTTGATGCTTCTGTAACTGTAAACGGTGGCCTTGCTGACCGGTGATATAAATGGTGAGAAAAACAAGCAGTACCGAATCATCTGTGACGGATGCAATAATACCTTCTCAAGATCCGGGAATCTGCCAGACACCTGATGCCACTGTCCGTAAAACGGAAAAACAGATAGTACTTCTAATAGCGATACTTGCAGGATTCATTACACCTTTTGACGGTTCGGCAGTAAATATCGCACTGCCGACCATAGGTGCGGAATTCCATATGGATGCGATCGCCCTTTCGTGGGTTGCGACCGCATACCTGCTCTCTTCAGCGGTCTTCCTTGTTCCGTTCGGGAAGATTGCCGATATATACGGGAGGAAAAAGGTCTTCCTTTATGGCATAGCGATCTTCAGCTTTGCATCTCTCGCGATGACCATGGTCGCCTCTACAGAGATGCTGATCGGGATAAGGATCATACAGGGCATGGGAAGTGCTATGATCTTCGGGACCGGAGTCGCTATTGTCACTTCGGTCTTCCCGCCGGGGGAGAGAGGTGCAGCTCTGGGTATCTATATTACAGCTGTCTACATCGGGCTTTCCAGTGGCCCCTTCCTTGGTGGTATCATGACGCAGCATCTTGGCTGGAGAAGCATCTTTTTCGTGAACGTTCCCATCGGTATTGCCGCGGTCCTCCTGATCCTCTGGAAACTCAAAGGTGAATGGGCCGAGTGCAGAGGAGAGAAATTCGATCTAACAGGATCGGCCATCTACGGGCTAGCAGTGGTTACCGTGATGTACGGCTTCTCGGTGCTCCCGGACCAGAAAGGAGCTCTCCTTATAGCAGCAGGGATTATCGGGGTGATCGTTTTTGCTTTCTATGAGATGAGAGTGCCTTACCCGGTACTGGATATCAGGCTCCTTACCAGGAATCGGGTCTTTGCCCTTTCCAACCTGTCTGCACTCATTAGTTACAGTGCGACCTTTGCAGTGACCTTCCTGCTGAGCCTCGACCTGCAGTACATTAAGGGCTTCACGCCTCAGCATGCAGGTTTTATCCTTATAGTGCAGCCTGTTGTCCAGGCTGTGATCTCTCCCGTCGCCGGCCGGCTCTCTGACAGAATTGAACCCCGGCTGATCGCATCGCTGGGAATGGCTTTTACTGCAACAGGACTCTTCCTTCTCACTTTCCTGACAGAGGCGACGCCTGTCTGGTACATGATCGCCGCCCTCTTCGTGCTGGGTGTAGGCTTCGGACTTTTCTCCTCCCCGAACACGAACGTGATCATGAGCTCGGTCGATAAAAGGTTCTATGGGGTCGCATCCGGTATGAACGGAACCATGCGGCTCCTTGGTCAGATGCTCTCAATGGGTATTGCAATGATGATACTTGCTATTGTTGTCGGTCCTGTGGTAATAACACCCGAGTATTACCCGCAGTTCCTTACAAGCCTGCGCTATGCATTCCTAATGTTCACGATCTTCTGTGCGATAGGGGTATTTGCATCTCTTGCAAGGGGAAAGGCAGGACCTGCACCTCGCTCCTAATACCTGTCATGTAGTATCCGGCTGCTGCAAGTAAGCTCATTTAAATGCATGATATGTGTGATGGTCCATGGTCTGAAGAAAGTGCAGTTCATGGAGAAATATTTAGCTAGTATCAGATCAGCATTCTATTTATTGGCAAGAAATTTAAATTTGTTTTAATATCTATTAGGGGAATTTTTTACAATCAACGATATGAAAATGTCCTTTACAGGACAACATGATCTTCAATAGGAACAGCTTTTATAGAATGAGACACCTTTTCGTCCCTAGTCAAGGTAAGATGAGGCACCTGGAAAACCACCACGCTTTAAGGTGCCTCTATCTTAACGGATCCGAAATATTCCCCAATATTTCTTCTTTATTATTGCGAGTGACCCAGACTCGCAATACCTAACAGGTCTTATTCTTATATAACCTGTCCTGTTCTTAATAATACGAACGATTTTATTTTATGTCTGTGAGTGCTTTTTTAATGGCAGTATAATTTCAGTCAGGATTAAAATTATGAGTGGCACATTCTGAAAACAGGATGAATGCCAGAAGCTTTGAACTTATTTAATATTTGTTTGCCAATGCTGAGTAATTTATTTAATGTAGTACGTTCCATTTTCTATTACCTTAAATTTAAAGGAGGGAGTGAACTAAATGTCTGTAGAGGCCTATATCAATTTCAATGGGAATTGTCGTGAAGCTGTAGAATTTTACTCAGGGGTTTTCGAAACCGGAATACCTGAGATCATGTATTTTAAAGATGCACCGGAGGATATGGACTTTCCTCTTACGGAAGGAACAAATGATCTGGTACTGCATACATCCCTGGATATAGAAGGAAGCACTGTAATGTTCTCCGATGTTCCTCCGGGTATGCCTTTTACTCTCGGGAACAATATCAGCCTTGTAATTGTCACTAAGGATACTGATAAAATAAGGTCGATATTCAACAAGCTCAAACTTGATGGGATCATAGGTATGGATCTCCAGGAAACATTCTGGAGCAAACTGTACGGCTTCGTGACCGATAAGTTCGGGGTCGGCTGGCAGTTTGTTCATATGAATGAATGAGAAGGATATCTTCTCAATTTTTAATATTTGAATAATGAGGCGTTTGAAAGGCTATATTAGGTTTTATTTGTATGCAGTTCACTTTCTCATCTGCACTTTGCCAGTTAAGTAGGGGTAGAATATAAAGAACACAGTGCATAGGACAAATAATGCCAATCCAATTGGTTTAACCTCTCTGCTTTTACCGCTGACCAGTTTCAGGAGCGGGAAGGGAACAAAACCGGTACGAATGCCGACTCCCGGGTTATAGTAAAGCTCATGAGAATTATGACCGCCATGGCCGGTAACATCTCAGGGAATAGTCCATATCTATCTTCTTAGAAGACCGGATAAAAGAACAAACCTAAGATGAAAAGGAATGCGATCACGCTGCGGTAAGTCCGGTCCTTCCGCCTTCTTCAAGCCTGTCCCTGATCCGATATACGCACCTGCGGTAGTAGTACCAGCCAGTGCACCGAACACTGTGGCAAGTACATCCGCAAGGAAAGGCTTATCATATCCTGAAGATCGTCTTGCCCTTACATATAACAGGCTTTTAAAGAAACGTCTACCAGAGTGTCCTTAAAAGCTCATTTTCTTCCAAAAGATATATACCATAAAAATCCATATTTGCCTAAGTGATAATATGATCCATGAAGAAAGGAATAAGCTATCAGAGAAGACTCTCGATATGACGAGAGCAATTGATTCTCTCAGAGAAGAGCTCGAAGCAGTTGACTGGTACAACCAGAGAGCAGACGCCTGTACTGACGAGAATCTGAAGAAAATATTGGTTCATAACGCAAATGAAGAGAAAGAGCATGCTGCTATGCTTCTGGAATGGATCCGGCAGAACGATACAAATTTTGCAAAAGAACTTAAGGAGTATCTTTTCAGCACACAAAAAGACATAGCAAGTCTTGAAGAAGGCTGATCAGCTATTTTTTCTACAATCATTTATTTTTTCTATTTATTATATTCTTAATTAATCACAGTTGCTGATAATCTCCATCTCCGCCCTTTACCTTAATGAGCATTCAGAGTAGGCTGCTCATTTCTTTAGCAGCGATTTTTGTATTATGCAGAATGCCTTTAGAGAGATCCGGGTTCCCCTGGCCGGTATATAATTGTACAGATTGAGATATGAATTCTATACTAGGTTTACTACTATGTTTATTTGAAAATATCATCTTTTAAAGTGCAGATTATTAAATACTACTCTATACATACTTTATACTATAGGAATTATCGGGTGTGGTAAATGTGGAGTTTGAAGATAGGATAAAACTAACTATATTTTCAATAACAATATTCCTTTTGATCTTAGTGCAGATCGTTTTCCTTTTCCAGCAAAATTGGTTTAGCCTGGCTCTTTCTGTACTTACTTTAATATTGGTCTTCTTGCCTAGTGTATTGGACAAAAAGATATCTGTAGATTACCCTAATTTTATCATAACACAGGTAGTTATCTACCTCTATTTATCTGCATTACTCGGGAGTCTCATGGGCTATTTTGAACAATACTGGTGGTGGGACATGTTCGTGCATTTTCTGCTGGGTTTGATCGTTGGCTCCATAGGTTTTCTGCTGGTGCTTGAACTGACCAAACACAGGCCG
>DANZ01000086.1 GCA_002501695.1 Methanolobus sp. UBA474 | reverse complement strand
TCTGTAGCTACCACAGGTTCAGCTATTGCAGGAGAAAAAGAAGATGGTACAATTGTTCGCATGCTGATGACGCCTGTCAGCAAGAGAGCGGTGATTCTCGGAAAAACGATATACCAGCTCATAATGCAATTGGGCAGAGCTGTTATCCTAATACTTGCAGCATATTTCCTTGTGGGATTCCACATGAATGGTAGCTGGCTTCTTGTTGCTCTGGTGCTTATTATTTTCACTCTTGGTGGCGTAGGGATGGGTATAGTCATGTCCACAAGGGTAAACGATATGGAATCGTTCTTTCAGCTAAACCTGCTGCTCACTCTACCGTCCATGTTCATCACAGGTGTGTTTTTTCCATTGAGTTCAGTTCCTGACTGGATGCGTTATATAGCTTATCTGTTGCCTCTGACGTATGCAAACGATGCTATGCGTACCATCATGATAAAAGGTCAGGGATTGAGCGCTATATCTACCGATCTGATAATACTCTCTTTATTTGCACTAATTACTTTCAGTGCAGGTGTTCATCTATTCAGGAGGGAAGCATAAAATGAAAATGAAGAATGCGATAATATTCTCTACTCTGTTGACTGTTATGGTCTCAGGCGCTGCAGGCGCCTATGATACACCGGATACTTACAGCATCTCTAAAAGTTTCGATCTGGGAATGAACTTCTATAATGTATATGGTAGTCCTGATATTAGCGCCAACATTATAGGCAGTAATGAATTTGACAGAGGTCAAACGGTTACCTTGAATATCGATCTGGTGAACAATGGAAAATTATTAGGATTTAAGAATGACCGTACTCCTCATGATGCAGATGAGATCTTTGCCGCCCGGACCGAAATGAAACTTGAAAGCAGTGTAGTGGATGCTACAGGTGTGGTTGTTTCTCTTTCAGCAGACTCGGAAAGTCCTATTCAAGTTAAGTCCGCCAGTCAGCAAGTCGGTTCTATAAGAAGCGGACAGAATTCACTGGCACCGGTAAAATTCGATATCAAGATAGATAAAAAAGCAAAGGCCGGGGAATATGATCTTTACCTGGATATCTCTTATGATTATCAGAAGAACGTGCAGATCGAAGATGCAAACGCCAGTGATCAGACATATGACGTGAATCACTGGTATGGAATGATGGCTCAAAACCAGACACTAAAAATTAAAGTAAAAAAGCAGGCTGATTTTGAGATCGTAAGTATCACAGGAAGCCTGAATCCCGGCAAGGATAACATAATTGAAATAGTAATTAGAAATACGGGTGAGGAAGAGGCAAGAAACGTTAAAGCTATAGCCAATCCATCTGATCCCTTAAGCACAACCGATGATATGGCTTTCCTGTCCACTATGGCGCCTGGAAGCACGGCCGTTGCAAAGATTAAAGTTAAGGCAGATAGTGAAGCTGTGCCCAAGGTATATGGAATTGATACCGTATTGAAGTACGATACTCTGGAAGGTGATACTAAGTATTCCGATACTCTGCAGGTTCCGGTGGAAGTGAAGGAAATAGGATTGTTCCAGAGATTTTTTGGATGGATCTAGTGACATGATGACAATCGATGAAACCATAAAGGCCCTCCTTCGGGAGCTCGGAGAGACAGAACTTGTGTGCGTTACCAAGACAGTGGACCCCGTAAGGATTAACGAAGCCATCCGGGCCGGAGTTACTATTATCGGAGAGAACAGGGTCCGGGAATTCGAGGATAAATATGATGAGATCCTGCCATGTGAAAGACATCTTATAGGGCATTTGCAGAAAAACAAAGTTAAAAAGGCCGTCCAGCTCTTTGATGTGATCCAATCGGTCGATTCGCTGAAGCTGATACAGGACATTGATAGAAAAGCTGAAGCCTTTGGCAAGGTACAGCAGGTATTCCTTCAGGTCAACATAGGCAGAGAACCACAGAAGTTCGGCTTCGTACATGATGAGGTCGGACAGGTGATGACAGGGATCCGCTCACTCAAAAATGTCCGTGTTCAGGGACTCATGTGCATGGTCCCCTTTGTGCCTCCTGAGCAGGCACGTCCGTATTTCAGGAGCATGAAAGCGCTCTTTGATGAGCTGCAGCTCAAGTTTCAGGATAAGCAGGTAAGTCCGGATATGCAGGGCAACATCGACATCCGGGAATTATCAATGGGTATGTCCGGAGACTACAGGGTTGCCATCGAGGAAGGTGCTACAATGGTGCGGCTCGGTTCTGCGATATTCGGCGATAGGGAATACTGAATAAGTTCTTTGGATCGTATTCGCTCAGTCGCCATCCAGCAATGAGCGCACGGTTTCCCTTACACATTTCTCCGAACCCCATTTCGGCTTCCATCCCAGCTCTTCCAGCTTGCCGACAGACAGCATCATCTTCGGGACATCGCCTTTCCATCCGCGCTTTCCGCCGGTATAATGAAAATCCACATTCTCCAGACCCATTTCATTTACAATGATCTCCCCGATGCGTGTAGGAGTGATAGTGTCCTCCGAGCCTATATTGAAGATGTTGACCTCGTCATTGCTGTTCTCAACGGCAAAAGCCATAGCATCGACACATTGTTTTACATGCAGGTAGGATTTTGACTGCATGCCGTCACCCAGGATCTCAAGGGACTTCGGGTCATTTCCCAGTTTCTCGATGAAATCCACAATGATCCCATGTGTGCTTCTGGGGCCTATGATATTAGCAAAACGGAATATCCATGACCTCATGTCAAAAGTATGGGAGTAAGATGTGATAAGGGCCTCGCAGGCCAGTTTGGAAGCCCCGTACAAAGATATAGGGATGAGCGGACCGTAGTGCTCTGGAGTGGGAATGATCCCTGCCTCTCCGTAGATCGTGGATGTAGAGGTAAAAGCGATATCCTTTATCCCCTTCAGGCGCATGGCCTCAAGAAGATTGTAAGTCGCTGTGATGTTCTGTTCAAAGTGTACGCCGGTATCAGTTGCTCCCAGTCTTACATCAGGATTGGCAGCTACATGGAACACAAGATCCACATTCTCGCAGGCCCTGTCAAGCTCTGATGTATCAAGGAGATCACCTTCGATGAAATTGAACCCGTCATTTCCAAGGTGTTCATCGATGAACTCGGGGCTTCCGGAGGTCATGTTATCAAAAACAGTAACAAAGTTACCTTTTTTCACAAGCATGTCTATTATGTGGCTCCCGATGAACCCGGCTCCGCCGGTGACAAGAACTCTTCTATTTGACAACGGATCTAAATGCATTGTTTTCCCACTTAACCTTATAGTACTTCAGTCTCCTATTATGAGTATCATCCACTTTTATGTATGGTTTTTCTCTTATAAGCATATACGTTTTTCTGTTAAATGCTAAACTTGCTTGTA
>DANZ01000028.1 GCA_002501695.1 Methanolobus sp. UBA474 | reverse complement strand
TTACAAAGACCGAGCCTGCAAGGATCATTGAACAACTGGCATCAAGAGGTATCACCCGGTTCTGGGTCCACTGGAAAACAGATACATGTGATGTGGAGCATCTCACAGGTGATCCCAAACTGGAAATAATAACAGGTCGCTGTTCGATGCTGTACCTGGGTAAAGGCGCCAGCATCCACGGATTCCATCGTTTCATTGCCCGGTCTCTTGGCAAATATTGATCAGACAGAGCATATTCCCGAAGATTTACGGATCAGAAGACACTCGTCAATGACAACTGGTTTGAAAAGAAGTCTGTGTAATGTTCATAAGCACCTTAATGACCCGCATGAAAGAAGATTTCATGTCCATATTCATAAGAATCCGCACAGATTCCTTATATATGTGTTCACTGTAATTGTCTGATAGAGTCAGGCACAAGGAGATCGTTTTGAGAGAAGGTAATAACAGTCTGGTAATGGATGTAATGGTTCATGAATTCGTTAACAAGGATACATGGAGTTTACACCTTGCACTGCAGGTAAACGATACACTTGTGGGCACTGCGTCGGCAAAAACGGGAAGTTCTAGTTCGGATCACGAAACTGTGGTCGCTGCAATGCAAAGCCTTAAAAATGATTATTATGCTGCCATCGGATCCCCTATGAGATATTCTGAAGGGAAACTGGTCTACTTGCCTGCAGATCCAAAACCTGCACCCGAAAGGACGCACATTGATCCTTTCATATCCAGGACTGCGCTCAAATGACCGATCGACCGATGGCTAGATCCCATTAATGTAAATGTTGGCATACAACAATCCCCTCAGATAAAATGTACAACAATCCTACAAAAAATAATAAGTTTGCCTTCATATGCCAACATTTATATTATTCCTTCTATTGATATTTTAAGTACCGTTTTTCCAAAGCTTGTCGGACAACCTTTTTAAGAAGGCGGTCCTAATAATATTTAACTGATCATATAGAAGGAGTGGAACATGCTGGAAAATGATGACCTTGACAGCTTGCTTACAGGACAGACTTCCGAACGCGAACGTGTGAAGATGGAGCACGAATATATGCATAAGGCCGCTTCTCATCCGGTCCGCCGGCAACTTGTCAGGCAGATAGGGGTCTTTGGTGCGACAAAGGACGAGATCAAAGGAGCTATAGATATTGATGAGAAGAGCTTCAAGTACCATACAGAGTTCCTGATCAACGGTGATCTTCTGGACCTGCTGGAAGGTAAGTACTTCCTGACCGAAAAAGGACTGGAGATGCTCTCCAACATAAAGTGAACATTCTGGTTTGGCGGAGATCATCTAATGTCCGGGAAGAGCGGGTATTCTGGACTTGTAGTCATATCTTATGTCCTGTTATGCCTTGTAGCGTCCTCAGGCTGCATATCAGAAAGGGATACGCAGGAAACATATAATGCTTCGGAGGAAACTACTGCGTATGAAGGAAAGCAGCTTACGCCTATCTCAGAGCAGCGCAATAATGCGATAAAAGGAACCCAGTACATCGATAGGGATACCTACAGGCTGCGGGTATACGGCATGGTTGCAGATCCCCTGAACCTCAGCTATGAACAGCTGCGCAGCTACCCTTCGGCCACTAAACTGGTCAGGCTGGACTGTGTGGAAGGCTGGGGCTTTGATGCCAAATGGACGGGAGTTCCGCTAAGAACGATCTTTGAGGAAGCACAGGCTGATGAGAATGCAACCACTGTCATCTTCTATTCTGCAGACGGTTACTCAACATCACTTGATCTCGATTACCTTGTTGATAACGATATAATGCTGGCATACGAGCTCAATGATGTGACCCTGCCGCCGGAGAGAGGGTTCCCGCTGCAGCTTGTAGCCGAGGGAAAATACGGCTACAAATGGGCTAAATGGATCACCGCTATCGAGCTTACGGATGAGCCCTACAGAGGCTACTGGGAGAAAGTAGGTTACAATAACAACGCCGATGTTGGCGGGCCGGCTTTTGGATGAGTTTGTGCTAAAAGCAACAAAACGTTAATTTATACCGGCTGTAAATATCTACCCAATGGATGCGATCATATCGGCCCGGGGGATACAAAAGAGTTTTGGAAACCAGACGGCACTTAAAAGTATTGACGTGGAATTCATAAAAGGTGAATCTGTTGCGATATTTGGCCCTAACGGAGCAGGTAAGACCACTCTCTTAAAGGTACTCTCGACCATAGTCACACCTACAAAGGGAGATGTGATCATAAACGGCATCAATATCAGGAAAGACCCTTCCCGGGCCCGGAAGCTGATAGGTGTCGTATCACATGAAACCTACCTTTATGATGAGCTCACTGCAAGGGAGAACCTTAGATTTTTCGGGAATATGTATGGCATGGAAAAAGACATGCTTGAAGAGCGCATCGCTGAGCTGCTGGGACAGGTCGTTCTACTGAAACGCGGGAATGACAGGGTCGGCTCTTTTTCCAGAGGCATGAAACAACGCTTATCAATTGCAAGAGCCCTGGTCCATAAGCCTTCAATACTGCTGATGGACGAGCCGTACACGGGACTCGACCAGCAGGCTGCAGAAGCATTCGAGAATGTGCTGCGTGTACTGGACACAGAGAGGGTCACAAAAATAATGGTATCCCACAACATCGAAAGGGCGCTGCAGATTTGTGACCGCGTTATGATAATGGATAAGGGAAAGATCGCATACGATAACATGAAGACAGAGATCGCAGATGCAGAGAGCTTCAGGACCATTTACCTGTCACTCGTACGCGGGGATACTGACACCGAGGGAGTTTCCAACCTCCGGTAAAACGACGGGGCAACAGAACATGATCAAAAGTATCCACATTGCAGCAAAGGACCTGAGGTCGGAGTTCAGGACAAAGCAGATGCTCAATTCCATGTTCATCTTCTCCCTGCTTGTGATAGTGATATTCAGCATAGCCTTCGGGGAGCTGCTGGGCCAGCCCGATATCATTGACACGCTCGCTCCGGGAGTGCTCTGGATATCGTTCATATTTGCCGGAACGCTGGGGCTCTCACGCGCCTTCGGTTCTGAGATGGATAACGGCTGCCTGGAAGGGTTGAAGCTCTGTCCGGTCGACCGAGGGGCTATCTATACCGGTAAAACAATATCCAGCGCAGTAATAATGTTCCTCGTGGAAGCACTGACCATCCCGGTCTTTGTGGTGCTGTTCAATTATGAGATCAGCGATCCTGCAGGCCTGGCACTGGTGATAGTCCTCGGGACATTGGGTTTTATTGTGGTCGGGACGCTGCTCTCTGCCCTTACTGTCAACACCCGTGCAAGAGAGATAATGCTCCCCATACTGCTGCTACCGCTGGTCATTCCGGTCCTTATCCCGGCTGTAATGGCAACAGGCAGGGTGCTCTCCGGCGGCGACATCAGCGGCATATATACAGAACTGCGGCTGCTGCTTGTCTACGACCTCATCTTCTTTGCTGT
>DANZ01000042.1 GCA_002501695.1 Methanolobus sp. UBA474 | reverse complement strand
TATACCTTGTGCAGCATGCTATTTTGTAAAACTAAGGGCTATCATGCAGGCCCTGAGATCCACCGGTCCGGCCTATGGCTTCTTGTGCTCATCACACTGTTCCTCTTGCTTACATCGCATGCATCTGCAAGGGACTATACGCTGGACGAGGCAACTGCGAACATAACCATAGGTCCTGATGGCATAACCCATGTGGAGGAATCCATAACATATTCTTTTGAAGGCACCTATTATGAGGTTTTCAGGACCGTATATACCCCATCCGGCGGATCTGTTGAGAACATCACCGGATACTGCATTGGTGAGCAGTGTGACTTCAGGGTTGAGCCGGTTTCCGGCGGCTATGAGCTTATAGGGACATTACCCCAGCCGACACCTGAAAAAGTAACCTTTGTTGTTTCTTATGACTATTATCGGGGCGTTAAGGTTTACAATGATGTGTCTGAACTGCACTACCAGCTCTGGGGAGATGAATGGGAAAAGAGCCTGAACGGGTTTACCGTAACAGTCACCCTTCCAGAAGCAGCCGGAGAAGACAATATCCTCTACTGGATCCACCCTGACCACTATACAAGAACAGCGTATGTCGAAGGAAACACCATAGTTGCAGGATCCGATGAGATCCCGGCCGGAAGCTGGTATGAGATAAGAGCAGTGTTCCCAAGATTAGGATCTCCTGACCCGGCTCTTGTTGCCATCCAGGACCAGGATGGCCTGGAGGAGATACTGGCGGTTGAAAGAGCATACGAGAGGAAGGCAACGGTCGCAGGGCTTCTTTTGTACTTAGCTGCCCTGTTCACGATAACCGTCCTCCTGTTCCCATTCTACGTCTATCATAAGTACGGAAGGGAACCGAAGATAGATTATTACGGGCTGTACGAAAGGGAACTGCCCACTGACTCCACGCCTGCTGTGGTCAATGCCATTATGAGAGGCAAGATCGGCGTTCCGACCATAGAAGGATTCACTGCCACTGTCATGGACCTTGTAAACAGGGAGTATCTAAGCCTGAAAGATACGAGGTCCACAAAAAAGCACCTTGGCCTGATCTCACGTGAGAAAGAGGATGTCTCACTCGAGATAAATGAGGACGCAGACACTGAAAAGCTCCGGGATTACGAGCGGGACGTGTTCGACCTGTTACGCTCACATGCTCCTGAGGGCAGGATACTGTGGAGTGAACTTAAAAAGGAGCTTGGAAAAGGCACGGAATTCTATTATTTCCTGAATAAATGGAACAACAAGGTCAAGAGCCATACCAGGACTGATAAGCTCTTTGAATCGAAAGGTAACACATACATGGCCCTGTTCAGTGTTGCGGTGATATTCATAGCATTCCTGAGCATCTGGCTTGCAGCTTTCCTGTTCCCATCAAGCCAGTTCCCTGTCATAGTAAATGTGATCATCCTGGTCATAGCTGCTGCTGTTATCGCAATAGTGATGCTTGTTATTGCGGGCGTCAGCGAGCGGATTCTGGGCCAGTGGACTCCCGAAGGCAGGCTCTTCCACAAACGCTGGGGGAATTTCAGGAAGTACCTGACGGATTTCTCTGCGCTTAAAGAGCATCCTCCCGGATCGATAAGGATATGGGACCGCTACATGGTCTATGCAGTAGCTCTGGGTGTGGCTGAAAAGGCACTCGACAATATGTCCCTCATGGTCCCGTCGGAACAGCTTTCCGGAAGTCATTTCTATCCGGTGCACCGCAACATGGTGTTCGTTTCCGGCTTCAGGAGCGCTTACCAGGCATCCGCACCGGGAAGTTCATCAGGCGGGAGCTCCGGTGTCGGCGGCTCCGGGGGAGGTTTCGGCGGAGGCGGCGGAGGAGCGAGATAACGGGCCTGTGGAAGTATAAGGATCAATGAAGGTTAATAAGGACGAAATGAAGAGGTAGTTTCATGGTATTGGATATCCTGGCAGTAGTAGCAATAGTTATCATTGGCATAGTTGTTGCTGGAATTTATAACAACCTGATCAGACAGAGGAACCGGGTAGAGAATGCCTGGGCCCAGATAGAGGTCCAGCTGAAAAGACGTAATGACCTGATCCCAAATCTTGTGGAAACCGTAAAAGGTTATGCACAGCATGAACGAACTGTGCTGGAGAATGTGACAAAGGCCAGGGCTGCGGTGATGGAGGCAAGTGGAGCAAATGAGACTGCGGATGCATCCAATATGCTTGCTTCAACGCTGAGGTCCCTGTTCGCAGTAGCCGAAGCCTATCCGCAGCTACAGGCAAACCAGAATTTCATGCAACTGCAGAAAGACCTTGCAGAGACCGAAGACCGGATAACTTACTCAAGGCAGTTCTATAATGACACAGTCATGAGATACAATACGACCATACAATCGGTCCCGACCAATATAATTGCAGGCATCACCGGATTTGATAAAAAGGAGCTCTTCCGGATACCGCCTGAGGAATATAATGTTCCGGAAGTCAGATTCTAAGAATAAAGGCTACAACATGCATGCAGGCGATCCTTCATGCAGGTCACTCATAGGGTGAGACCTCGTCCGGCAGGGGAGTGGTGTGCAGCACGCACTCATTCCCGTGGCCTATCAGATCCTCGATGGATTTCCTCAGGATAGAGGGATATATCACGCCCACTTCTTCTTTTATCGCCTGGCCACTGCAAAAGAACTTGAATGCAGGAACTGCCCGGACCCTATACCTCATAGCGGTCCTGGCTGCCAGCATTCCGTTCATCATTACAAACGTAGCATGTTTCCGAAACTCCCGGGCATATTCTCTGAAGTAGGGCTCGATCTCCCTGCAATAAGCGCATTCCGGCAGGTAGAACATCACCACCATCGGCTTTTCCTGATTCCCAAGCATCTCATCCCAGTCTGCGTCAGTTGCCTCAATAACAGCGCTATCAATATTCATTTCTACCGCTCCCATTTTCTATATGGAGTTACGGATATAAAAAGTTCTGCGAAAAAAGGAAAAGAATGCCAGGCATTTTTAGCATGCCCGGACAGGTTTATCTCAGGTGTTCTCTCTTGCCCATGCAACAGCAGCCTCAAGCACTTTCAGGTTCAGGGATATAAGCTTCTGTTTCCCGGAAAAGGTCTCTGCTATTGCCGCCCTGAAGTCCTCCTCCGAGAGGCCGGTCACACCGAGGGAAAGCATTACTCCAAGCATTACGGTGTTTGCAGCTTTTTCCGAGCCTGCCTCTCCTGCTATTCTCACAGCAGGCACAGCTATGCCCTTTACACCTGCGGGAATGTCACAAGCCCCTATGGTGGAATCATACAGTATGATGCCGCCTTCCCTTACATCCGCTGCAAACTTTTCCAGCGAGGGACGGTTCATTGCTACAAGCACGTCCGGGGTATTGACCACGGGGGAACCGATGGATTCACCGGCTACGACAACAGAGCAGTTGGAAGTGCCTCCTCTCTGTTCCGGACCGTAGGACGGATACCAGGAAACAAAGCGCCGGGCATTGCAGCCTGCATGTGCAAGGGTGAGTCCCATGCTCAGCACACCCTGTCCTCCGAAACCTGCAGCTTTTACATGCACTTCTTTGAACCCTGCATCATGAACAGCATCGGGAGCTGATTCGGTCTCAAGGTTGAAGAGCCTGTCAATGGAGATCCTGGAGAGATCACTCTCTCCCCTGCACAGGGGCTGCGTATCAGCTGAGAGGTCCCTGAAATTCCCAAGGGGGAACTCTTTTTCCATTTCCTCGTTGACGAACCTGGTGCTCTGCTCTGCATCCTGCCTCAGGTTTGTGGGACATGTGGATAGGATCTCCACGAAAGCGTAGCCTTTGCCGTCCCTCTGGATCTCAAGTGCTTTCCGGACAGCTTTGCGTGCTTTCCTTATATGGGAGATATCGGAGATGGAGACCCTTTCAATGAACACGGGAGCCTTGAGATTATTGAGGATCTCGCACATGTGCAGCGGGTATCCTGCGAATCTGGGGTCCCTGCCGTCGGGGCATGTGATCGTCTTCTCTCCTATGAGGGTGGTGGGAGCCATCTGGCCGCCTGTCATCCCGTAAACAGTATTGTTGACGAAGAATATAGCCATCTTCTCGCCCCTGTTTGCCGCCTGTATGGTCTCGTTGAGGCCAATTGAAGCGAGGTCTCCGTCTCCCTGGTAGGCGATGACGACAGCATTGTCCTCTGCACGGGATACTCCGGTACCTACAGCAGGAGCCCTGCCGTGTGCGACCTGAAGATTGCCGCAGTCAAAGTAATAATAGGCAAAGACAGCGCATCCCACAGGACTTATCATGACGGTGCGGTCCTGGATCTCAAGATCTGCAAGTGCCTCTCCTATAAGTTTGTGGATTATCCCGTGCCCGCAGCCAGGACAATAGTGTGTTGCCGTAGGTGCGGCCCCNNCCTTTGCGGGGGAACTCAGCATACAATCCCCCTGGTCTTCCGATTATCTTTTCAGCCATTATCGTTCCTCCCTTGAGGATATTTCCCGTATCCTGCCCATCACCTGGTCAAGAGTGATCAGGTTCCCACCCATGCGGTTCACAAGCTCGACCGGCCTTGTGCATCCTACAGCAAGCCTGACATCTTCCTGCATCTGGCCGTTGCTCATCTCCAC
>DANZ01000118.1 GCA_002501695.1 Methanolobus sp. UBA474 | reverse complement strand
TCAGCGCAGCGAAAAGCGATGCCATTGACATTTTCCGGACATCACTCTCATAGTGACTTTCGTAATGGTAACTTTCGTTCACAATTTTTCTCCAATATGAAAGAGGTTTACGATAAAGACGAAATGAAGCTGCACAATATGGGCAGTGCCGTATCAAGTGAGGGACAATACCGTGTTATGCAAGTCATGTCAACCATTTTTTTCACATGGTTTACATACTATAAAAAACTTATCTTAAAAAGAAACAAGCGAGTTTACAATAGGAAAGAAGTCTTCAAAGCAGCAGGAAAAGGAAAGTATTTTAAAAAGATGGAACAGTGCCGGGAAATCCGGCACCTTTTAAAAGAGGTACGTGAATTTCACATGCCCATGTCAGGCTGGGGCATTCCAGGAGGCATTGCGGATTTCCTGGAGCTTGCTGCAACCACATCATCGATCCGGAGTATCATTACGGTTGCTTCTGTAGCCGCGTTGATGGCCTGGGTCTTGATCCTCAGAGGTTCAAGAACATTATGATCATACATGTTCACTACCTTGCCGGTATAAACATCGAGGCCTGCGTTCTTGTTACCCTGCTCGTGCTGGGAGCGCAGCTCGATAAGCATGTCAATGGCGTCAAGGCCTGCATTCTCGGCAAGGGTCTGCGGGATGATCTCGAATGCTTCTGCGAACTTGCTGACTGCAAGCTGCTCTCTGCCCTTGAGAGTTGCTGCGTATTCCCTGAGCCGGAGTGCAAGCTCGATCTCGGGAGAGCCGCCGCCTGCAACTATCTTTTTATCTTCCAGTGCCACGCCCACGACACATAATGCGTCATTGAGTGCGCGCTTGAGTGAATCGACAATGTGTGTCGTACCGCCGTGGAGGATAAGTGAGACGGTCTTCTCTTCCCTGCATCCGGTAAGGACGGTCATCTTGGCGCCGTTGATGTCCCTCTCTTCAACCATTTCGGCAGATCCAAGATCGCTGGGCCTGATGTCTGTGACATCCTGGAAGAGTGTTGCTCCGGTTGCTTTTGCCAGTTTCTGGAGATCGCTCTTCTTGATCCTTCTGCATGCATAGATACCGGCCTTTTCAAGATAATACTGTGCAAGGTCGTCAATGGCCTTCTGAGAGAACACCACATTTGCACCGCTTGCAATGATCTTGTCAACCATCTCCTTGATCATTCTCTCTTCCTGATCTACAAAGAGCTGCATCTGGTTCGGAGAAGTGATCTTGATCTCAGCATCTTTCTCGATCTTATGGAACTCTATACCGAAGCTTGCCAGCAGGATCTTCGCATCCTTGACCTTCTTTGGCATGTTTGGCCTGACACGCTCTTTGTCAAGAATAAGACCTGCAACCATCTCGGTATCAAGGATACTTCCACCTTCCTTCTTTTCGATGGTTATGTCGCCTACGTCGACCTTGATACCATCATCTGTCTCCTCAGCTACGGAGAGAACAGCATCGAGCACGATGTCTGCAAGGAAATCTTTATACTCGCCCGCACCTTTTCCCGTAAGAGAGGTCTTGGCAAGTTTCTTCAATGTTTCCCTGTCGTCTTTGGAAACATCTATAGTGATCGTTTCAAGGATCTCAGCAGCTTTTTTTGCAGCATGCCTGTACCCTGAAGCTATAATTGTGGGGTGAATGCCTTTTTCAAGAAGCTCTTCGGCTTTTGCGAGAAGTTCTCCTGTGAGTACGGCTGCTGTGGTAGTGCCGTCGCCGACCTCGTCATCCTGGGTCTTTGCGACCTCGACCACCATTTTTGCTGCAGGGTGCTCGATATCCATTTCCCTGAGAATGGTCGCACCGTCATTAGTAATTACAATATCACCTAGCGAATCCACAAGCATCTTGTCCATACCCTTGGGGCCAAGTGTGCTCCTTACTGCCTTTGCCACGGCTTTGCCTGCAAGGATGTTGATGCTCTGCGCATCTCTTCCACGGGATCTCTTGCTGCTGCTTCCTAAAACGTACCTGGGATGTCCTGCCAAATTATAGCCTCCTTATAATCACGAATCATTCTATGCAATGTAGAAAGTTAGAGTTAGTTGCAATCGAGTATCTGGGATACTCATGCTGTTGAATCTAAATGCAAGCAGTTCTATATAAAGATAACTAATAGATACTACCGGATAAAATAAGAACAAAAATATAAATGCCGATCAGGATCTGGCGTATAACTTATCCAGATGTGCATCTATGAGGCAGTATACATGTTGCCTGTAGCGCGCCGGAGAAGGAATGTCAAAAAAGGACATACCTGGGTTGGGAGCGTTAAAAAGAGAGTTGCCCCCGGCAGTCCATCCCACATTAGTGACTACTTCTGCACGCTCCATTTCATCCACCATGCCCTTAACTTTACCGAAATCCTTAATAGTGCCTCCCCAATCACTTTCATTGAAGTTGGGCGACCGTGGGCCGGAAGTAAGCTCCAGTTGCTGCAGCGCGAAACTATAAGTTCGGAACCATTGGATGTCATCTTCGCTCAGGTCAATAATACCCTGCCTCGCATCCTGGTGCAGGCTCTTCATCAGCAAGGGAATGTCATATGATCTAAAAGAATTATTTTTTGACTTTTCAAGGAAAATATCCGGCTTACCCATAATCATACCCCGTTACAAGAATCCTGTTATAATTAAAGAATAGTAGGCAATGCAAATAAGCATTTTGTCCGAATGTTCCCTCAGGGCCCAGTTGTATGATAGTATGTAGCGAAGGGCGGCAGAAGGTATATATTCCTGCGGGAAAAACAGTTGCATATCCCGGAAGAACCTATCCGGACGGATAATCGTCCGAGGAAGTGTTTAGCAGACCACAAGACTCCTTATGCACGCGTTCTTGATGAACAGGATTATGTCATCCCGAAGAAGGAACTCCTGATCAGAAAGACCCTCTGAATCAAGATATCGATGGAATATTTCTTTAAATTCATTGAACGTGGCTTCATCTTTTTTGTTCATGTAAGACTCCCTGAAAGGAACAATTCTTAATATCTAATTAGAAAAATAAATATAAATACTTATCTATTATACTGGCTGTGTACCATCATAGTATGAAAATGACCGGTCCGAAAAAATTAGAAAATAGAGTGACAGGGTTGTGACCCTGTCTTATTCCTGATCGCCGATGGTAATGCTGTACTCAAAGTTATCCGTATCTAATGGAAGTATGCTCAGTGTCCACTTGCCCGGGGCACCTGAAACCTCATAGACCTCTGCATAGACCGTTCCTGTACTCTGATAATCGTCAGAGGATATCAACGGCTGTACATGGTTTGAGCCATAGCTGACAGAGCCACTCGTAGTACTCCTGACAAGCTTCATATTTACCTTCCGGCCTTCCTGGTTCATCGAAACTTCAAAGGATGGGGACAGGCTGTCTGACGTGCTGCCACCGTAAATGCCAGAATTATATACACTCGTTGATATCTCGATCCGCATGGTCCCATTAGTGTATGTGGTAAACTCCTTTATGAAAGGCTCAGAAGGCTGCTCCCATACGATGAAGTACAGTTGTACCTGGCCTTCCCAGTCACGCAGGGCAGGATCATCGATATCAAGGTCGATAGTGCCACTGAAAGACCCTGTTGCATTCTCCGGCACATCCAAATGTACTTTGACAGTTATGGTCTCACCTGCTTTTATTATTGAAGGAGCGTCCACCGTGATGGCACTCTCGTCGATCATGACATTATAAGCAGCTGCATCATACCGGATAGAGGATACAGCTTCAGCATAATATATCCCATTCACGAGTACTTCGGGGTCCATTGCCATGTCTTCCTTGCCAACATTGGTGATATTTACCTGATAATCATAACTGCCGCCTGCTTCTACACGATCGT
>DANZ01000161.1 GCA_002501695.1 Methanolobus sp. UBA474 | reverse complement strand
TCCCGGATCATGTCCGTATCTATAATATCATATCCCTCAAACGCCGCAAGCATATTTGCTCTTAACAGGAGCGAAGCGGCAATATCATTCAGGTAAGCGGTCGCAAGATCGATAAGCAGTACTTTACGCTCCTGCTCCAGTGCGCGCAGGTATGCCACACCTGCAAAATGGTCTCTCTGCACGATCAGCTCAAGGTATTCCTTCAAAGCATTGACAGCACCCACAGACAAGGGCTTAAGCGAATAACAGGCATATTCAAGGCTGTCAATGGTTTCGATCTCACCTGTACGTTCCAGTCTGACCCTCTCCAGAAGACCGCCGGTAAGCCTGAAAACAAGCCATTGCATATCTTCTGTGAGGTATGTCGGCAGATCGATGAATTCTTCAGATGAGAGCCGGGATGTAAAGTCGTCCCTGTTCTTTTCAGAGATCATTGCATTACTTATATCTATCTTTGATGCGCGTTCGAGCAGTTCAGCCTGCAGGATATCAGGGGGTATGTAGTCTGCCAGTTTTCCGGGCAAAGAGTCGTACATCTTCCGGGCTTCCAGTATCATCTCTTCCTTCATCTGAACCGGTAATTGCTCCATGATGCCCTCTCCTGTGCTGCGAAGGCCACCGGACTTCCGATCATGTGAGAAACCCCTGCAGACCTGGCTCGTGTACAGCTGGACCCTATGTCCGAAGAATATCTTTATCGGGAATATCCTGCACAGGAGAGAACGGACCGAATATATGCCGCATCTGCGATCCTCCCTTAGAAAGATGCATGCACCTCGGTCCTTATGCTGTTTCATCGTATGGACATTGCGAAAATAAGGGTCATCGGTATCCCACTTTTTTAGCCCGTTCCTGTCAATTTCAAGGATAGCATTGAAACCGGGCTCGCATTCCCTTACTTCGGCCGGGAAAGTGCAGCAGAAACCGCAGCCTTCCAGGCATGTAAAATTCATTCCTTCAAGCAGTGAATAGTCTATCTCAGTAGTTATATCGAACATCTCCTGAAAAGCACGATCCAGGCAATGCATGCATTAGTGTGCTTACCGACGCCGGTCTAACAATCATTGCTGGTAAATTAAGATCTCCCTGTTCCGGAAGCAGCTGTTGATCAGGTATTAATATACATTCAAAGATTTAAGTCTTTTACATGACCTTTTGTCCTATTCTGATTCTTTTAAATACTCGCAACGCAGATTATACTCCCATGGCCCATTATTCGTTTGTCAACGAACTCCTGCGCAAAGGCATTCACCTTACATCTGTAATTATAGTGCTGGTCTATGCCTTCTACGGCAAGCAGGCCGTCCTTACCCTGCTTATAACATATCTGGTCCTGATACTGGTTATCGAACACCTGCGTCTTGACAGAGGCCTGGAGCTTCCTTTCATTAATTCCCTGTTCCGCCAGAAAGAGATAGCAAATATGGGCTCGCATGTATTTTTCACACTCGGTGCACTGGCTGCTGTGGCAGTGTTCAGTAGAGAGGTTGCTTATGCTGCCATATTGATGACCACGTTCGGAGATATGAGCGCAGCACTTGTTGGCAGAAGTATTGGAAAGCATCGGATAGTGAGAAGCGGGAAATCAGTTGAGGGCTGTACTGCGGAATTTGTGGTTGATCTTGTTATAGGATATGCTTTCCTGTCAAGCCTGCCTCTTGCACTGCTTATGGCATTAACGGCAACACTGGTTGAAACTTTCTTCAGGAGAATTGATGACAACCTTGCAATTCCGGTCTTTTCCGGATTTGTGGCGGAAATGTTCCTATACCTGGATCTTTTTACATAGAATAAGTAGAATTATTAAGGTGATGAGGCACCCGGAAACCACCACGCTTTAGGGTGCCTCTCTCCTGACGGATCCGAGATATTCCCCAATATCTCTGCTAGTCACTCCCACAACCCGCAATAAGTAATTGTAGCCTGTTTTATTTAAAATGACCCTTATTTATTTTATAGCTGGCCTTTTTTATACAGAGAGTACTTAAAATGATACTTAGAGGTATATTTTAACGTCTTTGAAATTTCAGCCGGTTAAATGATAGTGTGGTCTCCTGTTATCCAGAGTTAATTAATAAAACAAGTTAGCCTGATTTAATCGCAAATTAATTTTTTGAAAAGTTATATATATGGCGATGGCATAGGATATTATATACTGAAACTATCCTTCCTGATAGGAACGGAGGTAATTAAATATGACATCATGGGAATATGAAATCAAATCAGTTCGCTTTGGCGAGTGGGACCTGATGAAAGAGGACCTTAACGAACTTGGCATTGATGGCTGGGAATTGGTCAAGCTTTCGGGCGATATAGATGAACGGGGAATGACCAAAGTGTTCCTGAAAAGGCCGCTTGACATACTTGAGACCTAATCTTTTTTAATGATCTGTTTTGCTTTTCCCTTTGATCGTTCACTGTCCCTGCCATCTCTTTAACCTGCATGGATGCTATATTTTCCGGATGCCGGCACCGCAGTTTCGTCACTGACATAAAAGTATTTCTATTGAGCCGTGAAATGATAATATTAGTGGGGTTTGGTTATGAAGATCGGAACGAAAGTAATTTTAGTGATCATAAGCGTATTTTTAGCTATCGGATGTACTGGTACAGAGGATGAGAACGATTCAGGCACTGGCAGTCCGGAAGTGCCGCCTGCAGATCCCGTGCCTGTGCGATCGGAACTCCCCGAGCCTGAAGGTAGTGAAGTATATAATTATATCACTGGGGATAATTACTACAGGAACTGGAACCTGTGGCCTTTGAAAGATGAACTGTACGCAAGTACCAGCATTCACGGTCCGCTGCTCACCACATATGTCTCAGATAATGCAATATCCGCCATCCAGGATCGGGAAGGCGCCTTGCCTTACAATAGCATCGTGGTGAGAGAGAGCTATGAGCCTGGGGGAGAGCTCAGGGAAATAGGCGTGCGGTATAAGGTAAACGGCTACGACCCGGAACATAGCGATTGGTACTGGGCGGCTTACACTCCCGACGGGGAAGTGATCGTCGAGGGAAGAGTTGGATCATGTCAGAACTGTCATTCTGTAGAGGCAGACAATGACTATGTTTACACCGGTTACATAACGGATACTCCTTTCCGGGTTGTTGATGTAGAGATCCGGGACTTCACCTTTGAACCGGAGTCTGTCACTATAGCCACAGGTGACACCGTGAGATGGACCAATACGGATCCTGCAGTGCATACTATAGATGGCGGAATGTTCAGGTCTGAAGCACTCAGCCAGGAAGAATCCTACAGCTATACATTTACGGAAGCGGGTACATATTATTACATGTGTACAGTACATCCTTACAAGACGACAGGACAGATCATTGTGACAGGTTGAACTTTATTCACCAATCGGGATAATTCCGCTCCAGAGGATAATGACTGGTTCCGGGCAGCCTGCAAGACACTGGAGAGGTGGCCGATGAGGGAAGACCTGAGCCATGCCAGAGCTGCCACGCCCGGGTGAAGGATAACGATCATGTGTTTACGGGTGAGCTGAATCAGAATAAGTTCAGACGGCTCCTTACCTCTCTTTTGTGACTAATTATCCTTGATACCATTGATTCCGGTAATGATATTAAGTAGTTGACCCTAACTTATATGGGGAGTGAACATGAGAAATTTACTTTTTGTAGTTGCATTGCTGGCAGGAGCGGCTTTTGTCTCCGGGTGTACGGATTATCAGACACCGGGAGAAACTCAGGAGCCGGCAGAGATTGAAACGACGGAAGTGATCATGCAGAACTATCGGTTCCTGCCTCAGAACATCAGGGTTTCCGCAGGGGATACTGTCACCTGGACGAATGATGACAGAGCAGACCATAATGTAATTGCGGACAATGGTGAGTTTGGGTCGGATGAGATAGCGCCGGGCGGGACTTTTAATTATACGTTTGAGGATGCAGGTATCTTTAACTATTCATGCACGATACATCCCGGAATGATAGGTTCCGTTACAGTGGAATGACAGCAGAGGATCAGGGAAAGTGACATTGGGACTTATGCACCGTACAGCTCTTGTAACGGGCGGAGGCCGGGGTATCGGAAGGGCCACCTGCCTTGCGCTGGCACGGGAAGGTGCGGACATTATAGTGACCGCAAGGAGTCAGAATGAGATAGAAGAAGTCAGCAGAACAGTTGGAAGCATGGGCAGAAGGTCATTGTCTGTCACTGCTGACATTAGAAAGGAGCCGGATGTTCGTGAGATGGTCTTAAAGGCCATCGAGAGATTTGGGAAAATTGACATCCTTATCAATAACGCAGGAACGGCTGTGAGGAAACCTTTGGTCGAGACAAGCGCTGAGGAATTCGATACTGTGATGGAAGTGAATGTAAGAGGCTTATTCCTTTGCACAAAGTATGTACTACCGTATATGCTCATAGAAGGCAATGGCAAAATTATCAATATTTCGTCCGGTGCCGGAAAGACCGGTATCGGACAGCTTTCTGTTTACTCGGCTTCTAAATTTGCAGTTATCGGCCTCACAGAGTCAGTGGCACAGGAAGTATCGGGTAGTATAGGGGTATATGCCGTCTGCCCGGGAAGCGTCGACACGGGCATGTATCGTTCTCTGTATGCTGATAGGCCCTCCCTCAAGCCGGAAGAGGTGGCAGCCAGGATCGTTGAGCTCTGCCTGCCCGGATCAAAAGTGGTTTCCGGTTCATGTGTTAATATTTATGGTCGTGGATGAGGGACAGTATCCGATAGAGTTGCATCGAGATGATACAATGATCTTCAGGGACAGGAAAGATGCGGGTGAGAAACTTGCCCGTGAACTTGAAAAGTACATAGATGAGGATGTACTCGTGCTGGCCATACCCAGAGGCGGCGTAGAGGTCGGTTGTAAAGTTGCAGAGCACCTGCATGCGCCTTTTTCACTAGTGGTGACAAGGAAACTGCCGTTTCCCGATAATCCTGAGGCCGGATTTGGTGCCATAGCCGAGGACGGCAGTGCCTTTGTTCTGAAGGATGCAGCAAAATGGCTGCCTCAGGAGCAGATAGACAGGATAGTAAAGGACCAATCGGAGGAGATACTCAGGAGAATACAGGTTCTGAGAGAAGGAAGGCCTTTGCCTGATATGGCCGGCAGGACGGTAATACTGGTAGATGACGGCCTTGCCATGGGCTCCACAATGCGGGCATCGATAATGCTTTGCAAGAAAACGGGCGCCGGGAAGATCGTCGTCGCTGTGCCTGTGGCAGGCAGGGAGGTTGCGGAGGACATCTCCAAAATGGCCGATGAACTCGTGGTGCTGGAGATCCCTGTGCATTTCATGGCCGTTGCCCAGGTTTATATTAACTGGTATGATGTTTCGGATGCTGAGGTACTGGAGATCCTGGAAAAAGGCTGCAATACAAATAAGAGGTGAATAAAAGAATGATAGTTAGCAGTAGCGCTTTTGAGCATGGCGGTATGATCCCTGCCGTATATACCTGCGATGGAGAAAACATAAGCCCGCCCCTGAAGTTAGATGATGTACCCTCAACCACTGTCAGCCTTGTATTGATAGTTGATGGTGTTGATTCCTCTTCAGGCACAATGACCCATTGGGTGGTCTGGAATATCGATCCTGATGAAGGGATAGATGAGAACACAGTTCCAGGAGTTGAAGGCCTGAACGGCTTTAACAGAATATCATATTGCGGCCCCTGCCCTGCTGAGGGCACACACCAGTATTATTTCATGGTATATGCCCTTGATACAACGCTGAACTTTATAACAGGTACAGGCAGGAATGAAATAGAAGATGCGATGCAGTCCCATATACTTGACAAAGGGGAACTCATGGGAGAGTACAGAAGACAATAAATGTCACCCGGTGCAGATTGCTTGATGGGTTCAGATCTCACTTATCAGCGTTGAACCTTTCAAGTAATGTTCAAAGAACTCTTTTCCCCGCTTAATTACACCGGGACTACACTATGGGATCGGATGGCATTGTTCTCACATAAGCCTGATGCATGGGCAAAGTTATATATTCCTATAGATTTTATGGGCGGTCAAACATATCTGCAGAAGATGCAACCGGGAACGTATTATCCGGCTGCGGGATTTCGGTCCAAATTGCGATAACGGCAGTAAGATTCGCTTAAATAATCATTTATATTAATCGTGTTAATTATCATAGGTGACATTCATGGAAGGTATTCTTGCTAATGACCCCTTCGGGGCTAAACAGACTCTTGACCTTGGCGGCAGGAAGGTAACTCTCTACAGCCTGAAAAAACTGGAAGAACTTGGCATTGTCAGCCTCTCAGGCTTGCCATACTCCATCAGGATCCTGCTTGAAGCTGTTCTAAGGAACATTGATGGTAAGGTCATTACCGGGGATGACGTAAAAGATCTTGCAAAATGGAGCCCGGTTTCTCTTCCTGCATCCGATATCCCCTTCGTTCCGTCAAGGGTGATACTCCAGGATTTCACAGGCGTGCCTGCAGTTGTTGATATTGCTGCCATAAGGTCTGCGATGCAGAGACTGGGAGGAGACCCTAAGAAGATCAATCCTGTGATACCTGCCGATCTTGTTATCGATCACTCCATACAGGTGGATTATTACGGCACGTCCTATGCACTTCACTGTAATGAGAAGTACGAGTTTCACAGGAACAAGGAACGATATGAAGTACTTCACTGGGCCCAGAAGGCCTTTGACAACATGAGGGTGGTACCCCCGGCAAGCGGCATCATCCATCAGGTCAACCTTGAATACCTGGCTCCTCTGGTGCATGCCACACAGAAGGGGGATGAGCTGGTCGCCTATCCGGACACCATTGTGGGTACTGACTCCCACACCACCATGATAAACGGCCTTGGTGTACTGGGCTGGGGAGTAGGCGGCATTGAGGCCGAGGCAGTAATGCTCGGACAGCCTTACTACATGCCTGTACCTGAAGTTGTAGGGTTCAGGCTGACCGGAGAGCTCCGGGAAGGTGTCACCTCCACAGACCTTGTACTGACCGTTGTGCAGATGCTCAGGAAACATGGCGTTGTAGGCAAGTTCGTAGAGTTCTTTGGCCCGGGATACAGGACACTTGACCTGGCTGACAGGGCCATACTTGCTAACATGGCTCCTGAATACGGTGCAACAATGGGTTTCTGCCCGGTGGATGAGAGGACCCTCGATTATATGCTCCAGACAGGCAGAAGCAGGGAACATGTTAACTTTGTTAGAGCATATTGTAAGGAGCAGGGCCTGTTCATGGCACAGGACTCACCGGAACCCTCTTTCAGCTCAGTTATGGAAATTGACATGAGCACTGTCTCACCCTGCCTTGCAGGACCCAAGAGACCCCAGGACCGCATTGCCGTCCAGGAGATGTCAAAAGTGTTCCATCAGGCCATGAAGGAAGCTTTTGATGCAAAGAGCTGCAAAGCGCCTAACGGAGATGCGGATTACGGCCGCTGGCTCGAGGAAGGGGGCTACAGTATTGCCACCTCCCAACACCATACAGGCATTGTAAAGGTTAAGTGCGCGGATGATGTCAGCGTCACCCACGGTTCAGTGGTCATTGCCTCTATAACTTCCTGTACGAATACTTCCAACCCCTCCCTTATGATGGGGGCAGGGCTACTTGCAAAGAATGCAGTGGAGCGCGGCCTGAAGGTCAAGCCTTTCGTAAAGACCAGCATGGCACCAGGCTCGCGCGTGATCACTGATTATCTTACAGAAGCCGGCCTTATGCCATATATGGAAGCACTCGGCTTCCATGTCGTAGGCTATGGATGCCTTACCTGTATCGGTAACAGCGGCCCTCTCAATGAAACAATCTCAAAGGAGATCGAGAAAAAGGACCTTACAGTCGCAGCAGTCCTGAGCGGTAACAGGAATTTTGAAGGCAGGATAAACTCCCAGGTCAAGGCCAATTACCTGGCATCACCTCCGCTGGTGGTCGCTTACGCTCTTGCAGGAACGGTCGATATTGACCTGACTACAGAGCCTATAGCATGTGATCCTAACGGGCATCCTGTCTACCTTAAGGATATCTGGCCCGCAAAAGAAATGATCGACAGTTATACAAGGGACTTTGTCACTCCTGAGATGTTCGAGAAGGAATACTCCAACGTCTTCAAGGGTACAGCGCTCTGGAGAGAGCTTAATGCGCCTTCCGGACTGCTCTATGAATGGAACAAAGATTCAACCTATATCCAGGAACCGCCATTCTTTAAGGACTTCCCCGCCGTAGCAGCCCCACTGGCTGACATAAAGGATGCGCGTGTCCTTGTAATGGTAGGCGACAGTATCACCACTGATCACATATCTCCTGCAGGCTCCATACGCACGAACTATCCGGCCGGACAGTACCTGCTTTCAAAAGGAGTGGATGAGAAGAACTTCAACTCCTATGGATCCAGGCGCGGCAACCATGAAGTGATGATGCGGGGCACCTTTGGGAATGTGCGCCTGAAGAACAAGCTAACTCCGGCAAAGGAAGGCGCATGGACTGTGTATCATCCCACGGGCGAGGAGATGTATATTTATGCTGCTGCGATGAGATATATGGAATCCCACACTCCGCTTATCATCCTAGCCGGAAAGGAGTACGGAACTGGCAGCTCCCGCGACTGGGCAGCAAAAGGCACACAACTGCTGGGAGTAAAAGCGGTCATTGCGGAATCATTTGAGAGGATACACCGCAGCAATCTTGTTGGCATGGGGGTGCTGCCGCTCAGATTCAGGGATGGCGAGACTGCCGAGAGCCTGGGTCTGACAGGCAGAGAAACCTTTGAGATACGGGGAATAGACAAGCTGCAGCCGTTTGGCGAGCTTACTGTCGTGGCCCGGGAAAGTGAAGGGAAACCAAAACAGTTCAATGCGATCGTGATGCTGAACTCTGCCATTGAGGTCGAATACTACAGGAACGGCGGCATATTGCATAAATTCCTGAGGGATAGGATTAAAGGGGAATAATTCCCTTTACCTATTGATCACATTATAGCATACTTAATGTGTTTTACTCATTCATTGGATAATGTCTGTGTCGCTTTGATACGGACTTTTAGTGAACTCTAGTGTATGTCCGGTCTATATCGGGCATCTTTTTACCAAAACGTGGATTTCCTGCGTAGGGGGCACTTACATGCAAGATAAGAAAAAAGGACTTGAAGATATCGTAGCTATGGATACCAGTATATGTTTCATCGATGGTATACAGGGGATCTTGAGATACAGGGGAATTGAAGTTGAACAGCTTGAACAAATGCCTTACGATGCAGTATCATATCTTCTGATATACGGAACTATCCCGGACCAACAGGAGCTTGATGCTTACTCCAGGAAACTTAAGAGCGAGCGGTATATCAGCAGTGAGATCCTGGATGTGCTGAAGGTCTGCAACTATGGTTCGGAAGCCCTGGACTCCCTCAGGACAGCTGTCTGCTGCTCTGCCCATATGGACACGGAGAAAGATGATAGCACAATGGAGGCGAACATGAACAAATCCATTCGCCTGGTGGCAAAGTTTCCGACACTTGTTGCATCGGTCTATCGTTATAAGACAGGGCAGCTTCCGATCTCCCCGAATGAGGAACTATCCCATGGTGCTAATTTCCTTTACATGCTAAAGGGACAGGTCCCTACTGCAATTGAAGCAGACGCTATTGAAAAGGATTTCATCCTGAGTGCGGAACATGAACTGAACCCGTCCACTTTCTCCCTGAGGATAACAGCCTCAACAATGGCAGATATATACTCTGCCGTGATAACAGGTCTCTGCACACTCAAAGGGCCTCTTCACGGCGGTGCCCGCAAAGGCGTTATGAACATGCTTGATGAAGTGGCTCTTCCCGAAAATGCTGAAAGGTATGTGCTGGATAAGTTATTGCACAGACAGAAAGTGATGGGTTTTGGCCACAGGGTGTACAAGAACGGCGACCCGAGGGCAAAACTATTCAAAGACATCGCAAAAAAGCTTGCAGATGAACGCGGGGACAGCCACTGGTACGATGTGGCTGAGAAACTGGAGCACTCCATGTACAGCAAGTTCATGGAAGAAAAGGGAAGGCCTATCTATCCTAATGTAGATTTTTATGCTGCGGTAGTGTACAAATATCTTGAGATCCCGCCTGAACTTGCAACATCCGTGTTTGCGACAGGAAGGGTCTCCGGATGGATCTCCCATTACTTTGAGCAGTATGCCAACAACAGGGTAATAAGGCCAAGAGCAAACTATATCTGAAGCTCAGGCCTTTTCACTTTCTTCCTTAAGGGAAAGGTTCATGATCTCAAATCCATGCTGTATGTCCTCACCCATCAGATGAAGGACAAGCGGTGCAAGCACTCCCCTGAACCGCTCACACTGTATCAGGCGTGATCGGCCCTCGTCGAGCTCCTCTATCCTGAAAGCGTGCTCGCCGTCAAATATCCCTTTAACCCACATGCTGCCGGACCAGCGGAATTCGCGGACAGGTTCGACCTTTACGACGATCGGCCTCATGGTAATGGATTTGTGCCCCGGCAGCCGAAGCAAAACCTCAAGCTGTGCCCCAATTTCAAGCTTTCCTTTTTTGACCTGCATGAAGGGATTCCAATTCTCAAAATTCTCAAAATCAGTCAGAATGCCCCATACCTTCCCGGCAGGTGCATTAATAATTATGTCTGTGCATATCTTTTGCATCTCGAAATAAACCTCCCTTAAAAAAGGGAACCATGGAAACTCTCGTATTTAAAACACTGATAGACTCTTTAATATTTATAGTTTAATCCTATGGAAGAACTATAGACCTATTGGATCACAATTCTTACCATGTATGCCACTTTGCACCCTGTTTCAGTGTAACAGACTTCTCTATAAGTTACGAATTAATAAATATTCTCTTACCGGTCAGGATATGAAAAAATTTAATGGTTTTCATGTATCAGGACTGCTTATTTTATTAGAGAGGTGTATGAAGCCATTTTCAGAACTGTCAGCCAACTAACCTTCACTCCCTAAAAATTGCACACTTCTTTTTATCCAAGTGACAAGAGGATATAGTTTGAGCAACACTAAACATATTTCGATTTGAGATATTCTTCAAAAGTTATCAGATCATCAATTTTAATAACTAACATAGGAATGGGCAAATCCTTATTCAGCTTGATCTCAAAAGAACAATGTGATTGTTCGAAGGCATCAATCGTTTTTGCAGGAACAGGTCGCTTTAGTATATTGTCTGAATATTCGACATAGTCTTCGAATATAGTTGCCCCCATATCACATGGAAATAGGATCAACACATCTGGCATAGTGCTGATGTTAAACGGAAACATTCGGCACAGAGTTGGTCTGCTGTCATATACGCTGCACTTATCAAATTCCAGAAAAGGGCAAGGAGGACACATCTTGTAATGGCGTTCTCCATCTTCGTACCAGGATTCGATCTTATCGGCCTCATCTTTTGATGTTTGCCTTAATAGTTTTATATCATTTTCATCCAGATTGATATCTGCTACTTTGCAACAGATCGCAGGACAGGTAGATGGACATGAATAGTGTGAAAGTATTTCCTGAACAGTTTCAAAAAAAGGTAAATGACTTAGCCTTCTTTTTCCATACATAGTAAAAAAAGCAATTAATTTCTATATGAATATTTCTAAATATGGCTCTGTCGAAATCCCCGATATTCTAGTACAAATGAAAGTAAATAATAATTTTAAAAATACTGCAGTAAATGCTACAGAACGTTTTCCTGCAATATATGATGAATTCACGGATACAGGTTCAGCTTTTGACATAGAAAGGTATGAATGGAAACAATATGAAAATAAGGATATCCAGGAACTTGGGATTTAGATGATAATTATAACACATTGACTGTCGAAGGGTCAGATATGTGGATCCAGGATAATTTAGATCGGTCATGAGAATCAATGAACGATAGAATGACGGAACACTCTGAAAACAGCGAATCTGCAAGATCCCTGCCAGGATTTGGAGTGATCTGTTCAGTTAGTGCTGTTTTATTAGTATCTGTTCTCGTGAGGAAAAAGTAACATCCTGATGATCTTTCTTTTTGAGGGTCAATCGTTCTCTGACATGAGCATTTAGAGTAAAAGGCTTATCATCTTTAGCATTTTTCTTCATGCAACGCAGAATATCATTTAAACAAGATCATATTCTGTCAGTCAGTATAGTATATGCTCAGTATCTTTTATCGTCTACGTCCTCCTTTAAAAAGTACATTCAGGATTACCAGGGCTTGTTTTTCCATTCCCGCAATTCTATGACCAGGCCATCAGGATCGGTGATCTCAGCGCGGATGGATATGCCCAGATCTACCGGCCCCCAGGTCACGGCGACACCACGATCACGCAGGTAGGTGGTCGCGGCTTCCATCGATCCGACCTCCAGGGCCATCGCATGGTAGCCCACGGCCATCGGGGAGGGCAACGGGGCCGGATCTTCCATACGCAATAGTTCAATGACGGTGTCACCCAGCTGCAGGTAAGCGATCTCTTTCAGCGGTCCGGCCTGCACCGGCATCCGCGACACCAGGCGAAACTCCATCAGATCCTGATAAAACGCCATCGATCTGTCAAAAT
>DANZ01000158.1 GCA_002501695.1 Methanolobus sp. UBA474 | reverse complement strand
ATTTTACAATGACTTCAGGTTCTGCACTGCATGGCAGGCCCGCATACAGGGATGATGAAAATGGAAGCTGTACTGATAAAGGCAAAAAGCATTTCTTCTGCATGGTCGCAACTCATATACGAGATATACAGGAAAGGAGAGGAACATAAGCCCGACTACAAAACAATGACAAAAAGGGTTCATGCAACTATATATATCCAGGATGTCAACAACAATCAGGTGAATCAGGCGGTCCCCTTCGGCGAGAATCTCATCAATAAATATAAGGAAGAGCTAACTGAAGAGTATGCCGAATGGTACGTTTCACTCCCTGATGACGACAAAAGGAAATTCGATTACTGTTATGCAAAACAGCTGTTCAGGTACGGAGAAACGGCTTATGATACCCTGAGTGCCAACGTTTCGAACCTGCGCCCCGGCTCCAGGAGGCATGTGGGAGTGCTGTGGGAAAACGAGGTCCATATCTCGAAGTTCGAGGACCAGCCCTGCTGGATAGCCTATAAGATAGAGCTCCTTGATGAAAAGCAGGTCCGCCTGTATATATTGTACCGTTCATGGGATGCTTTTGGAGGATTTCCCGCAAATATACCTGCAATTGTGGAAGGGTTTAAAAAAGTGTTCCGGGAGCATGACCTGCCATATGAGATAGGATCCCTTATCGCCACCGGATGGGACACGCATATCTATGAGGCAGATCTTCAGGCAGTAGAGAAGATATTCAAGACCAATGAGTTGTGCCCGCTATGCAGCTGCATCGCCCCTAAGCATTCTTTCATCCAGACAACAAAAGGGAAGGCATGCGCCATGTGCAAGAAGGACATGTAAGCATCCTGTTTTTCTTGAAAGATATCTATTTTTGAATATACATAAATGAATGCATGCTTTCATTTATATTGTTTTTAATATGTGCGTTATAGCAGACACCTGTCACACATATTGATTCATATTAAATATATTTCCATTAGTTATATATCTATGATGTTGGCATACATTACTATGATCCTGCATACAAGTAACACATGAGAGATTGAAATGAAACGCCTGACGATTAGCATATCTGATAACCTTTTCGAAAAACTGGACAGGATAGAGAACAAAAGCCTGTTCATCCGGAAACTGGTCGAAAGAGAGTTGGAAATGCTTGAAGATGTACCTGAGAATGGTAATCAGCCGTGGACACAGGACATCACACTTCTCAAAGGAAGCGTGGAGGAATTATTCTCAAAACTGAGCGAATTTGAAAAGCATTTCATGGAAAGAGTCAGTATTAGCCAGGATCAGGAATCTAATTCAGGCTCAGTGATACAATATAAGGACCGATCACACTTGAATGCAGCTGAAAAGAGTAACGATCCGATCATACTTCCTGTCAGCGAGGAAACTGTTACTGCACAGGCACCTGGATCATTCGGGAAAGGAATGGAATTACATACTGCTGAAGAAATGCCATCCGAAGAGACATTTGACGGAATGGTAATCCCTGCATACGGGCAAAACCCCGTCATTGTGTCGGCGTTCAACCTGCCGGAGATCCCTGAGGATATAGAACTGTCGCGATTGACATCCCCGGTTGGAGGGAAAATGCCTGAAAAGATGACAGGGAGCGGGGCAAAAGACCTCTGTGACAAGGATGAACAACACACACCATCTGCACCTGCGAGAGAGTTGCAGCTTATGTCAGCGGGCAAGTCTACCTTAGCAGTGCCTGACCTCAGCCGGAAAGTTAATTCTGTAAGTGAACCGGCTCCGGTAATGCCTGATTTTAATCAACATGTTATTCCGGTAAGTGAAACGGCTCCACTAACGCCTGCTTTCGATCAGCACTTAAGTCCGGCAGGTGAACAGCCCATTGTTATGCCTCAATTCAAGCTGCCTTTCGCAGAAGGGAAAGAAAAGCCATTGTTCATGCCTGATATGAAAGCAACGGAAAGAACGACAGAAAGCGGCGGGGTCAAAACATCAGGCAACCCGGAACATATGATACCGTTCATGCCAATCCCTGACACCATAAACCAGGCTTCAGGCCCGGGAAAGTTAAAAGAACCCCTTTTTAAGCTTCATGGTATTCCGGAGCATCAGAGAACCGAGATAATACCCCCATTTATTGCACCTGCGATGCCTGAGACGCAGGAAAATGTGCAACTTCCGTCTTTCATGGCCCCGAAACTCCCGGCTATGCCACCGATGCAACAGCAACCAAAGCCTTCATTGGCGGACATTCCCGCAGGCCATTCTGCAACCGGCACGAATAAACAGGGTAAGCTCGAGGGCAACATACTTATGTACATGCCACGCGGGGCAAAGGTAAAGAAAGAGATAATAAAGAGCCTGGTATCAAAGCAGTTCTCCGACAGGGATATAGAAACAAAGATCAGTGAACTGGTGACAACAGGAGTGTTGGTGCTTAACGCGGATAATGGGGAGCACTATCTTATACGCCCCTGAGTTCTAGAGTGTTCTTTCTGCGAATTCCTGATCAGATGTGGGCATCATAAGACACCTCACACAAACTTTTCGCGAGTGGTCATAGCATTTGGCGCAAGCTAACCTCCCGCAAAGCATGCATGTATGCATCCATGAAGGCCTGCCGCAGATAGAGCATAAACCTGTCCGTTCCATGAAACTGATTTTGTATATCTACTGTAAAATACTTTTTGATATGGACGGCAAATGGAAGCTTAAGGTATCCATGCCGGACAAAGCCTGAAAACATAAGAATAGAAACAAAAGAATAATGAAAGGACCGCTATGGCCTTTCATCTCACCCCGGCTCACTCTATTATCGCGCCTTTACTTGCGGAGCTTACAGCTTTCCGGTATCTTGCAAGATAACCCTTCACATGCTTTTCCAGAGGAACGAACGAGGCTTTGCGCCGGGCAAGCTCTTCGGGGGACACATTCAGGTCAAGCCTTCGTGCGGGGATATCTATCTCAATTATGTCCCCTTCCTGTACAAGACCTATAGGCCCTCCTTCCTGCGCCTCAGGAGAAACATGCCCTATACAGGGCCCCCTTGTACCTCCCGAGAACCTGCCGTCGGTCACCAGGGCAACTGAATCGATCAGACCCATACCTGCCAGGGCCGATGTCGGGGAAAGCATCTCACGCATTCCGGGACCCCCCTTGGGACCTTCATACTTTATGACAACAACGTCGCCCGGTACGATCATGTTGTTGAGGATAGCCTGCATTGTATCTTCCTCGCTGTTGAAAACACGCGCAGGACCGCTGTGCCTGAGCATTTTAGGACTCACGGCAGCCTGCTTGACAACCGAACCATCCGGAGCAAGACTGCCTTTGAGCACTGCTATACCGCCTTCCTTATGGATGGGCGATTCAAGCGTGCTTATAACCTTTGCATTGAGCTTTGGGTTTATTATCGGGAACTCATCTATATTCAGGCCGATCGTTTTGCCGTTGACCGTCATCTGGTCAAGGTGCAGTTTTGGCTTAAGGCGCTGCATGATAGCTTGTATGCCTCCTGCGCGCTCGAAGTCGATCATATAATGCACGCCTCCCGGCTTAAGGGATATTATGTGCGGCGTGGTCCTGCTAAGCCGGTCAAAAGTCTCGAGTGTCAGGCTCAGGCCAAAGGCGTGCGCAATAGCTGGCAGGTGGAGGGTTGTATTTGTACTGCCTCCTATTGCCAGGTCTACCATGATAGCATTCTCAAAAGACTCAATGGTAACCATCTTGCGTGATGTGAGGTTTTCACGGATCATGGAAACAATACGCTCGCCGGACTCTTTAGCAATGCGTATCTTCTTGGCGTCGACAGCATGAGCCGTGGCACATCCAGGCAGGCTGAGTCCAAGAGCTTCTGTCATGCAGGCCATTGTGTTGGCCGTGTACATACCCGCACAGGAGCCTGCGCCGGAGCAGGAGCAATCTTCCAGGAGCTTCAGTTTCTCCTCGGAGACCTTGGAAGCCTGACATTCGCCCACCCCTTCGAACACCGAGATCAAATCCCTGAACTCATCGTCAACGAAACCTGGCATCATGGGCCCTCCTGTCACAACTATGGTAGGGATGTCCAGGTTGCCCGATGCCATCAAATGCCCCGGAGTGATCTTGTCACATGCTGTTATCATGACCATGCCGTCAAGCTGGTGCCCCTGAAGGACAAGCTCAATAGAGTCTTCAATAGCTTCACGGCTTGGAAGGGAATATTTCATTCCTTCATGGCCCATGGCTATCCCGTCGCATATGCCGATAGTATGGAACTCGAAGGGTACGCCGCCGGCAGTCCTTATACCAGCCTTGACCGCCTCAGCTACCTTATCCAGATGAATGTGCCCGGGGATCAGCTCATTCCATGAGTTGACCACTGCTATGAACGGCTTTTCCATTTCCGAATCTGTCAATCCGGTAGCTTTCAGCAGTGAGCGGTTTGGCGCGCGCTCGAATCCTTTCTTGGTCTTGTCACTTCTCATTGGAAAACCTCTGTTTGCATGGAATATTAACTAGTTAGTAATAGAAAAAGGAATATATAACAAGTGTGCGCACATACGGACCCTAACATTTCATACATCCTTCACCAGCTAAAAGCATACGTATCATAATCCCCTTAATAAGAAGCGATCAAGACGGATGCATACATTTAATCACTGAACATCGAGTATGAATTAAGCATACAATGTATGAAGGCAGCATCTGTAGTATGAAACGTAAGAAACTGGGAGTCCCACACGATGCTGCAGACATACTCAGGATATACCTTAATATTCAGAACCAGGTTCAGCAAACGGACAGCACGGGCTCAAATCATGTGAGACACTAATGTACAGAATATATCGAAGGATATAGATAATCTACAGTACTTTTGAACATATCAAGTTATCCGCAGGGAATTATGACAACTACCAACGCAGTGATCATTGACGGGTATGTGGACGAGCCGGCATGCTTCGGGGTTCCCCCTTATATCTCTCCTTATATCAGATATATTGCAGGGGCACTGAGGGAAAGAGGATTGGACGAGGACAGGATCCATTACTTCACCATCGACTCTGTCAGGGCAGATCCCCGTGCATCCGGAGAATTGATCAAAAGAGCCGGTATTGTGATCATCGTAGCCGGGATGACAGTTCCAGGAAAATATCTAAGGTCTACACCCATCAGCCCGGAAGAGATAGAAAGCATTTTCAGTGCAGCTTCAGGCTTGAAGGTTCTTGGAGGACCCATAAGACTTGGCTTCAGTTATGAGGGAGGGAAGACTGCACGCTCGCTTGGCATAGAGGCAGAGAACGTCCATGTATCAGAGGCGGATATAGAGGCATACGTCTTCGACATCCTTGAGGACAGCAGCACGGGCAGAAACGCAGAAAACTGCACTCATCGCTTCCGGAAGGTCGAGGAGATCGGCAGATGGAGCATAAAGGGAGCATTTGTGATCAAAAAACACCCGGACTATCCCAGCTTGGTCTGCGAGCTTGAGACATACAGGGGATGTGGGCGCAAAGTGCATTGTTCCTTCTGCACGGAACCCTTCTACGGAGCCTCGGATTACAGGCCCGTGGATGATGTTATCAGAGAGGTTGCGGAACTATACGGCCACGGCGCCCGATATTATAGAATAGGGCGCCAGCCGGATATACTCAGTTACCACGCAAAGGATACAGGGGGTGATATCCCGGAGCCGGACCCTGAAGCACTTTTATCCCTTTACAGGGGCATCCGCACAGTGGCTCCTGAACTTCGGGTCCTGCATATGGACAATGCCAACCCTGCCACCATAGCCACATATCCCGGGCAGTGCAAAGAGATATTCAAAACCATCGTAAAGTACCATACTCCGGGCGATGTTGCCGCCCTTGGGATGGAGAGTGCCGATCCTGATGTTATCCGGGCCAATGATCTCAAGGCCATGCCGGAAGAGGTGTTCGAAGCTATCAGCCTCATCAACGAAGCTGGCAGGACACGGGGCGTTAACGGAATGCCGGAGCTGCTTCCCGGCATAAATTTCGTGCATGGGCTCAAAGGCGAGACAAAAAAGACATTCCAGCTAAACCAGGATTTTCTCCGGAAAGTGCTTGATGCGGACCTGCTGGTAAGAAGGATAAATATCCGCCAGGTCATGGCATTTCCCGGGACCGGGATGTACGGCAATGACGAGCTTGTTGCAAAGAACAAGAGAATATTCCTGAACTATAAGGAAAATGTAAGAAAGGATATCGACCTGCCCATGCTCAGAAAACTCGTGCCTCTGGGCACTGTCCTGAAAGAGGTCCTGTGCGAAGTGAATGACGGAAATGTGTGCTTCGCACGACAGATGGGCTCGTACCCGCTGCTTGCAGGCATTCCTGCAAAGATGCCTCTGGGCAAATTCATCGATGTGATAGTGACAGGACATGGACACCGCTCGATAACCGGAGTGCCGTTTCCCCTTGACATCAATACGGCGCCGGCCTCACTCATCAGAGAACTGCCGGGAATTGGGAAGAAGCAGGCAACGGTGATCAAAAACAGAGTACCGTTCCGGGATGCAGAGGATCTCATCAAAAGAATGAACGACATGGAACCCGCTAGCATCGAACTGTTGAAGAGCTACCTTGTATTCCGCCAGGGACATCAATAGTTCACCGAAGGAACTTTTTCATTATTTCCGTATCTTTGAGTATCCGGAAGCTGACAAAACCGCCAACTAAGAGATTCATGTAAAAGGTAAGGGCTCTCCATACGACAACAGTTATACCCAGGAGAGAAGAGCTCACGAACACGGAGAATATCGTGGTTGCACCGAACTCTGCAATACCACTGGCCCCAGGCGTTGCAGGTATTGCCATCAGGAGCAACATCAACACCTGGGAGGCTATCACAACCAGGGGGTCAGGATATTGATTAAGACCGAGCAGTATTACATAAAGTATGGAGAAGTCCACGGTCCAGAGAAGGAGCGTATTGAGCACTCCGACCAAAAGGCCTTTACGTTTTTCCGATGTCAGGAACAAAAATATACTGCTATGGAAGTTCTCAAGCTCGGAATCGACCTTTAACATTATATGCTCAAGCTTTGCATCAGTCCTGGCACCAACAAAAGGAGCTATTCTTTTTACAAAGAACATCGTCATAACCCTTGTAGCCTCCGGCTTCCATACGGCATAGAGTACCAGCAGGAGAACCCCCAATAAAAAGAACGCTGCTGCAACGAGCAGGGTATCCATATCGGGGTCCTCCATTATGCCCTTTAGAACATAGAGGGAAAGAGGAGCCAGGAAGAGGATGACGATACCATCAAGCAGCCGTTCACCAAGCACTACTGCAGATGCTTTTCCTAAAGGTATTTTATCCATATGCAGAAGATGGATCCTGATAGGTTCCCCGCCCATAGAGGAAGGGGTGACAGCTGCTGCGAGGGTGCTGGAGGTAACTATCTCAAAAGACCTTGCAATACTCACATTGTAACCAAGCGTTCTGCACATACCGCGCATCCGCATACCCCATACCACATATGATAAGATCCGAATGCCAGCCGCTGCAACAATATACTCAGGCCTCATGCTCAGCAAACCATAGATCGTACCGGTATCAAAGGTAAGGGCTAAGACAGCAAGTCCCGACATCAGGCTTATGAACAAAGAGATCACAAGCCATTTCTTCAATTTGTTCATTCAGACCAGACCGAAAATGGAAAAGTGAGGCAGGAAAAAGTATGCCTAAATATAAGATGTATTGATCATATCAGCTTTTACGCTCGTACCTGCGGGTATCACTATGTCGGGCCATATCTTTATATTGGAATGCACGGTAGTGTTGCTGCCTATAGCAACATTGGGCCCGATCACGGTGCCGTTCTCAAGGCAGGAATTATCAGACACTTTTGCGCCGTTATCGATTATAGAGCCTGAAACATTGCAGTTACTGCCAATGACAATATTATTGAAGATATATGAAGACAGTATCCGGGACTCATTATTAATAGTGCAATTGGATCCGATCGTTGTATAGGGCCCTATAAGCACATTATCGCCTATTCTCGTGTTCTCGCCTATCACCACGGGACCCACGATAGCAGAGTTAGAGCCAACCGAAACGTTATGCCCTAACTGTAGCGGACCTGTCAGGCGGGCATCCTTGCTGCTAAAATGGCCGACTATGGTCGTTCCCGGCAAGGCTTCAAGCATCCATCTCTGAGCCTGCCTGTAAGCTGCAGCATTTCCTACATCGGTCCATTTGCCACGCGCAAGTATGCCGTTGATCTTGTAGTCTTTTTCAAGCATTGAAGGGAAAAGGTCCTTTGCAAAATCATACTTCACTTTCTCTGGTATCCAGTCGAATATTTCCGGGTCGCACATGTATATGCCCGTGCTTGCAAGATTGCTGAATATCTCTCCAGGCCCGGGTTTTTCCAGGAACCTGCGTATCCGGTTATTCACATCCATGTCCGCAATACCAAATTCCCGAGGATCGTCTATGGAAAGAAGACCTATTGTCACAAGTGCATCTGTCGTGTCATGGAAACGGTACATCTCCCGTAGATTCAGGTTCAGTACGTGATCCCCTCCGAGCACCAGAAAAGGTTCGTCCTTAAGATACTTCTCGGCATTCTTTACGCCTCCGGCAGTCCCAAGCTTCTCTTTCTCATAAACGTAATCTATGTGCACTCCGAAAATACGGCCATCGCCAAGCTGCTCCTCGATGTTCTCTGCCATGTATCCAAGAGTGATGACTATGGAATTGAACCCTTCCTTGGAAAGATGTTCGATCAGATGCACAACAGAGGGTTTGTTAAGTATTGGTATACTAGGCTTTGGTCTTTCAAATGTCAAAGGGCGTAGCCGGGTCCCCTCGCCTCCACACATTATACAGGCCTTCATGCTTGGTTAGGACGCTTTGTTCATTTAAATCTTTAGCGATGAATTGCTTTTTTTGGAAATAGTCATGCAACCTAGACCAGAACAATATCGTTTTTGTGCTGTACGACTATCTCGACCTCGCCCTGATATTCTTCAACTGTCCCGACGATTCTAATGGTGTCGTCTTCATTCACCATTGTACCTATGTCCTTTGCACCATTTCCCGATGGAATGAAAACCTTAACCGGTCCTAAGCTGGATTCCACTGTCATTAAAAGATGGTTACCGGTATGAGTAAAGCTTTTGGAAACTACGCGACCTTCCAGGAAAACCCTTTCACCTGCATCGGATGTGGCTGAGAGCTCAGTCACATCCAGACTGCCATCGGCGAAAAATGTCACATAGGCTATCGAAAGGGAAAGTAACACCATTGAAAGCAGGATGACTACGACCTTCTCTTCTTTTTCCATGTACAACTCTGCCTGTGATCAGTTACCTATGGAAACTACCTGTATCGTGAAGACCAGTGTCTGCCCTGCAAGCGGATGGTTGCAATCAAGTGTGACATTCCCTTCTGACATATTCACAATTGTGCATGTACCCAGCATTGTAGGGATTTTTCCCCCCACCTCCGGAGTGATATTGGCATTTGTGAATTCCTCTGAAGGAAGTTCGAACAATCGGTCCTCAGAGTAATTCCCATAAGCTTTCTCCGGCGGGATGGTAACTGTTTTTTCCTCACCTACAGCCATGCCAATAATAGCTTCGTCGAATCCTTCTATCCTCTGACCATCACCTACAACTAAATTCAAAGGTTCATAATTCCGGGCAGGAGCATATACTCCTGAATCGACCGCCACCTGTTCAATAGAAGTGTCAAAAACGCTTCCGTTCTCGAACCTGCCGATGTAATCAACAGTTACATTGTCACCCTGCTGTACGGTATCCTGCGAAACGCATCCGCTTAGGAAGACCAGACACGTCAAAACCAATAATATGATCTTCTTCATAAAATCACCTGAATTATAATGAACTGCCAACTATATGGCTTACCAGCCAGTTCAATACTGACATGAACACATACAACTGTAAAAACTATGCATATATATAAATTAATTCATTCCATCGGATAAATAAATAATATACCAGAGCAGGCACCCCTATTAAATGCCCGGCTCTGGGATCATCACTTGGATCAATTAAAGATAATAAAGCAGTATATCAGTAACATTTAAACAGAAGACCACTAATAAATTATATATAAGTATAGATATACAATGATAATTAAAATCTTAAGCCTATAGCAAATGCTTCATCTCCGCCAAAAGACTACGTTCATATAATTCAGATGAACAGGATGGAAGCTAATGAAAAATAGATCACGATTACCAAATTCAGAAAGTTCCACTGTTCTGCCAACAGATGAAGATTCCCGGAGGCAATGCGTCCCTGAGGAGAGCTCCGGCTGCCAGACAGAGTTCCTTACCACGCTTCTGGACACTATAACCAGTCCTGTATTCTATAAAGATATGCAGGGAAAGTATACGGACTGCAATAAGGCTTTTGAGGAACTGCTTGGGCTGAAGCGTGAAGAGATCATTAATAGAACTGTATACGAAATATGGCCGGAAGAGGTAGCTGTTAAGTATGCAGAAAAGGACGTAGAGCTCTATGAAAAGCCAGGAAAGCAGCGTTATGAATTGCAGGTCAGGGACAAGAGCGGCAATATAAAAGACCTGATCTTTGACAAAGCAACGATAACTGACACAACTGGCAGAGTGAAAGGTATTGTCGGCGTGATCTCCTACGTAACCGAAACAAAAAGGGCCCAGGAAGAGCTGCTTCTTAGAGAGGCCAGATTAAGAAGTCTAGTAGATATCCTGCAGTCAAAACATGATTCTGTTCAGAAGTTACTTGATTTTACACTTGATGAAGCCATTAAGGTGGTTGACAGTAAAATTGGTTATATATATTACTATAATGAAGATAAAAAGGAGTTCACCCTGAACACATGGTCCAAAGAGGTGATGAAGGAATGTGCAATTACCAAGCCCCATACAGTATATAAGCTTGAGGACACAGGCATCTGGGGAGAAGCGGTCAGGCAGCGTAAGACAATAATCGTGAACGATCTGCAGGCCTCAAATCCACTGAGAAAAGGATATCCCAAAGGGCATGTTGAACTTTACAGATTCCTGACAGTGCCTATCTTCAGAAGTGATAAAATAGTCGCCGTTATAGGGGTCGCCAACAAGGAAACGGAGTATACAGAAAATGATGCCCTTCAGCTTACTTTGCTAATGGACTCCGTATGGAACATTGTAGGACAGATAGGTGCGGAGGAGGCACTGCGGGAGAATGAGGAGAAGTATCGTTTGCTCTCCGATGTAACCTTTGAAGGCATCATCGTTCATGATAACGGTATAGCTCTTGAGGTCAATGAGGCACTTTCCCGCATAACCGGATATGCGCAGGATGAACTTCTAGGCAGGAATATTCTGTCACTGGTCATTCATCCCGATGATCGTGATATTGTCAGGCAGCAGATGACCAAAGATATCTCAAACAACTATGAAGTTCGCGGAGTGAGGAAGAACGAATCGATAGTGCCACTTGAGATAGAAGCGTATAACATTGTACATGCAGGGCGCCTGGTTCGTGTCGCAGCAGTACGCGATATTACTGAGCGCAAGCAGGCTGAAAAAGCGCTTAAAGAGAGTGAAGGTAAATACCGGCAGGCATATAATCTCATGCAGGGAGTCATTGAAAGTCCTAAGGATGTAGTCATATTCGCCATTGATACAGAATATCGGTATATTGCCTTTAACAGGAATCACCAGATAACAATGGAGCACATATGGGGCGCCAGGATAGAGGTTGGCTTTTGTATGCTCAACTACATCAAAGACCCTGCAGACAGGGAGAAGGCAAAAATTAACTTTGACCGGGCGCTGGCAGGTGAAGCGTTCACCCTCATAGAGAAATATGGAGATATTGCACTTACAAGGCAATGGTATGAGAACGTCTACAGCCCGCTTGAGGATGCTGAAGGAAATGTAATAGGGCTTACTCTCTTTTTGACAGATATCACCGAACGCAAACGAGCAGAAGAAAAATTGCTCGCATATGCAGATGAGATGGAAAAGAAAAACCTGGAACTTGACATGGCTTTGAACAGAGCGGAGGAAGGCACCAGGGTCAAAAGCGAGTTCCTGGCCAATATGTCCCATGAGATACGCACACCTATGAACGGTGTTATAGGCATGACAGGCCTGCTTTTGGACACTGGGCTTAATGATGAACAGCGACATTACGTGGAAACAGTACAGGCAAGCGGGGAAGCATTACTTCAGATAGTCAATGACATACTGGATTTCTCAAAGATAGAGGCCGGCAAGCTCGAACTGGAGATGCTGGATTTTGATCTGCACAACATGCTGGACGACTTCGCTGCCATGCTAGCTATACGGGCCCATGATAAAGGACTGGAATTCATCTGTGCTGCAGAACCGGATGTACCTGTTCATATCAAGGGTGATCCGGGGCGTTTGCAGCAGATCTTAACCAATCTTGCGGGCAATGCCGTTAAATTCACACAGAACGGAGAGGTAGTCGTAAGAGTGAACCTGGAAGCAGGAACAGACACAGAAGCCATACTGCATTTCTCTGTAAGGGACACTGGAAATGGTATCCCTGAGGATAAAAAGGACCTTCTCTTCACTAAGTTCTACCAGATAGATGCTTCCACAACACGCCAATACGGCGGTACCGGGCTTGGCCTTGCAATCTCCAGACAGCTTGTGGAAATGATGGGCGGGGAAATTGGTGTTACCAGTGAGGTAGGTAAAGGTTCAGAGTTCTGGTTCACGCTCCGTTTTGCCAGGCAGCCGGAAAGTGGCAGCAAGAAACTTCCGTCGGCAGATATTAAAAATGTACATATACTTGTGGTAGATGATAACGCTACAAACCGGGAGATCCTTGTCACCCAGCTATCTTCATGGGGTGCAAAGGTAAAAGAGGCGGTGGACGGTGCCAGTTCATTGCAGGCTCTTTATAGAGCATATGAAGATCATAAGCCATTCCAGGTGGCGATCCTTGACATGCACATGCCCGGCATGGATGGTGAAACCCTTGCAAGGATCATCAAGTCCGATGAGAGAATAAAGAACATTTGCCTGATAATGTTGACATCCCTGGGACAGCGGCCCGCCTCCGAACATCTTGAAAAGAGTCACTTCGCAGCATATCTCACCAAACCGATAAGACATTCCGAGCTATTTTATAAGTTATCTGCTGTTCTGGGCATGGACACGCAGAGACCGAATTCACAATCTTCTGCAGTGATCGATCGAAATGATACTCCTGGAACGCGTGCCAGTAATGTAAGGATCCTGCTGGCAGAAGATAATATCGTCAACCAGAAAGTGGCTCAGAGCATGCTAAAGAAACTGGGCTTTCGTGCAGATACTGTGGCCAATGGTGCAGAAGCAGTAAGATCTCTTGAAATGCTGCCATACGACCTTGTGCTCATGGACGTGCAAATGCCTGAGATGGATGGCCTGGAAGCTACACGGCTGATCCGGGACCAAAGATCTGTAGTCCTGAACAGAGACATACCGATAATAGCAATGACGGCACATGCCATAAAGGGCGACAGGGAGAGGTTCATAGCGGCAGGAATGGATGATTACATATCAAAACCAGTCTCATTGAACTCTCTGGCAGAGATCATAGATAAATGGCTTGAAGTAGCCCGGAAAGAAAAAGCAGAAGAGATCTTGTCCCCGGAGGATATAGAAGTGCCTGCACTTTCAGCTATATTTGATAAAGAGGGCCTTTTTGAAAGAACAATGGGCGATGAGGATCTTGCCAGAAGGCTGATCGCAATTTTCATGAAAGATATTCCAGAACAGATCAATGCCCTCAGGGACGCCCTCGATCGATCTGAAGTATCTGAAGCCATTTTGTATGCACATCGTATAAAAGGTGCTTCTGCAAACCTTGGGGGTATGGCCCTGTACAATGTTGCTTCCCGGATGGAGGAAGCTGGCAATATGAGTAAACAGCACGAAATTGTCTCTCTTATGCCAGAACTGGAAAAACAGCTGGAGTTACTGACAAACGTACTTCAGGATGTATAAGGATAAATAGTAAGAATAGAAAAGAAGGAGAGATAATTGCCTGCAGCATACTGCCCGGCTTAGACAGGCTACAACACAGCCGTCTTTGTGGACAAATGCTCTTTATTATAAGAGATATTACTATATTCTCATCCGTGATGAAGTCAGAATAATTTATGCAGTGAACTGAAAATTCGCCGCCATTGAAAAAACGTAGCGGGGCAAAAATAAACCTTCCTGCAATTATTAGTAAAGGGTTATGTTATATAAAAATAAGTCTTGTTATGTATTGCGGGTCGTGGGGAATGAGCCGCAGATCGGGAGTGGAGTTAAAGAAATATTGGGGAATATTTCGGATTCGTAAGAGAGAGGCACCCTAAAGCGTGGTGGTTTCCGGGTGCCTCATCACCTTAGCATATTGAACTATATTCTTCTTAAGTTACAATACTATAAAAGTATATTCTATATATTTTATATATTTTATATAT
>DANZ01000045.1 GCA_002501695.1 Methanolobus sp. UBA474 | reverse complement strand
AATCCTCCATGTACAGATCATGGAAACGGACATCATGCCCGTTCTCATTGAGAGTATCAACTACCGCAGATGCAATAGCGTGATTGAGGCTTTTGTCATAGGGATGACCCAGTATAACAGAGATCTTCATGACAGGACAAACCTGCAAAACCATAAGCAGCCCGGGCGCTTATATATTGGCATGTGTGAACTGTCCTCTTACACCAGATAATCCACAACAGCCCGCTCTTCCCGGATCTTTGCCACAAACCCGGCAACTTTCAAATGCTCCGGATGTCCCTGGTAAACGGACAGTGCCGCCTCGTCCCTGAACTCAGAGTAAAGCACAACATCGTAAGCCGCATCTGAAGGAACTACATTTGAGCCGACTTCCAGGAACTGTATCTCAGGTATCTTATCCTTCAGGGCTTCAAGCATCCCTTTCATTATGATTGCGTTCTCATCCCGGGTCTTTCCTTCCGCATGATCTTTCAGTTTCCACATGACGATGTGTTTTAGCATGATATCGCTCCTTTTCGCCGGGAATCGGCGCGTATAACGCAAAGCCGCAAAGGCAGCCCGCAGTTATCTCCCGGCCCATATAAGTGTATCCAGCATGGTAATTGTAGCAGGTCTTAGTTAAAGTATGCACCTTTGTAATGACATAAGGGCTATCGGGGCGTATTATAAACATATATTGTACTGAAAATATTTATCGACGTATCTATATATAAGAGCGAAGCGTATTAGGCACCTATGCTTTCCCATGCAGGCCATGAGGAAAATGATGAAAATGATTTTGTTGATAAGTATCTTGGAGATTATGCAAGTGTCAGGTCAATAGTACGGGAAGCCTTGCCTTTTCAACTGATAGCGACATTCGGAGGCGTTGCCTCTGGCATCATCCTTTCAGGCATGACCGACGAACTGCAGATGATACCGGGACTTATAGTGATAGCTCCGGCTGTACTTGGAATGCGGGGAAATATCTCCTCCACTCTCGGCTCAAGGCTTGGCAGTGCCATCCATATGGGACTTATCACAAAGATAGAAAGGAACCCCGAACTTATCAACAGCGTATCAGGGTCCCTGCTTCTGAGCGCCATAATGTCCTTTATCCTGGGAATAATGGGGCACTATATAACCATCGCATTCGGACTGCAAAGCGCCGGCGTGCTGGCACTGACCCTTATTGCGGTAATTGCCGGCGTCTCTTCAGGCATTATCCTCTCTTTTGTAGCAGTCCTTCTTGCCCTTGGCATGTTCAGGTTCGGATTCGACCCCGATAACGTTGTAACGCCTGCAATTGCCACCATCGGCGATATCGTTTCCATGCTGATGATATTCATATCTGCAAGGATGGTGCTTTCCCTGTGACATACTACACCATACGGGGAATAGTCGGGAGAAGTTTTCCCATCATCCTGTTCACTTCGATAATAGGCATACTCACCGGACAGATACTCAACCTGCGGATAGAGAACCTTGTCGCAATGCCAATAATACTCCTGCTGATACCGGCGCTCATCAAGATAGGCGGGGATACCGGCAGTATGCTGGGCGCACGCCTTTCATCAGCCCTGCACATGGGTCTTGGAGGCAACCTGCGCCACAGTCCGGTGGTACGCAACAGTGTCATTGCAGCCTTCATAGTAGGTGAGTGCGCATTTACTTTCCTGGCAGCGGTAGTATGGATGACCGGGGAGATCCTTAATATAGGGATGGGACTTGGGAATCTGATAAAGCTGTGCCTCATATCAGGCACCTTTGAACTCTTGGTAGTATTCTCATCAACTGTCACAATAGCCTTCGCATCACATCGCTTAGGAGCTGACCCTGATGACACCGTCATCCCCCTGATAGCCACGCTTGGCGACCTGATAGGAGTCGTTGGCATATTCATGACAATGTATCTGTTAGGTTTTATCTAGCAACAAATTAAAAAGACATAAGAAACGTGAATAATTGAACCGGTAGAAAAATTATGAGCCCTAAGGTAATAAAGTACATTCCACGCAATCTCAAGGATCTCCTTATAGAGATGAAAAACACGTCTGAACTGATGGTGGATCTTGCTTATTCTGCAATGGTATATGATGATGAGGATATCGCGGAAGAGGTCCTCAACCTTGAAGAGAAGCTGGACACGCTCGACTATCACATGAAGATCGCTGCCATGTTAAGCGCAAGGCGCGTGGAGGAGGCAGAGGAGATGTCAGGTGTGCTCCAGGTTGCACGTGCATCCGGAAATATCTCTAACGCCGCAGGCGATATTGCAAAGATAGTCCTGCTGGAAATGGGGATACCCATGGAACTGAAGCTGGCACTCCGGGAGGCCGAAGAGACTATCGCGAGAGCGACCGTCAGTGAGGATTCACCCCTTGCGGGCAGAACCCTTGAGGACATAGAACTCGACACAGAAACGGGCATGTGGATCATTGCCATCCGTCGTCAGGACGAGTGGATATACAATCCCAACCATGCCACCAGGATACGTGAGGACGACGTGCTGTTTGCGCGCGGACACGACGAAGGCGTGCCTATCTTCATGGAGCAGGCCACAAACAGGAAATACCTGCCAAGGGAAGTGCAGCATGAAAGGTTCCTTATCGACCTGGAAAGGGCAGTTGATATAATTGTCGAGATGAAGAACATGAGTGAGCTTTCAGTGGGACTTGCCTATTCAGCGCTCCTGTTCGATAATAAGGATATTGCACTTGAGGTCAAGGCGCTTGAAGGGGAGCTTGATGCCATGAAGAATGAACTCCAGCACTGGGTGCTGGAAACTGCAAAACATGTCCCGGACGTTAACCAGCTGAGGGGACTTCTGCATCTGGCCCATGCAACCGAATCCATCTCAGATGCCGCATATACTATTGCAGATACAGTCCTCAGGGGCATTGAACTGCATCCTGTCGTGACCCTTGCTATCAGGCAGTCTGACGAGGTTATCACAAAACTTGTTGTCCAGACCTGCTCCCCCATCGTCGGAAAGACATTCGGCCAGCTCAAGCTTGAAACAGAAACGGGCATGTACATGATGGCTATCAAGAGAGGGGATAAGTGGGTATATCGTCCCAATAAGCGGACTGTCATCCAGGGAGGCGATATCCTCATTACAAGAGGTTCCCGCACAGGAGAAGATGCACTATTTGAAATGTGCGCCTGTCCTTTTGAAAATGAAAGAGAGTCCTGATCATATGATCAGGATCTGATCATTTCTACGGAGCCATCTTTTTTACCTATGTAGACCTCATCCACATTGGTAAATATCCCATGCTCCACAACACCGGTGAGCTGTGAGAGCGTTGCTGACATCTTTCCGGGATCGCTTATAGTTCCAAAGACTGCGTCAATGACGAAGTTCCCGTTATCCGTTATCACGGGCCCGTCCTTTCTTGCAGCCATGCGAAGCTCAGGCCTGCCGCCCAATTTACGTATCTGCTCTGCCACCAGCTCTCTTGCATAGGGGAGAACTTCAATAGGCACGTAATGCTCCAGTTTCTCGCTGACCTTTGATTCGTCAGCAACTATCACGAAGCGCCTGGCAGACTTTGAAACGACCTTTTCACGCGTGTGAGCAGCTCCGCCACCTTTTATTGTAAAGAGCGATGCATCCACCTGGTCGGCGCCGTCAATGGCAATATCAAGCACCGGATGCTCGGCAAGGGTCGTAAGGACTATCCCCGCCTCTATTGCAAGCATTTCAGACTGATAGGAAGTTACAACCGCAATGATATCCAGCCCTTCACGTACCCGTCTTCCAAGTTCTGCTATTGTGTAGGCTGTGGTCGAGCCGGTACCCAGGCCCACGACCATCCCGTCCTTCACAAGATCTGCGGCTGCAATGCCTGCAGCCTTCTTTCCGGGGTTTTCCCCGCCAGAGTTCCTGTCCTTCATGAATATCCCTCCATGCGATCAGGGAGATAATCTGCGCCTGTCCCTGGGGAAGAGCACAACATCACGGATATTCTCAACCCCCAGCATTGTCATGACCAGCCGGTCACATCCTATACCCCATCCGCCATGCGGAGGCATACCATATCTGAAAGCCCTGAGGTAGAAATCAAAGCCATCGGGGTTAAGCCCCTGGGATTCTATACGGTCCTTCAGCTGCTGCGGGTCATGGATACGCTGCGCGCCTGAGGACAGCTCCATCGTCCTGTGCATCATATCGAAAGACTTGGATATCTCTGGCTTGTCCTCGTAAGGCTTTGCGTAGAAGGGTTTTACCTCTGTGGGCCAGTCAATGATGAAATAGTGTGATTGACCCGTACCTGTGAATACATGATCACCAATCGTGTGCTCTGATAATGTACTGAGGTCGTCACCCCATTTCAGGCTCTCTTCGCCGTAAGAGTTGACTATTGTGATGGCCTCATTATAGGTCATCTTCATGAAAGGCGTTTGCGGAACGGTTAGTTCTACCCCGAGAACCGCCAGTTGCTTTGAACAGTTACTGATGACCTGTTCATAAACGTAAGCGACCATGTTCTCCAGTATCTCCATTACATCGAAGTGATCGCAGAAGCTTGCCTCAATATCGATAGATATCGCTTCGTTCAGGTGCCTGCGTGTGTCATGCTCCTCCGCCCTGAAGATCGGGCCTATCTCGAACACCCTGTCCAGTCCGCCAGCCATCAGCATCTGCTTGAAAAGCTGCGGGCTCTGGTTGAGGAAAGCCTCCCTGTCGAAATAAGTAATAGGGAACAGGGATGTTCCGCCTTCTGTTGCCGTCGCCACTACCTTGGGGGTTGAGGTTTCCACAAAACCACTGTCTGAGAGGAAACTCCTTACAGCCTTCAGGACTTCGTGCCTTATAGTGAAGACGGCTGTTGTCCTTTCCCTTCTCAGGTCCATGAACCGGGAGTCCAGGCGGGTGTCCAGGTCGGCATCCACTTTACCTGTCGTATCCATGGGGAGCGGGGATTCCGCTTCGTTGAGCAGGGTTATCTGGTCAGGGATTATCTCGTAGCCATTGGGAGCCTTTGCTTCCCGTTTGACGGTGCCAGTAACGGAAACAATAGACTCACGTACAAGACCTCTGGCCTTGTCCAGCAGTTCCGGATCCGTCTTCTTTTTGACAAGTGTGATCTGGCCCCGCCCTTCGCGGTCCCTGACAACAACAAAACAAATGCCTCCGAGGTCACGGACCTCGTGTACCCAGCCGGCAATGGTGACTTTACTGTCAGCCATTGCCTCCGGGTCGATCTTAGATGTGTAATGTGTTCTGAGATCTTTTAGTAACATACCTTCACCTGATCTGTAATATAATACCTGTAAGCAATTCACTGCTGGCGATCTGCCAGCGTGAACATAAGTTGCATCAAATACTCTGGCACCAATAGTTATTACTTTGCTATAAACCTAATTATTACCTGACCTGTTCGCGCAGGGATCATCCACGACAGACATGCATGCTTCCACGATGCTCCTTTGGGATATCTCTCCAGCGAGATTCCTTTTGATCATTTCGGCAATTAAGGCCGGGTCATCCGACTGCCCCAGGGCCCACATGAGCTTAACAAGCGCAACTTCCGCAAGCATATCCTCACCCTCTATGGCACCGGCCCTGAGCATGTCCCTTCCGGTGTCATATACCCTGTCACATACCCTGCCATGCAGGCACTGAGATGTGATAACAACAGGTATGCCACAGCTGACAGCTTTTCCGACCTGAGGGATCCACTCTGTTGAAACATGCCCAAGACCTGTCCCCTCGATAACTATCCCGTGATAACCCGCATCCACATAGTAAGATAGTATATCAGGACTTGCACCGGGGGTGAACTTCACCAGCGCGCACCGGGGATCGATAGCCTCTTTGAGTTTCAGTTCCTTCTCCCCTCTTTTGACATGATCGCCTGATATCTTCAGCTGCATGGTCTTGTAGTCAACATAGCCCAGAGGCTTCCCGTTAACGGAGTGGAAGGCGTCCCTTCTCGAGGTGTGCATCTTGCGTACCTTCGTACCGCGATGGATGGCGCAGGTGCTGTCCGACTCTTCACTGTGCATTACTACGGTGACTTCGGCAATATCGCTAACTGCAACCAGTGCCGCACATATAGCGTTCATTGCATTGTCACTGCTTGGCCTGTCTGCACTGCGCTGTGAGCCGACAAAAACTATCGGCACAGGCGTTTCTATCATGAATGAGATTGCTGCAGCCGTATACATCATCGTATCAGTACCATGGGCAACGATAATTCCGTCAGCGCCTTTTGCGATCTCTCCTGCAATTTCCCTTGCCAGTTCCTGCCAGTACTCCGCTCTCATATTCTCGGACAGGATGTTGTATATTGCCTTGCCGCTGAAGTCGGCGATTTTGCGCAGTTCAGGCATGGCTTTAAGTATATCGTCTGCGGAGAAGCGGGCTGTCACGGCGCCGGTCCTGTAATCGATCTTGCTTGCAATGGTGCCTCCTGTAGACAGGATGGAAACCTTTGGCAAACCAGGGCTCTCCACCGGAACTTTCCCTGAGGCTGCCGAAGATGCGGTTTCCTTTAACGCCTTCTTTTCCAGGAGGGTGATCACAGCATTCACGGGATCTATTCCTGCATTATAACCGCTCTTCATTTTAAGGACTATATGCCTGGTGGTGCTCGGCATAACTATGCCCTCGTACACCACTTTGTCCTTTTCGATCTGTATCCTGTCGCCTTCTTCGAATTCCATGATCATCCCTGATGCTAACCTTATAACAACATTATTTTCCGCTGCCTTCTATACATTTCTCTGATACTTCAAAAAGACATTTAAGGGAGGTTTCGATGCTGTCATTCAATCTCGTTATCGTGGAGCGTACAGCCTCAAGCTCCTTAATGCGCCGGTCTATAGCCCTCCCGGTCTCATCGGGAGAGGGGCCTCCTATTACCTTGCGCCGCTTTATATTAGACAGAGGGTCCAGAGCCTCTGTAACCATCTCTTCCGTAAGGCCACGGTCACTTAATCCCGTACCCAGCAGGTTGCGTGAGACGCCGTCCACATCTTTAAGGGAGGGGATTCCCTTGCTGCGTGCAAGCACACCGACTATCTGGTGTGCCGTCCTGAATGGAATACCGGTTGCCCTTACCATTGTGTCGGCAAGCTCCGTAGCAGTGGTGAAACCTGCAGTTGATTGTGCGGCCATGGCATCGATGTTCACTTTCATTGTCCCTGCTATGCCGGACATTATCCTCACCGCACTCCTTGTGGTCTCCACGGAGCGCCACATGTTCGGCGTAGCCTCCTGCAGGTCACGGTTATAGCTCATAGGGAGTGCTTTGCATATGGTCAGCAGCGCCATGAGAGAGCCTATGACCGTGCCGGCCTTCCCGCGGATGAGCTCGGCGGTATCCGGATTCTTCTTCTGGGGCATGATAGAGGATGTGGACGAATAACTGTCATGCAGCTCAACGAATCCGAATTCAGGAGTCGACCATATCACGATCTCTTCAGCCATCCTGCTGAGGTTCACCATTATATTTGCAAGGACAGATGCAGCCTCTATAAGAAAATCACGGCTGCTGACAGCATCCATCGAATTTTCCAGAAGCCCGTCAAATCCGAGAAGTGAAGCCGTCCTTTCGCGGTCCAGGTCAAAACCTGTGGAAGCAAATGCAGCCGCTCCCAGAGGGCTTTTGTTCACTCTTGAGAAAACGTCCATCACGCGGTCGCAATCCCTTTCCAGCGCACCCGAATGAGCAAGCAGGTGATGGGCGAATGTTGTTGGCTGTGCATGCTGCAGGTGGGTAAAACCAGGCATCAGGGTATCTGTGTGTTCTGAAGCCCTGTCAAGAAGGACCAGGCGCAGCCCTGCAAGCTCTTCCATGAGAGAGAGCAGTTCGTCCCTCAGCCTTATCCGGATACAGGTCGCAACCTCATCGTTGCGGGAGCGCCCGGAATGCATCCTGCCTCCCGTTTCCTCGCCCACTATATCAATAAGCCGGGATTCAAGTGATATATGGATGTCCTCATACGAGTGGTCCAGCTTCCCGATCCCCTCTTCCTTTACCTTCAGGAGGCCCTGAAGGATCTTACTGCAGTCACCTGCCTTGATTATGCCCTGCTCCTTCAGCATTACCGTGTGAGCCAGGTCTACCATTATATCTGCTTCAAATATCCACTTATCAGCAGACATCGAGGAAGTAAAGTTCAATATATCTTCATCAGGAATTGAGGACAGGCGCCCCCTGCGTAAAATATTGCTCATGTGAATCCTCAGCTAGTATAGGTATAATAATGAACAGAATCTTGATTTTGTAGCGTGGTACGGTTTGAATACATAAATAAGAAGCGGTTTTGCAATTGCAGCCTTCCCGGATGTTCTTTGCCCGGGGGATGAGCTGGGTCCGCTGCTCATAAGAATATGAACAAACGTTATTCAGGGCTATGCATATGAGTATATAAGGGAGCATAGCCTAGTGAGGTCTTCAAAAGAAAATGAGTGGATTTAATGTTAAAACTAAAAGGACACGAAATTGGTCCGGTAATTGTTAAGGACGCCAGCAACAGAAGAGCACTGCAGTTCAAGAATAACATTATTACCGTTTTAAGGAAGATCGGTGTTAATGAAAATGATATTGATATTCCTCTTGAACGCATGGCAATAAAAAAAGTTCAAGCTTCTGCAACCTGGTGGATATCTGATCATCGGATGCATTACAGCCATAACATGCAAAGTAAATATGTGGAAAATCTCTATGTCCTGTCCAGGGTAATTGGGATCGAGGCAAATCGGGTCCTTTCCGAGGAGATCACACTATCCGATTTTATTTCTGAGTTCAGGGAGGATTCAGATATTTATGACAGGCGTAAAGAAGCGCGGGAATTTTTTGGCTGTGACCACGAAGAGACCGATTTTGGGATCATTGACAGGAAATACAAGCTGATGTCAAAAGAACTGCACCCGGATATGCCAACCGGAGACACTGAGAAATTCAAGCAGCTAAATGTCGCACATAAGATCCTGAAGAGAGAATTGACATAATACTGCCTTTATCATATTTTCATGCTAATATGCATATCCGCCATAGTTTCCGGTTCTTGGCCGCAGCGACATAGGGACTGCAAGGGACCGGGAATCATTAATGTGCCAAAGTAAGGAAAAGAGTTAGTTTGTATTTGTATATTAGATAATATTATATATTTGCCTCACATACACAGCTACTAATTTTACATGAGAGTTCATCCGGTTAACGGAGGTCAAAATGGCAAATGATATACAGCATTATCAGGAAAAGAGTTCTGAAGATCTGCTTCAGCTTGTCGTCTTCAGTCTGGGGACTGAAGAATTCAGTGTGGATATCATGAAAGTGCAGGAAATAATCCGGCTGCCTGATATCACCCGCATTCCCAAGTCTCCTGATTACATAAAAGGTGTCATCAACCTGCGTGGAAAGATAATTGTGGTGATGGACCTTGACAAAAGGTTCGGCCTTCCTTCAAAAGATATCACCGAGGAATCCAGGATCATAGTTGCTGATGTCGAAGGCACTATTGTGGGCATGGTGGTAGACTCTGTGAGTGAGGTCATCCGGATGCTGGCATCAAGCGTAGATCCAACCCCGGAGATCATTACTCATAGTATCAATGCGAATTACCTTAAAGGCGTAGGTAAAATAGATGACAGGTTACTGATCCTGCTTAACCTGGAAAACATAATCATTGAAACTGCCGGCTGAAGACCAGCCGCAGCAGTTCTCTGGAAGTACTGGTAATTCCTGCAGGCCAGCCTGCCGCCTGAGCAGTACCCAAAAACTGATATCATATCTGCTTACTATTTTTAATTATTATTTCACATAGCTTTTTTTAAAAAGTGATATCATGAGAAAATATAAACTGATAGAACATAAACTGGTAATCATTGCAGTCTTACTGTTAATTAGCATAATGATACCCGGGTGTCTGAATAAAGAAGGCCCTGATGATGTTTCCACTGACAATTCCTCTGGCATATCAGAAGATATGAAGACGGATCTTGCCCATGGCAGTGATGTCCTTTACCAGATATCCACTATCAATGCCCTTCTTGAAGGGGTCTATGACGGAGAGACCACCCTGGAGACCCTTAAGCAGCAGGGGGATTTCGGTATAGGGACCTTTACAGCCCTTGACGGCGAAATGATAGTGCTGGACGGAGAAATATACCAGGTGAAAGACGATGGAGTTGCATATATACCAAATGATTCCATGACCACTCCTTTTGCCGCGGTCACTTTCTTTGAAGCCGACGAGACAGGGCCCATAAATGAGACAATGAGCAAAGCACAGATGGAAGAGTATCTTGAAAAGATGATGCCAAACCCTAACATAATGTATGCTGTAAAGATCAGCGGGACATTTGATCATATGATAACAAGAAGCATTCCCAGGCAAACACGACCATACCC
>DANZ01000131.1 GCA_002501695.1 Methanolobus sp. UBA474 | reverse complement strand
TCCCGTAAGGATAGCCCACCCGGAGTGCACGACTGGCAAAAAAAGGGTCTTCTGGCCTATGTGGACTGGTTCATCGAATGATGCGTCACATATTCCGGACCTCGTTCTCCTTAAAGGCCGCAGTCGCTAATGAATATCTCCTGCAGAGAATCTTTTGTAAGGTCGACCGTGACCTGTGACTCAAGATACCTGAGATATTCGCATTTGCCTGTTTTCCTGAAGATTATGCAATTTCTGCAGTATATTAACTTGTTCTCTTTCGAGTAACCTATTGATTCGATCATACACATGTTCCCACCACACCAGAATCTGCCCCTATTACTGCGTGATCTTCTTTAGAAGTGATCCTGCCGCACTTTCTGCAGTAGTATAGGATATTCGATCCTACGGACTGCCTCTTAAGCCCAATGTTGCAGTACTCACAAAAAGTACCGTCCCTTGCGGCCACATGAGGTCCCCCCTTCATATTTCCCTTTTCCCCCGCTTACTTTGAGCCAATACCTCCGATCATGAACCTTATCAGATCCAGCTCCTCAGCATCTACAGACTGTTCGTATTGACCGTTTATAATATACTTATATTCAGTATCTATTTTCTGACATTTATAAGTTTTTACACATTTTTGAATGTTTCGCATAAATTATTACTCCATTTCTCTTGTACAGGTGATAGAATTACTTTTGAATAGATATATTTGATGTAAATAATATGTATATTTCAATATTGACTATATAGTAAATATAGAGGCATTTAATGCGTTGACCAAAACCGGTTCAAACTGCATATACATATAAGTTGAATACTTTATTATGACAGAGGAATTGAGATGAGCGATGTTTTTTTCAAACCTGCGGAAAATATAGGCGCCGAGGAAACCCAGATAGACCAGATAACAGACCTGTTCTCAAAAATATCACCTGTTCATGAAGGAGATATCGTTGCTGTAAAGATACACCCGGGGGAGTACGGAAATACGACGCACGTACACCCTGTGCTTGTGAAGACACTGGCCGATCTTGTAAAGGAAGCCGGAGGCATTCCTTTTGTTACCGATACCACAGTGCTGTATAAAGGCAGGAGGTTCAACGCCCCCGACCTTATATGTACCGCTGCATCGAACGGATTCTCACAGGCGGGCATGGGAGCACCCTTTATCTGTGCCGACGGGCTGCAGGGGGATGACAGCGTAGTTGTCAGGATCGACGGAGAGAAAGTCAGCGAAACAACGGTTGCCTCAGCTATCGCCAGAGCGGATTCCATGATAATGCTATCCCATTGCAAGGGACACCCCGCTTCCGGCTTCGGGGGCGCTGTGAAGAACCTGGGAATGGGATGTCTGGATAAAGCAGGCAAGACATTCGTGCATAAGCCAGGCGTACCGGGCATCGATCCTGAAAAATGTACAGGATGCCGGAAGTGTATTTCAGAGTGCCCGTGGGATGCACTGTATATGGACGGCAATATGGCCCGGGTGAACAATGAATTATGCAAAGGCGATCTCTCATGTGCAAACAGCTGCAGGTACGGGGCGATCGTACCGCCTGAAGGATTTACCGATGAGATGCAGGCCCGCCTTGGAGAAGCTGCTTTTGGACCTGTGAAGATCCTTGAGGGAAGGATAGGCTACATCAACTGGATATTCAACCTGACACCCGGATGCGATTGTTTCAACTTCTCCGCACCCGCTTTCGCCGGGGATATAGGAATGCTTGCATCAAAGGATCCGGTTGCAATAGATGCGGCAAGTATCGACCTCATTAACCGGAGGATGAAGCAGGGCCACCTGGGGCAGATCGCCGGTGTGTGGGGCATAGACCCGGTCATCCACTTAGAACATGCTGCAAGGATAGGAGCGGGCAGCCTGCAATACTCTTTGCTGACCGACAAAATCATAAGAAGCGAAAACGTTATAAATCGGCTTAAAGGATTCAAAGACAATGAATGATATCATTTGCCCCAAATGCGGGGAGTTTACACAGGGGCTTGTTGACGGCCTTTGTAAAGATTGTTTTTTCAAGACATCCAATCTGATAGAAGCACCTCTGGTGCTGTACGCTAAAATATGTTCTGCATGCGGGGCACAACTGACCAAAGGCAAATGGAATAACGACTATACTATCCCGGAGATCGTGATCCAGACAGTAGAGGATGCGCTGCTCATTCATGAGAAAGCTGACAATATTGAACTATGCATTGAGCCAAAACAGATGACTCCACACCTATATCGTGTGAGCATAGAAGCAAATGCAACGATCATGGAAGAGCCGGTGCGACAAATGACCGAGGCAGAAGTGCGCATAACCCGCATAGCCTGCGATATGTGCAGCAGGATGTCGGGAAATTACTTTGAAGCAATACTCCAGATAAGGGCAGCCAGCCGCTATCCAACTGAAGAAGAAAAGACAAGATGCATGCGTATCATAAACAGTACGCTGGAAAAGATGCAGAATAAGGGCGACAGGACTGCCTTCATATCGAACTCGGCGGAGGCAAGGGATGGTATCGATCTGTATATGGGATCGGCCAATGCGACCAGGATAGTTTGCAAGGAGATAGTTACCGAACTAGGAGGAGGCTTTGCCGAATCTTCCTCCCTGTTTGGAAGAAAGGATGGAAAAGATGTTTACAGAATGACGTTTTCCCTGAGGCTCCCCGAGTTCATGGCAGGAGACATAGTCGAACTTAAGGGAAAGGTCATCGAGATAAAGCGATTCTCAAAGAGCGTCACCGGCACGGACCTTGTCAAGGGGTCCAAGTTCAATTCCCAGCCTGATGACATGAAAGGCGCTACACTTATAGCAAAGAGGAGCACCGCTAAAAAGGCAGTGGTGGTCTCTATAGAGAAGAATGATCTGATGCTGCTGGACCCCGATACTTACGAGACTGTAACAGTTAAGATGCCGTTGCTGTTCAGCGCATCAGAAGGTGACGAGGTCCCTGTGATCAAGACAAGCATAGGCCTTGTGGCACTGCCTGAAGAAACATCAAGGAAAAACGATATCTGAGTGACGACTTATATGAGAAACGTACTGGTGATCGGATTCAGTACCCGCAACGTTGTCTGCTCGGGATGCCGTGCAGGTTACAATATGTATGCAATTGATGCTTTCTGTGATCAGGACATGCTGAGATGTGCAAGCTCGGCAAAGAAACTTGAAACACAAGGGCGCTTTAACAGCAATTGCGTTGAACCCGCAATGCTGTCGGAAATGATCGAAAGCTTTGGTGTGGATTTCGATGCGATCATACCAGCATCCGGATTTGAGACACTGGAACTGCCTGAAAGCAGGTTTCCCGTGCTGCACAATGATCCTTCGGCAATGAAGCAGGTTTCAGATAAATCCAGGTTCGCAAAACTCCTTGGAACGATAGGGTTGCCCCATCCGAGAACTTACTCCTACAGGGAGATCCAGGACGCCCGGTTTCCCTTGATGGTCAAACCTGCATGTGCAGGCGGAGGAATTTTCAACCGTGTGCTGTACGACCTTGAAGAACTGGACAACTACATGCTTTCCCTGGAAGATGCGCAGATATCTCTGAAAAAAGAGGAATTGGTATTCCAGGATTATCTCTCAGGCACGCCTGCAAGTGTCTCTGTCATATCCACGCAGGACAGGACCCGCACTGTAGCGGTGAATGAACAACTTATCGGGGTTCCCTGGCTTACAGGACTGCCATTTGCATATTGTGGTAATGTGACACCGTTTATCACCCCATATGCCAACCAAATGGAAAATATAGCTGAAGAGCTAATATATCTGCTTGGGCTGATAGGGTCCATCGGAGTGGATTTCATTGTTACGGATAATGGCCCCGTTGTAATAGAGGTGAATGCCAGGTTCCAGGGAAGCATGGATACAGTGGAACTTGCAACCGGCTCCAATATTTTTCAGGAGCATATGCAGGCCTTTGAAGGCAGCATTGATCAGGAAAAGGCCAGGAAGCCTGTTTACAGGCAGTATGCAGCCCGGGCAGTGATGTACGCAGATCAGAGAAGGGTCGTCACAGAACATGCCGTGGCCGGGATACTTGCAAAGCGAACCGCGGATGTCCCCAACAGAGGAGATATTGTAGGAGAGAATGAACCGATAACATCAGTAATATCCACAGGCTCCACCCGAAAGAAAGTAATGGGTGAGATAGAACAAAGCGTCATGTTTATACGTGGACATTTAAATCTACATTAGTCCCGAAAACATGTTTTGGGAAGGTAATACACTCATGTACAAAGTTTGCAACACAGGCTTTTACCAAAACTTAATATTGTAATACTTAGATAAGCATACATTTCACGAGGTGAATGTTTTTTGATAGATCTGAATAATCCAGTTATCAGGGGATATCTTATCCGGCTGGTGGGCGAAGAAGGGCTGGAAATGATAAGGAAGATGCCCGAGGGAGAGGTTACGGATGAACAGATTGCACAGGCGACAGGAATACTCCTTAATATCGTGCGCCGGACACTCTTCATTCTCAATGAGAACAAGTTGGCAGCATGCAGGCGGGAACGCGACTCCAGCAGCGGATGGCTGACATACCTCTGGACGCTGGACATGTCAGATGTCGAGCCCCAGCTCGTGAAAGAGAAAAAGAGGCTTGTCAAGAACCTCAGGGCACGCCTTGCCTTTGAAGAGGAGAACGTCTTTTACAACTGCCCCGAAGGATGCACCCGCTTGAAATTCAAAGAAGCTACAGATTGCGAGTTCCTGTGCCCCCTGTGTGGTGAGGACATGATGTTCGAGGATAACCAGATCGTCACCGGTATAATCCGGAAAAGGCTTGCGCAATTTGAAAAAGAATGATATGAACTCACGTGCGACAGCTTTGAGGATACTGGAAGATGCCGGATGCAGCAGGAATGTCATAGAACACTGCATCAGTGTTTCCGATCTTGCGGTAGATATTGCAAGGAAGCTGTCCTTAAAAGGAAAGCAATCGGATATAGAGCTTATTGAGATGGGGGGACTGCTTCATGACCTGGGACGGTCCAGGACACACGGCATCGCTCATGCCGTAGCAGGTGCAGTGATCGCCCGGGAACTCGAGCTTGACGAGCGGCTGGTCCAAATAATCAAAAGACATATAGGTGCGGGCATAAGTGCTGAGGAGGCCGTCACTCTTGGACTTCCGGAAGATGACTATATGCCACGGACGATCGAGGAAAAGATAGTGGCCCACGCGGACAACCTTATAGTAGGAACCAGAAGGATAACCATAGAGGAACGCATTTCCCTGATGAAGGAAAAGAATATCAATATTGAGAGTATCAAGAGGGTCAGAGCGCTTGCCAATGAGATTGGTGTTGTGTAAGACACAAGGGATAATTATTTATATAAAAATCACTAAAGGGATGCTGTGCAATAAAATGCATAACACGTTTTTATCATGTTAATTTTCTCATTTTTAGTTAGAGGTATAACTAATGACCGATGATAAGTATTTGAAAGGTACAACCACAGTTGGGATAGTATGCAGTGACGGCGTTGTTCTGGCGACCGAACAGCGTGCAACAATGGGGCATCTTATCGCAAGCAAGACTGCAAAGAAGATCTACCAGATAGACGACTTCGCAGCAATGACAACTGCCGGCTCTGTGGGAGATGCCCAGCAGATAGTCCGTATTATAAGCGTTGAATCGAAGCTGTACAAGATGAGACGCAAAGAATCAATGACTATCAAAGGATTAACAACGATGTTATCAAATCTCCTGAGCGGGCAGCGTTACTATCCTCTGATGGTGCAACTGCTGGTCGGGGGCTATGACAAGCATGGTCCGGAGCTGTATTCAATTGATGCCCTTGGTGGGAACATCGATGAGAAGAGAGTTGTTGCAACCGGTTCCGGTTCGCCTATAGCATACGGTGTTCTCGAGGACAGGTATAAGGAGAACATGTCCACCGAGGAAGGTGTGGAACTGGCTGTCAGGGCACTTCACAATGCCATGAAAAGAGATTCTGCATCCGGCGACGGAATTGATGTTGTCGTCATAACCAATAATAATTTCACCAGACTCGAATTCGAGGACGTGAAAAAGATCAGGGAGCTACTTAACTGAGGCAGACTGATCTTAATTACTCAAAAAATTAAATAATGTTAAATAATGTAATTTTTAAAAATTACACTTTTACAATTCAATTTTTTACTTTTTTACAGGAAGGCTGTTTTAATGGCGGTAGAAGAAGTACTATCTGATCTTAAGAAGAAAATCGAAGAGAAGTTGCCAAGCGGCACGACTATTTCTAGTGTTGAATTTGAAGGTCCGCAGCTTGTTGTTTACACTGAAGAACCAAAGAAATTCGCGGATAACGGCAATATTGTAAGGAACCTGGCAAAAGTGCTCAGGACACGCATTGTAGTGCGCCCGGATCCCAGAGTGCTGATGCCGCCGGAGGAGTCCATACAGAGGATCGCTGAGACTGTTCCGGAAGAAGCTATGATATCCAACTATCATTTTGACCCGGATGTCGGCGAAGTTATCATCGAGGCTGAAAAACCCGGCCTTGTCATAGGAAAACATGGTGAGACCCTCCGGGAGATCACCAAGAAGATCGGCTGGACTCCTAAAGTGGTCAGGGCACCGCCGATCAAGTCACGGACCGTGAAGAACATCCGTGAGTTCATGCGCACCAACCATAAAGAAAGAAAAGATATCCTCAAGGCTGTGGGAAGGAAGATCCACAGAGGATGCACTTCCAAGGACCACTGGGTAAGGATAACGTCCCTCGGCGGAGCAAAGGAAGTTGGACGCAGCTGCTTTATTATCTCAACACCTGAATCAAGGATCATGATAGATTGCGGTGTCAACGTAGGTTCTGATGAGAATATGTCCCCTTATCTCTACGTTCCGGAGGCTTTCCCGATAAATCAGATAGATGCAGTTGTACTGACACACGCCCACCTGGATCATCAGGGTCTTGTGCCGTTGCTGTACAAGTATGGGTTCGAGGGCCCTATTTACTGCACCCCTCCCACGCGTGACCTTATGGCACTGCTGCAGCTGGACTACATAGACGTGGCTGCAAAAGAAGGCAAGAGACCTCCATACTCCTCGGCTGATGTAAGAGAGGGCCTGAAGCACACTATCGTGCTAGACTACGAAGAAGTGACCGACATTGCGCCGGACGTCAAGCTGACGTTCCATAACGCCGGACATATTATCGGGTCAGCCGTGTCCCACTTCCACATCGGCGACGGGCTGCACAACGTAGTCTTTACGGGCGATTTCAAATACGAAAAGACCAGGCTGTTCGATGCTGCTGTCAATAAGTTCCCCCGTGTGGAAAGCGTGGTAATGGAATCAACCTACGGAAGCGCAACTGCCCTGCAGCCATCCCTCCAGGAGGCTGAGGCAAACCTGAAGAACGTGATCAATACCACCCTGAGCAGGAACGGGGTCGTGCTCATTCCCGCATTTGCGGTGGGAAGGAGCCAAGAGGTAATGATAGTCCTTGAGGACGCAATACGCAAAGGTGAAATACCCAACGTCCCCGTCTATCTTGACGGCATGATATGGGAAGCAACGGCTATTCATGCCACATACCCTGAATATCTCAACAGTGACCTGCGAAAGCTTATCTTCCAGAAGGGAGAGAACCCGTTCCTGGCAGAATGCTTCAGACCGGTAGACTCAAACGAACTGCGCCAGAAGATCCTTGAAGAGCCACAACCCTGTGTGATACTGGCCACTTCAGGCATGATGAATGCCGGCCCGGTCATTGAATATTTCAAAAAGTTTGCGGGCGATGAGAAGAACACTCTCGTGTTCGTAGGTTATCAGGCAGACGGGACCCTGGGCCGAAGGATCCAGAAGGGCTGGAAGGAGATCCCTCTCTCGACAAACAACGGGACCCATGTTATCTCCATGAACATGCAGGTAGAGGTTGTCGACGGATTCTCAGGCCATTCTGACAGAAGACAGCTCATGGATTACATCAAGAAGATGAAGCCACGTCCTGAAAGAGTGTTCACGGAACATGGCGATGAGCGCTCCTGCCTTGACCTGGCAAGTTCGATACACAAGAAGAACAAACTTGAGACAAGGGCACTGACAAACCTGGAAACAGTACGGCTGGTATGACCGTACTTTTCCTTTCTTTTTTATTATTCTATTCGCTTACTTAACAGGATCCTCTGACATGGCCAGCCCTTTAAGGTAATCTATAAGGCCAGCGTGATCCTTGAAAACCCTGTCTGCTTCTGAAAGTTCTTCAGCCGGCACATAGGTTGCAACTGCCACGCAGTACATTCCGGCATTTTTAGCAGACTGCACGCCAAGAGGAGCGTTCTCGACCACAATGCACTCATCAGCACCAACACCAAGCCTCTCAGCTGCCTTAGCATAAGGTTCCGGGTCGGGTTTCCCGTTCTCCACATCCTCTCCCGTAATAAGAACATCAAAAACATCAGGATAGAATCTTTCCATGAGATCTTTCACGATGGTCCTGTCTGCACCTGAGGCAACTGCGATCTTATACTTACTCTTCAGTAACTGCATGCATTCATACATTCCCTCAAAACGCTTTGCCCGGTTATTCTTCATGAAAAGGCCCCTTTTTTTATCCAGAAGCGAATCGTAAGTGTCCTTCCCCGGACTCTTATCAGCTTTCCTGAAAATGGCATTTATAACACCGACATGATTGGAGCCCTCCACCTCGTATATGTCCTCTTTGCGCACGTGAATGCCTTCGTCCTTAAAAACCTGCACCCATGCCTGTGCATGATAGGGCATGGAATCCACAAGCACTCCGTCCGAATCAAAAATAATTCCCTTCAGCATATTGAATGTTATTCTAACCCATCTTAGAATAAGTTTACCGGAACATATTGTTTCATTTCTGGCAGGAACCATGCAATCAGGAAAGCCGGTAATGCACGATAACAGGAATCTATCACGAACAATCATTGCGATTAGCAAATATTATATACAGGTAGTTGAATCTAGCTTGCATGGATTCGTTTACAGCACTTACTCTAGCGGTTTTCTTGCCATTCGTTTTGGCCGGTATATTGCCAGTGGTTGAAAAGGTCCTGAAGAGCAGGATAGGATGGTATGCATCGGCAGTTGCTTTGCTGAGTTTTGTACTTGTGTCACAGGTCGCATCGAGTGTCATCCATGGTGAGAATATCCAGGGCTCGCTGTCGTGGCTTCCATCTGTGGGCATTGACCTGTCATTTTACGGGGACGGGCTCAGTGTTATGTTTGGCCTGATCGTCTCGGGGATCGGAATAATAATAATGTTGTATTCCAACGAATACATGTCAACGAGGGAAGACCTTCCACGTTATTATCAGCAGCTTCTCTTCTTCATGGGGTCAATGCTCGGAGTAGTATTTTCAGCCAATACCATCCAGCTTTTCATTTTCTGGGAACTTACAAGCATTACGTCTTTCATGCTTATCGGCTACTGGCGCGGCAGGCCCCTGTCCGTATACGGAGCAACCAAATCCCTGCTCCTGACAGCCAGCGGCGGTCTTTTTATGCTTGCGGGATTCCTGCTGCTTCATGCCATGACAGGCACTTTTGACATCCCTGCGATCCTGCAGAGCGAATCCACAATAGAATTTATAAAAGGCCACGAGCTTTTCATTATTACACTTATACTTGTCTTCATAGGTGCGGCTTCAAAATCTGCGCAGGGACCGTTCTACATATGGCTCCCCAACGCAATGGAAGCACCAACCCCGGTAAGCGCTTTTCTGCACTCCGCAACCATGGTGAAAGCCGGTATTTATCTTGTCGCAAGGATACACCCCATATTTTCCGGTACCGAAGCATGGTTCCTGCTGGTAAGCGGTGTCGGAATAATTACAATGATAGCTGCAGGATTTATGGCATTCCGCCAAACCGATATCAAAGGAATCCTTGCCTATTCCACGATCAGCCAGCTTGCCTACCTGATGACCATGTACGGCTATACGACCTATCAGCACCCCGGCATAGGGGTCGCTGCCGCTACCTTCCATCTGCTGAACCATGCAACATTCAAGGCCTGTCTTTTCCTTGTAGCCGGTATAGTTGCCCATGAAACAGCTACCAGGGACATTACAAAGATGGGAGGCCTGCGCAAAGAAATGCCTATTACCTTCGTCCTGGCAGTCATCGGCGCGCTTGCAATGGCAGGGATACCTCCGCTGAACGGTTTCCTGAGCAAGGAGATGTTCTATGAAACATCCCTGGAGATGGGAGCGGAACTGGGGGCTCCGTTCACATTGATAATTCCAGCACTGGCAGTGCTTGGAGGAGTGCTGACCTTTGCTTACTCCATTAAGTTCATAGATGGCATTTTCCTTGGCAAGCGCCCTTCCGCAAGCCTGCCGGAGCACATACACGACCCCGGCTGGATCATGATCCTGCCGACGGCCTTCCTGGCAGCTCTCATCATATTGTTCGGGCTTGCCCCTTCAATACCGGTGCATAATATCATTGAGCCGGCAGCCGAGGCAATAATTCTTGAACCGTTGGATCTGCATGTGCAGCTATGGCATGGTTTCACGCCTTCCCTGATGATGACAATTACCACATTCCTCCTCGGCATCCTTATCTATACCCGCTATGACAGCATTGCTGCCTGGCAGAACAGGTTCAATGCAAAACACCCCATGATAAGTATAAATTATTTCTATGATGCTGCGGTCGACAATGCAAAGACGGTCACGTTCGGGTTCTCATCACGCATGCAGCCCGGAACTATCAAGACATATATAACGGCCCTGCTGGTGCTGATGCTGGTGCTGTTCATCATACCCATTATACTGCTTGCATCCGACATCATACCTTCCAGCCTCAATTTTGACATACCGTTATATGAAGGAATAGTGTTCTTTTTCATGATAGTGGCAGCACTTGGCGCAGCATTGCTCCCGCGTTACATACCGGCGATAATATCCCTTTCAGGACTTGGGTACCTTGTTAGTTTGCTTTTCATCTACCTGCAGGCGCCGGACCTTGCACTTACGCAGGTGCTGGTGGAAACTCTCGGCACGATCATCTTCCTGCTTGCGATCGTGAAGATACCGCAGACATTCAAAGAACACATAACCCCGGCATTAATGACGAGAGATCTTTTGATCGCGTCTGCGGTGGCTTTAACCGTGTTCATTATGATGATCAATGCCACCCAGGGCATAGTCCCGCCCTTTGAGAGCCTTTCTCACTATTTCATTGAGAAAAGTCTGCCACTGGCCGGGGGACACAACATTGTAAATGTTATAATAGTCGATTTCAGAGGTTATGATACCCTTGGAGAGATATCGGTCCTTTGCCTGGCAGCACTTGGAGTTTATAACCTGATCCACAGCAGAGGTGAGGAAGAATGACAACAGTTATTACAAAAACAGTAACCAAGATTTGTTTACCATTGGTGATCCTCTTTTCGATCTCCCTGTTACTTGCAGGACATAACAATCCCGGAGGCGGGTTTATCGGAGGAGTGATGTTTGCCGCGGTGATAGCGCTGACATATGTTGTGTTCGGGCTTGACCACATCAAATCCTTCTTTAACCCGGACTGGGGCAACTGGTTTGCATTCGGCCTGCTGCTCGCATCCCTGACAGCTTTTGCTGCACTGGCTTTCGGACACAACTTCTTCAGGAGCGCTGTCGAATTCCTGCATCTTCCCTTCTTCGGGGAGGTGGAGCTGGTATCTGCCGGCCTGTTCGACATTGGCGTTTACTTTGTTGTGATAGGCAGTTTGCTCTTTATTTTCAAAAATGTAGGTGATGACAGGTGAACAATACGTTACTCTCATTAACGATCGCCATCCTTTTCGGCATTGGTACATTCATGATCCTCCGCAGGGACATAGTAAAGATGATCATCGGCCTGGGCATACTTTCACATGCCGTCAACCTGCTTATCGTTTCCACGGGTGTTTTCGCAGGAACAAAGGTACCCATCATTGCCGATGACGGCGGGCACGGGGCAGCCGAAGTGACAGGGACCATATTCAACGATGTACTATCGGAGAACATACTTGCACCCGTACTTGCTGCAGGCCATAGTGTCCATTATGTCGATCCGCTTGTCCAGGCACTGGTACTAACTGCAATTGTCATCAGTCTTGCAACGACTGCCTTCATACTGATACTTGCCTATCGCATCTATGAAGAGTACGGCACCACCGATATAAGTGAACTGAGGAGGCTGTGGGGATGAGCTCATTCATGCAGCACCTGCCAATACTCCTGATCGCGACCCCTATCCTCATGGCAGCTGTCACAGTAATGCTAAGGCCAAGGCCGCAGTTTCAGAAAGTTCTGAACATTGCGGTCACCTTTGCACTCGTCATCCTGAGCGTACTGCTGCTTTTACAGGTATGGAATGAGGGCATACAGGTCTATGAGGTCGGTGAATGGGGCAAATACGGTGTAATACTTGTCGCAGACCTGCTGAGTGCAGGGATGGTGGTCCTCACAGCATCCATTTCATTCCTGTCACTTGTGTATTCCCTGGACTACATAGAAAAGAGATCGTTGAGCTCCAGCTATTTCCCGCTGTTCAACCTGCTGCTGGCCGGTCTCAACGGATCCTTCCTCACAGGGGATATATTCAATCTCTTCGTTTTCTTTGAGCTGTTGCTGCTCTCTTCATGCGGACTTGTGATCGCCAACGAGCACGGAGGAATTACGAAAAGCTCAGATAAGATGGAAGCGACATTCAAGTACCTTGTACTGAACATGCTCGGGTCCATTGTAATGCTGATAGCTGTCTCTTCACTGTATGCGACCACAGGTACGCTGAACATGGCAGATATTTCCGTAAAGCTCAGTGCGATGAGTGCTGCGGGAACAATGCCCTGGCATGTGTTTGCCATCGCCCTGATGTTCATCGTTGTCTTCGGTAACAAGGCAGCGATCTTCCCACTGCACTACTGGCTGCCTGATGTGCATCCCACTGCACCCTCACCCATCAGCGCCATGCTGAGCGGCGTGCTCATCAAGGTTGGCGTATACGGCATGCTGCGTGTGTTCTTCCTGATCTTCAGGGACACTATGTACATATTCCAACCTGTGATAATCTATCTGGCACTTGCAACCATCATTGTAGGCGCGATCTCGGCTGTCGCACAGACCGATGTGAAACGCCTGCTGGCATACTCCAGTGTGAGTCAGATAGGCTATGTGTTCCTCGGGATCGGCCTGGGAGGAATATACGCAATTACGGCATCACTTGTTTTCCTTGTGAACCATGCAATCGCCAAATCCATGCTTTTCCTGAGCTCGGGAGGCATCATACACCATGCAGGCACCAGGGATATGCGGAAAATGGGAGGCATGGTTGACAGTTCTCCCTTACTTGCACTGATGTTCCTTGTAGGAGCCATGTCCATTGCAGGACTGCCGCCCATGGGAGGGTTCATAGCCAAGTTAGTGCTATTCGATGCAGGCATCATCGGGAAATACTACTTTGAGATCGGCATAGCCCTTATCTTTGCAGTATTCACCATCTTCTACATGTTCAGAGCCTGGCTGCTGATGTTCTGGGGAGATAAAAGAGATGTGGATAAATACGGGGAATACTCTTCCCGCAAAGCATCCCCTCTGGTCATGATACCTATCATAGTGCTTGCAACTGCGATATTGGTATTCGGACTGTATGCCGAACCTTTGATCTCACTGGCAACTGCAACCGCGGGACAGATACTTGACCCGCAACCTTACATTGATGCGGTACTTACAAGGGTGGTAAGATGAAACGCTATATTTCCTATGCCGTAATACTGGGACTGGTATGGTGCTTTGTCCATGGCACGATCAGTTTCAACAATTTTGTGCTGGGGCTTATCTTCGCACCTTTCATCATACGTCCTTTCAAGCCGCTTTACAATTTCAAACAGGATTTCTCATTTGGCAGAGCCATTAAGAAAATACCGGCTCAAGCCAGGTATTTCTATGTACTTATAAAAGAGATCATAAAAGCCAATATCATAGTGGCAAAGATAGTACTCCAACCGAAAATAAACATAAAACCGGGTATCATTGCAGTGCCCATCAGGACAGTAACGGACCTGGGGATCACTGCAATAGCCAACACCATAACCCTTACGCCCGGAACACTCACAATTGATATTTCTGATGACAGGTCTGTACTGTACGTTCACTGTATCGATGCATCTGACCCGGAGGCTGTGGCCCGCTCGATCAGGAACGACCTAGAAAGATACGTGCTGGAGGCATTCGAATGATATCAATGTTAACATTATCACTGACCTTTATGGTGCTTGCGATCATCCCATGCATATACAGAATAATAAAAGGACCGTCCATACCGGATAGGGTAATAGCACTCGATGCAATGACGACAGTAATAGTCGTCATGCTGGGTATCTACTCTTTTGACCAGGGCTCTGTCTTTTTCATGGATGTGGCACTTGTGCTCTCGATAATAGCATTCGTAGGTACAGTGACAATAGCTAAATACCTTGATGAAGGAGTGGTTCTGTGAACCTGATAGATATCTCTCTTGAAATACTGAGCAATGCTTTCCTTGCGATAGGGCTGATATTTGTGTTCCTGGGAATGCTGGGACTTGTCAGGCTCCCTGACGTTTATAACCGGCTGCACACCACGACCAAGATAGGCACATTGGGCGCCTTTGGAGTTATGATGAGCATCCTGCTGAAAGTAGGCTTTTCCCCGATAGGTGTAAAGGCCGTAACAGTAGGCTTGTTCTTACTGCTGACATCTCCCATAGCAGCCCACATGATAGGCCGTGCGGCCCACAGGCATGGCGTGTGTCTTTGTCAGGAGTCTGTAATTGATGAATATGAAAAAGCCTGCGCCTTAAAGAACAAAGAATAAAGCCCAAAAAAGGTATTCCTGAATGACCCCGGAACATACCGGGGAACTCTTATTTTAATCTTCCCTTATTTTTAACCACCCGTTATTTATAATCATCTGTTAATAACGGTCAGTCTTAAATGTGGGAACGGATCACGAAGTAATTAAATGTAGGTTCTCCTGCACATTTCCCTACTGTAAGATTGTGAGCGGGTTGGGGAGTGGGGGTTAGTGTGGGAGTGGGGGTTAAAAATAGGCCCGCTCACTTTGAGCATAGAAGTCACTATGTTATATAAACATTCCTATTTGACTTTCCTGAAAATTATGAAATAAGAGGCACGATTCCGTATATTTTCGGAGGAAGTGGGCTCCTGATATCAGATGCATTTGCAGCCAGTACATGAAGTACTTTACCGGTCAACACAAAACTTATTTGCCTGGTAATGCATACTGGACTCAGTCAAATCGCCATTTTTGAAGATCATGCATCCTACGACCAGACAAACCCGAATATTCCGTATGAACAAAAGTAACTTTGCGGATACGCTCAAAGAAGCTGCAACCATCATTAACAGCGGAGGATTAGTGGCTTTTCCGACCGAGACGGTCTATGGCCTGGGAGCAAATGCACTCGATAAGGAAGCTGTGAGAGCGGTCTTCCGGGCAAAGGGCCGGCCTGCTGATAATCCTCTTATAGTGCATGTGGCTTCAAAGCAACAATGCTGCGAGCTCGCCCTGAATATTCCTGAAAAAGCCTTTGTACTGATGGAAAAATTCTGGCCTGGCCCCCTCACTCTAATTCTGGAAAGACAGATGATAGTGCCTGATGTAACAACAGGCGGGCTGGATACGGTGGCCCTGAGAATGCCCGATAACGAGATAGCTATCGGACTTATCCGGGAGTCCGGGAAACCTCTCGCTGCTCCCAGTGCCAACCTTTCTGGAAAACCAAGCCCAACCAACGCACAACATGTCATTTCAGACCTCTTCGGAAGGATAGATGCCATTATTGACGGCGGGACCGCAGATGTAGGCGTTGAGTCCACGGTCATAGACATGACTTTGGAGATACCTTCCATACTGAGACCCGGCAGGATAAGCCGGGGAGAGATCGAAGGAGAGATCGGGAGCGTAACGATAGGATATGAAGATGAGAACTGTCCGGACCCGGGGATCATACGCTCCCCCGGAATGAAATACAGGCACTATGCTCCTGATGCAGCCGTGATACTTATCGAAGGAGAAAATGACAGGGTCGTCCGCAGGATACATGAAATGCTTGATCATAATAGCCGGGAAAAAATAAAAGTAGGACTGCTTTTAACGGATGAGAGCAGTATGGTCATTACCCATGAGGAACAGCTCTCGCTGGGCAGCAAGGACAGACCGGAAGAACTGGCCATTAACCTGTTCTCAGGACTGAGGTACCTGGATGCACGGGAAGTGGACCTAATACTGGTTGACGGCTCTTTCAGCCATGAGGGAATTGGTGAGGCTGTCAGCAATCGTATACGCAAGGCAGCCGGTTCGATCATAGTGGTTTGATCATAGAACGATCTTAAGTGAGGCATCATGAAAACAGAGAAGAAACAGTTAATTCAGGAAAAGCAGAAACATATTGCAATCCTTTACAGGAACAGGAAACTGCTGAGGATAAACCTGCTGATATTAAGTGCCGGACTTGCACTTTCCTATCTTGAATATGAGATCGGTGAGCCTTTGCTCTGGCTTGGGATCATCATTTTCGGATATACGCTCGTAACGAATTATAGCGCAAGGTCAGCGCTGAAAAAACTTTGACTTCATATATTCATGGCAGAGTAATTAAAATAATGCCATACGTATGCATTTTTTGTTTTATTGCATTATGCAGGCAGGTAACTATCTTCAGGATAAATGTTTCTTACTGCTTTATTGCCATACCCACTCAATAAAATTTGGTGGTCAATATGCTTATCCTCCCAGGATATCTCAGGAGTGATGACAGAGATACCACCAAGTACCACCTTACCGCGAAACATGGAGTCGGGGGAACAGACTGGGTAAACATGTCTGTTCCCTTTTTTCAGCCTGGTAATAGTACATGTCCTCTTTAATCTTATATACCTACCCTGTTGAACCCGGAGCAAAACCCGGACCTCTTCCAACCGGCAGATACTTTTCCAAAGGCCTTGTCAGGATTAAACAGCTCCCGCTATCCCTGAAGGTTGATCTGTGTATGCTTCGGTATAACCGATACATGACGTATTGGGAATTTGGGAGTAACTATGTTTGCTATTATTGTTAAGTAACTTTGATTCGTACTTATTTATTAGATTAAATTCCGTATACTCTTCGGGGTTAGAAGAAGGGTACTGGCCGGGATAATGTGGAAGACGGCGTAAAGTGTTGACCTTGTTCAGATCTGTTCCAGAGAGTTGGCTGTAACTCCTGCATGCAGAGTCAGATAACAATGGCGGCACTTTGCAAAATAATACGCAGTGCTACCGGGACTGCTGTATAATACATTGTTTAGCCTCAGCCTCACTCCGGATAGTTAATCTGAGGAGATGTGATTTGTATCAGAAGAAGTAGAACTGCCATCAGTGTGGAAATACTAAGGGCTGCTATGGAGGGAGCAAAAAAGACCCACATAGTATACCGTGCAAACCTGAATTTTGAAGTTGTCAACAGATACCTTACAATGTTAGAAGAAAAGGGGCTGATAGAAAAAAAAGACAGCCTCTATATGACTACTGAGAAAGGAAAAGAGTTCCAGGAAATTGCACAGGAACTTGGCTTATAAGCAGACTGAAACTTAAAAAAGGTGCTTTCCCCCGATCTCAGTAAAGTACCTGATGCCGGCCCCTCCATTCAATGCCTGTGCAGAATATCTGCTGTTTTCCGCAATTATCGGGCAATGAATGTAAGAATAGGGGACATGTTGTGAGATTTTCAATACCTTTTTAACTCATAACCAGTATTATCCTATGTCAATATTTGTAGATTTACATTCTTGCATTGATAAAAGTTAAAGAAGGACCATACTTATGCTGGAGATCAACAATCTAACAGTCGAGGTCGGCGGTCGCAGGGTACTGAAGAGTGTAGACCTGAAAGTAGATGCCGGCTATACTAACGTCCTGTTCGGGCCAAATGGTGCAGGCAAGTCAGTACTCCTTATGACCCTGATGGGATTCAGTGGCTATAATGTAGTTAGTGGAGAGATAATTTTCAAAGGAGAGGACATAACCCGGTTGTCTGTTTCGCAGAGAGCACAGATGGGCATGGGCATCATGGCACAGAGACCTCCTAACCTGAGTGGTGTCAAGCTCCATGACCTGCTGAAAGTGATAGCAAAAGACCCGAAGGAAGTAGAAGAGCTTGCCGAGTCCATCGATATGACACGGTTCTTTAACAGGGATATTAATGTAGGATTTTCAGGTGGCGAGATCAAGAGATCCGAACTTCTCCAGCTATCAGCACAAAACCCAGATCTCCTCCTGCTCGATGAGCCCGAGTCCGGAGTAGATCTTGCAAGCATCGAGCTTCTGGGAAGAACGATCAATACTCTCCTTAGCAGAGACTGCAAGTGCCCGGGTGACAGGTGCAGGCACGGCAAATCAGCGCTTGTGATCACGCACACCGGACAGGTGCTGGACTACGTGGAAGCCGACAGGGCCTATATCCTTTGTAATGGCACTGTGATGTGTTCGGGCAATCCACGCGAAATGCTGAGCGAGATCAAAGAACAGGGATATCAGGAGTGTATCAAATGCAAGCTGATGCAGATATGAGGAAGAAGGCAGAAGATGCCCTCAGAAAAAGTGCTGCTTATGGAGAGGATTTCGATCTTGATGAATACAGTGCAGGCGCTACGGATGTCCGGTACGAGGAAAAGCTGACAGACCTCACGGCACAGGACAAGCGGACACTGCTTAACGTAGGCTTCACCCCCGGAGAGGAGAACAGGTCCGGCAGCCTTATAATGATCGATAATGCCATAGCTCATACATCACTGCATGATAAGGACGGTGTCGAACTGATGTCGCTCAGGGATGCGATGAAAGTTCACAGCTGGGTCAGGGATTACATGTGGAAACTTGTAAAACCGGATACAGACAAGTATACAGCAAAGAGCTATCTGCAGGATGCCAACGGTTATTTCATCCGGGCCCGGGCAGGCAAGAAGTCAAAGATGCCCATACAGACATGCCTCCTCATAGGCTCAAAGCAGGTTTCACAGACAGTCCACAACATCATTATCGTCGAAGAGGGAGCCGAACTTGAGGTCATAACAGGCTGCTCCACAAAGCACGGGGTCGAAAAAGGACTTCATCTGGGCATCTCCGAGATATATGTTAAGAAAGGGGCAACACTCAGCTTTACAATGATCCACAACTGGGCTGACCAGATAGGGGTCAGGCCAAGGACTGTCGTGCATGTGGAGGAAGGAGGCAAATACATTAATAATTATGTGACCCTGAAACCTGTCAGGTCCATCCAGACATATCCCACGGTCCTTCTCGAAGGAAAGGGCGCATTCACAAGGCTCAACACGATAGCTATAGCACATCCCGGCTCGGAGCTTGATCTTGGAAGCAGGGTTATCTTCAACGCTGAGGACACATCTGCAGAGCTGATCTCAAGGACCATCACAACCGGCGGGATGTCGATCGCAAGGGGAGAGATGATAGGTAATGCCAATGGTGCCAAGGGGCATCTGGAGTGCCACGGGCTTGTGCTGAGCGATAAGGGCACACAGCGAGCCATCCCTATCCTTGAGGCAAATGTCCAGAACATAGAGCTTTCCCACGAAGCAGCTGTCGGGCGCATTGCCAGGGAGCAGATAGAGTACCTGATGGCCCGCGGGCTCTCAGAAGAAGATGCAATAGGCATGATAGTCCGGGGGTTCCTCGATGTTGGCATCCAGGGCATACCCGATGAACTGAGAGCAGATATTGAAGAGACCATCGCAAAGATCGGAGAGAACGCGATCTGAAGCCGATAAGTGAAATTAACCTTTACAGATCAATCTTTACAAGAGGATATTAATGAACCAAAAATTAATCAGCATCTTTCTGGCAGCCATAATGTTACTGTCGATCGGAGCACTCTTTTTTGCCGGCCCGCTGTCAAACCAGAACAACAATGACAGTGGTGATGCATCACAAGCACCCGGATTTGAGACCATACCCGGGACAAAGATGAGCCATGAGCTGAACTCACTGCAGGACGGGCTGAACATGACACCTGAAGGTGTAACAACTGCAATATACATCGATTACTCAAGGGCGAACGACTCCTACATAAGGTTAACAGTGCCAGGAATTGCAGGCATATATAATTCAACAGTTGAAAAAAGATTTGGAGCATACAATCCCAGTACCAACTTTTCGTATGAAGCTCATGTCATTAACCCCGAAGTTATTGATTTTGAATATACTGATACCGGAGAAACATACAACGGATATTATTTATTGCTCCGGGGACAAACAGATAGCGGACTTATTTACAATGTTGTAGGTACTCCGATGTTGTTTGGTCCAAGAAACTCACTTGAGCAAGTAATTAATGTTACAGCTGGCAATGAAAGCTCCACAGATTTCGAGAGAATACTGCCTTATATTGAAAAGGGAGCCGAGTTTCAGGTACTCACTGTCAACAATCTTTCCGAGCAGCGCTATATGGAGTTAAGGTATACTGCTGACGGAAATTATACCAGGACCGAAGTGTTCGTTGATTCCCAGCAAAGCCTACTTGACAACATAACTGCCCTTGCGGCAAACAGTACAGAACGCGGGCTCATATATAATGTGACCACATATGATGAAGAGAATGTGACAAAAATCGTGATAGAAAGTAATGAATCGAACTTTTTCAACCTCCATCAAGAAATGATTTACTAAGGGTTGCGGTGGGATTTATGCCCACTTAATTTTTTTGTACATTTTCAGATTTCTTATATAAATAATACAGCCATTTTGAAGACAATTTGCTTTTTAAGCAGGTACAACTAGGATTACCAACAAAAGGGCAAGCTGCATTCGATGTTCCAGAAGGTGAATCTTTTGTATTACAAGTCAGCGATAGTATATGGGAAACAAAAACCAAATATATTGTTTTAGGACGCACTTAAAATACATAAATCGCAACCAACAAATTAACATTTGCAGCATAATAAGGAATAATTTACTAAATACTGAACATGACATGTTGTAATTGGAATCCCGGTGAGATCCGCTCTCACCACTTTTTCTTTTATTTCATGCTTTTGCCACAAGATTTATACAGGAATAGATTGTTGTGGAATCAAATCGCTATTTGCCGAAAGATATATATCTGAATGTAGCGATTGGTAGCCATTACTTTGGCATTAACAGTGTCAGTTAATGATATTAATTTGAAGCAATCATAACAATTGGCCAAATTAGTTTCAGGCTACTGTCCTGATCTGCAATGAATAATGAAAAACCCGATTTTCATCGTGGTTTCGAAGGAGATTAATAATATGGCAGCAAAATTTGACGTTCCAGAAGAATTAGCAAACAAAGCACTCGAGAGTGTTGAACTCGCAAGAGACACAGGAAAACTGAAAAAGGGCACCAACGAAGTGACAAAAGCAATCGAGAGAGGAATTACAAAACTCGCAGTAATTGCAGAGGACGTAAGCCCTGCTGAAGTCATCGCCCACCTTGCACCGCTCTGTGAAGAGAAGAACACTCCATACATATTCGTCAAGCAGCAGAAAGAACTTGGTGCAGCTTGCGGCATAGGAGTTGCCTGTGCAGCCGTTGCCATTATTGACACCGGCAAGGGCAGTGGACTTGTTGAAGACATAGCACAGAAAATGAGTGCATTGAAATAATCTGATACATGAGGTATCATTATGGCAGATGAAGATACAGGCTATGCGGCTGAGGTCATTGATGTTATCGGCAACACCGGTATGCATGGGGAAGCAAGCCAGATACAGTGCCGTGTGCTTGAAGGGCGCGACAAAGGCCGTATAATCACCCGTAACTGTGTAGGTCCGATCAGAGTAGGGGATATACTGATGCTGATCGAAACATCCAGAGAAGCCAAGAAGCTGACTACCAGGTGATTATAATGGAACAAAGAAAATGTTCTTTTTGCGGCAAACTCCTTGAACCGGGAACAGGCAAGCTCTTTGTGAAGAGGGACGGATCAACTTACTTATTCTGTTCTTCAAAGTGCGAGAGCAACTTTGACCTTGGAAGGTTGCCAAGACGTACCGAGTGGACCGAGCAGGGCAGAATACATTTGAAGAAGGCATAACCCGGTGTAAGGCATGGAACAGACATATATTATGATCAAGCCCGATGGCGTACAGCGCGGGCTCGTCGGAGAGATAGTCTCAAGGATCGAGAAGCGCGGCCTGAAGGTTGCAGCCATGCGCCTGAATGTGATGAGTGCCGAGAGTGCAAAAGAGCACTACAGGGAACATGCAGAGAGACCATTCTTTGCATCCCTCATAGAGTATGTCACATCAGGCCCTTCTGTCTCAATGGTGGTCGAAGGAAAGAACTCTGTCGCTATCATGCGTGCGGTCAACGGGGCAACGAATCCAGTGAACGCACTTCCGGGCACTATACGCGGGGACTTTGCCATCGAGACGGGAAGAAATGTTGTCCATGCATCCGATTCCCCTGAGTCGGCTAAACGTGAGATCTCAATCCATTTTAAAGCAACAGAGATCGTGAGCTATTCAAAGATCGATGAGGTTTGCCTTTACGAATGAACTGAAGATGTTTTCGGGCAATTATATGAGATACATGCCCGGAATATCTTATTAGTTTGATACGGACAGGCACTCAGATTTGAAGGGATGCACATGGCAATCAAGGGAAACCTACGTACACCAATTGTCTCTGTAATGGGACATGTAGATCATGGAAAGACTACATTGCTTGACAAGATCAGAGGCAGTACTGTTGCTGACGGTGAGGCAGGCGCAATCACCCAGCACATTGGTGCGACCGAGGTCCCGATAGATGTCATAGTGAACAAGTGTGGCAATCCTTCACTGAGGGATAAGTTCATCGTGCCCGGCCTTTTGTTCATTGATACACCAGGGCACCATGCATTCACATCACTCAGGAGCCGCGGCGGAGCTCTTGCGGACCTTGCCATAGTCATTGTGGATATAAACGAAGGTTTCAAGCCTCAGACCATAGAAAGTCTTCAGATCCTTAAAAGATTCAAGACGCCTTTCGTGGTCGTTGCGAACAAAATAGACAGGATACACGGATGGAACCCTCAGAAGAACTCTCCCTTCATTGTATCCTACAACAAGCAGATAGAGCGTGTAAGGAACGATCTTGACAAGAAATTCTACGAGATCGTCGGGGAACTGTACAAACTTGGCTTTAACTCCGAAAGGCATGACAGGATCAACGATTTCCAGCGCAATGTAGGGATAATCCCGATCAGCGCCATGACAGGAGAAGGCATTCCTGATGTTTTGATGGTGCTTTTGGGGCTTGCCCAGAGATTCCTTGAAGCAAACCTCCATTATGACGCAAATATCCCCGGAGTTGGCACTGTTCTGGAAGTAAAGGAAGAGAAAGGGCTCGGGACGACCATAGATGTCATTCTTTATGACGGAACCCTGAAGAAGGGTGATACTATTGTTGTCGGAAGCCTGGGGAAACCTATCCAGACCAAGATCCGCGCATTGTTGAAACCCCGGCCGCTAACAGAGATAAAATCCGAAGAAAGGTTCGAGCAGGTCCCGTCAGTTACCGCAGCAATAGGTGTGAAGATATCTGCACCGGGACTTGAGGGCGCGCTTGCCGGGTCTCCCGTCAGGGTCGCAACGCCTGAGACTATTGATGATATCACCGAAGAGGTACAGAGTGAGATCGAAGATGTCCAGATCGATACTGACTCAATGGGAATTACAATAAAAGCGGATACTATCGGCTCTCTTGAGGCAATTGTCAACGAACTGAGGAAAGAGAATATACCTATCCGGAAAGCGACCGTGGGAGACGTCTCCCAGCGCGACGTGGTGGAAGTTGCAGCCATCGAGGACCATTCCTTCGGAGTGATCGTCGGGTTCAACATCAAGGTGCTTCCTGACGCAAAAGACAAATTGCAGGATACACATGTCCGGCTTTTCCAGAACGATGTCATTTATCGTTTGATCGATGACTACAAGGACTGGGTGCAGGAGCAGAAGGAGATAGCTGAGAAGGAGATGGCTGACACCATAATAAAACCGGGAAGGTTCCAGATATTGCCAAACTGCACATTCCGGCAGAGTAAACCTGCTGTCGTAGGTGTGAAGATAATCGGTGGAGTCGTCAAGACGAAACTTGATGTAATGGCACTTGATGGCACCATCGTCGGTAAGATAAAAGGACTCCAGTCCAGCGGCGAAAATATCTCAGAGGCAAAGGTCGGCATGGAAGTAGCCATGGCAATAGAGGGTCCTACTGTCGGAAGACAGATCAAGGAAGGGGACAAGCTCTTCATCAATGTCCCGGAAAGGCACGCCAAAAAAATGGAAAATGAAATTAACGACTCATTGACGGCAGATGAATTAGAGACACTGGAAGCGTTCCTTGAATTCAAAAGAAAGGGGAATCCCTTCTGGGCAAAATAAGCATTCAGGATAACGCATAATCATAGGCATCATAGGAACGAATACAATTATTGGAGGAATAAATATGGCAGATTTTAAAGTAGTGGTATCAGACCCGAAGACAAAAACCTACCAGTTCAATGTAACTGGACCGGAAGCTAACAAACTCATTGGGAAATCCATTGGTCAGACCGTGGACGGCGCTATCGTCGGACTTCAGGGCTATGCTCTGAAGATCACTGGAGGAAGTGACAAGAGCGGAATGGTTATGAGACCTGAGATCCCCGGGCCAAAGAGACAAAAAGTGCTTGTTGCAGAGGGTGTCGGTTACTCCCCGGTCTCAAGTGGTGTCCGCCGCCGAAAAATGATGCGCGGAAGAGAGATCGCACCGGACATTATGCAGGTCAACACTGTAGTTGTCGAATACGGCGACAAGGCCATCGAAGCCATCGTTGGTGGCGGAGAAGAAGCAAAAGAGTGAGTAATTCACTCTTTAAAACCTTTTTTTAGTGCTCTTTTTTAACAATTGCTTAATCTATTCTGTGCACACCAAGCACAATTGGCTCTTTCCTGCAGAGAATATTGTTCACCTCAAAAGAGACATTCATATTTCCGAGATCGGCTTTCCCTTTGATTAAAGGCCTGATGCCAAGAGAGATATAACGTGCACATCCAGGTAGTATCTGATCGATACTAACTATCGGGGCCATGCACTCGATCTGCGAAGAGAAGCAGCTGGATAGACATATACTGGACAGGACCTCATCCGAACGGTTCTCCGCTATGAAGCCTATGGAAGCAGGGATGCCTTTGTACAGAGTATCCGGCCTATTCATCCGGATATGGAGATCCGGAGCAAGTATCCTGCAAACCTCGAATCCTACGGGCCCCGCATGGCAGACGTTATCATTGAGCATGAGCACGATGTTTAACTGGCCGGGGCTGATATCACCTATTATTTTAGGGACCACATTGAGAAATACTGCCTGCCCGGACCCGGCCGGGATACTTCCAATATTGAGCGAGGTCACATCCGAGTCTATTCCTTCCTGAAAAGAGCAGTTTACCCGTACATCATGCAGGGAGAAAGAAGATATGTTGGCAACGTATATCCCTGCGGAAACCTTTTTCCCGAATTGCAGGATCTCCGGAATACTGGTATTGACAGACAGGCAGGAGCAGTTAACATTACATGCTCCCATCGAAATACAGTTCCTTGTGTACTTTTGCCCGCGTATCTCGAAGTACAGGTCAACTGAGCCCATCGGGATCCTTCCCGTACTCAAGGGGACAAATGTCATGGATACATAGCCTGAAGACCCTTTCGCCAGAGCACCAACAGGCATCTGTGAAATATCACACCTTAACTGGCCCGGAAATACCCACCTTAACCACACGTTCCCGACATCGAGGTCACTCGGATTGCTTAATATGAATGATACTATGCACGGAAATCCTACTTCAACGCTTCCCGGAAAACTGCAGTCAACTGTCATGGATCTGCATACATGCATCCCCTTCTGCCTTCTCTTCGTGACACCTGAAGTTTTCTCATAGATCCAGAAGGCATGGACGGGCATGTAGGGGAATATAACGAACACCAGTAATGTTAAAAATAGAACAGGCACCGATACCGGTATTATTGCAGGCAACATGTCTGCAGCGGCAGCAGGCATCAGAGAATAAGCAAGGTTTTGAAGGCCAGTAGCGGAAGATAGAGGATGTAACATGCCAGCTGCAAAAAATGCCAGCCACATTATCCATACAATAGAGTACATCTGAAATATATATCCGCTCGTTCCCCGGGCTTTATTCAGCAGGGAATAAGAAAGGGAGCAAATAAAGCCCCTATGAATATGGGAAAGTTTCATTTAATCACTGCTTGAGCTGAGCAAGCGAGATCAGGCTTGCAATATAAATATATTACTTACAATATATTAAAATTTATTGTCAGATAGAAGGACAGAAGAGCAGTAATGCAGCAGGAAAAAATTGGAATGAATACAAAAAAGAAATAATAGAAAGGCCGATCAGAGCAGCTTCTTTCCGGCGTCCGGGCCACTTTTGCACTCAAATACATCGGTTATCTTCATTTTTATAAGATACCTGGCAGGGAAGCGGTCACTCTTTGCTTTTACGATCTTACGCATTTCATCATATTCCTCACCGCGGTCTATGATCTTTATATTGCCTTTTATCTGGTAACATCCAGTGATCTCAGGTCCCCATACATAGATAGCCCCTCTCGGGTTTTCCCTGAGGTTCTCCATTGTTTTAAGGAAGAAGTTGTCAACGATCCATAAGGTTTCTGCGTCTTCCTGAAGATAGCACATTCCGATAGGGATAACGTTTGGCACACCATCTTTTGAGGCTGTTGCGAATGGGAATATCTTCATCTTTGCGAATTCTGCTTTCATTTCATCGTTCAGTTTTACCATATATGTCACCTTCTGATCATCATCCGGGTTTACCCGGTTAAGAACCTGTTAATACAGATTACATCCTATCGACTTTAAAGGTTTTCATTACCTGATGTCTCTGAACAGGAAAAAGAAAGGAAAAAGAAGAAGGAGAATGAAAAAACTCAAATGAACTTATCCAGGAAATACTGATGCACCCTCGTATCGAGTGTAAGTTCCGGATGAAAAGCCAGTGCCAGGACGTTTCCCTGTTCTGCAGCCACCACCATTCCATCCAGCTGTGTCAGGATGGTCACATCCTTCCCACATTCAACGATCCCGGGCGCCCTGATGAAAACGGCATTATAGGGTAAGTCCAGGAAAGGAAGGTCTATCCCTGTCTCAAAGGACTCACGCTGCCTGCCAAAAGCGTTCCGGTTCACCTTTGTGTCCATGATGCCCAGAAGATGCTGATTGGTTTTTTTCACCTGCTCGTCACCTTCCCTTGCAAGCAGGATAAGGCCCGCACAAGTGCCCAGGATAGGTTTCCCGGCAAGGTGCATCTGCCTTATCTCGTCCGCTATGCCTTCGCGTATCAGCAGGCGGCCAAGGGTGGTACTTTCCCCTCCGGGGAGAACGAGCGCATCACACCCAGGGACAATGCCTTTGTGCTTGATGGTCACGATATCGGCAGAGCTGCCGCGCTCCTCAAGAGCTCTCGCTAATGCATCCACATGTTCGGAAATGTCTCCCTGAATAGCTATTACACCAATACGCATAAAAGCTCCGTTATTAAAAAAAGTTAAAGGATGTGTATTTACCATCCACGTGTCTGAAGGACCTGGTCCTGAGGGATAGTGTCAACACTTATGCCCTTCATGCCTGCACCGATACCCTTTGAGATATCAGCAAGCACTCCGGGATTGTCATAGTTGTTCACTGCCTCGACTATGGCCACTGCCATTTTCTCAGGTATCTCAGCCTTGAATATGCCGGAGCCAACAAAAACACCGTCAGCGCCCAGACGCATCATCAGGGCTGCATCGGCAGGTGTTGCAACTCCGCCTGCTGCAAAGTTAACTACCGGCAAGCGCTGCATCTGTGCAGTCTCGAGCACAAGCTCTACAGGAGCTTCGATCTCACGGGCGATACGGGTCATCTCTTCCCTGCTCATACCTTTAAGTGCGCGTACCTCGCCCAGGATCTGCTTCATGTGCTTGACAGCCTCGCTGACATCACCGGTTCCGGCTTCACCCTTTGTACGTATCATGGCTGCACCCTCATTGATACGGCGGAGCGCTTCCCCGAGATTCCTGGCACCGCACACGAAAGGAACGGTGAAATCGGTCTTATCGATGTGGTACTTGTTGTCAGCAGGTGTGAGCACTTCAGACTCATCGACCATATCAACACCAAGGGCCTGCAGTATCTCAGCCTCTACAAAGTGCCCGATACGTGCTTTTGCCATTACCGGGATGGTTACCGTGTCTATTATATCGGCGATTATCTGCGGGTCTGCCATCCTCGCGACGCCACCCGCCTTCCTAATATCTGCAGGCACTGCCTGCAGGGCCATCACAGCAACTGCTCCTGCCTCCTCTGCAATACGTGCCTGATCAGGAGTAGTAACATCCATGATAACGCCACCTTTCTGCATTTTTGCAAAGCCGCGCTTGATAAGTTCGGTACCGTGTCTTAATTTCTCAAGTTCCATAATATCATCCTTATAATTTTTTTTTGATAGCTATGCGTGTATAGACTATTAAACATGGTCAATACTTAAAAGCATTTACCTTACTCACCATCTGCTCTTATCCTCGCCACAGCGACCACTTTGTCGTTCTGACGCACATCCATGATCTTGACACCCTGAGTGTTCCTGCCCTGGACACGTATGTCCTTTACAGGTATCCGGATAATAATACCTTCGGAACTCGTGAGCATTATCTCATCTGTATCCTTTACGGCTTTAACGTTGATGACAGGACCATTCCTGAAGTTGGTCATGATAGTGATAACACCCTGTCCTCCTCTGTGTAGCGTGCGATATTCACCGAACTCGGTACGCTTACCAAAGCCATTCTCAGTGACAGTGAGAAGGGAAGCGCTCTCATCGACAATATCCAGACTGACGACAAGGTCCCCTGCCTCCAGTCTCATTCCGCGGACACCCCTTGCGGCCCTGCCCATAGGACGCACATCAGCCTCAGAGAACCTGATAGCTTTGCCGTGCCTTGAGACCATTACCATTTCCTTTGAGCCGTCTGTCAGTGCCACATTCACCAGTTCATCACCATCGTCAAGGCTCAGCGCTATAATGCCTGCCTTGCGGGGATTGTCGAAATCGGAGAGGTAGCTCTTCTTGACTGTTCCCATGCGGGTACCCATGAAAAGATAGCTGTCTTCTGAGAATTCGCTCACCGGTATCATCGCGGTGATGGACTCGCCTTCCCCGAGTTCCAGCAGATTCACTATGGCTTTGCCTCTGGACTGCCTGCTGCCTTCAGGCACCTCGTACACCTTCTGCCAGTAGACCCTTCCCTTGCTTGTGAAGAAAAGGATATAATTATGAGTAGATGCCACGAATATATCGGTGACGAAGTCCTCTTCCTTGGTATCCATGCCTATGATACCCTTGCCACCCCTGTGCTGCTGGGAGTAAGTATCCAGCGGAAGCCGCTTAATGTAGCCACTGTTGGTTATGGTGACAACCACTTCCTCATCAGGTATCAGGTCCTCATCCTCGAAGTCCATGACAGACCCTATTATCTTGGTCCTTCTTTCATCACCGAAGCGTTCCCTCAGGTCTGTAAGTTCGGACCTGATGATGTTATACTTCCTCTCGTCGCTATTGATGATATCAGTCAGCTCGGCAATGAGCCGGAGAACCTCGTTATATTCATCCTCCACCTTCTGCCTTTCAAGCCCTGTCAGCCTCTGCAGGCGCATTTCAAGAATGGCTTTTGCCTGGATCTCATCCAGCCCGAAATTACTTATAAGGCCTTCACGTGCAGTTTCAACATCATTTGAAGACCTGATCAGGCTTATGACCGCGTCCAGATGGTCCAGGGCTATCTTCAGGCCCCTCAATATGTGGGCTCTATCCTCTGCTTTCCGAAGCTGGAACAGCGTCCGCTTCTGGATGATATCCATGCGGTGCTCTATATAGATGCGCAGCAGGTCCTTAAGGCGTAATTCCCGGGGCACGTTGTCCACCAGGGCCAGGTTGATGATACCAAAAGTGGTCTGCATCTGAGTGTGCTTATACAGCTGGTTCAACACCACGTGGGGATTGGTGCCGCGTGAGAGTTCGATAACCACACGTATACCATCACGGTCGGACTCATCACGCAGATCGGAAATGCCGATGATCTTTTTATCCCTTACAAGCTCGGCTATAGACTCTATGAGCTTGGCCTTATTGACCTGATAGGGGAGTTCCGTCACGATAATGGCATTCTTGTCTTTCTTCATCTCCTCGATCTCAGCCACAGCCCGAAGCTGCACTCTGCCGCGCCCTGTTTCATAGGCGTCCCTTATGCCCTGCGACCCGAGGATGATAGCGGCGGTCGGGAAATCCGGACCCTTGATAACCTTCATGAGTTCACTGACGCTGACCTCAGGGTTATCCATCTGCATCAATGTAGCATCAATGACCTCGGTCAGATTGTGAGGTGCCATGTTGGTAGCCATACCTACGGCAATACCGGTGGAACCATTGACAAGCAGGTTTGGCAGCTTTGCAGGAAGCACTGTGGGCTCCTGAAGCGAACCGTCGTAGTTGGGGCGGGTGGACACGGTCTCCTTATCGATATCCAACAGCATCTCGTCCGCGATCTTGTCCATGCGTGCCTCAGTGTAACGCATAGCTGCTGCAGAGTCACCGTCAATCGAACCGAAGTTTCCCTGGCCGTCGATCAGCGGGTAGCGCAGGGAGAAATCCTGTACCATCCGTACCAGAGAATCGTAAACTGCGACATCTCCGTGAGGGTGGTACTTACCAAGCACATCTCCCACTACACGGGCGGACTTCTTGTAAGGCTTGTCAGCAGTGATACCGGCTTCTTTCATTGCGTAGAGTATTCTGCGGTGTACGGGCTTGAGGCCGTCCCTTGCATCGGGCAGTGCACGCCCCACGATGACACTCATCGAGTAGTCGATGTACGAGTTTCTCATCTCGTCTTCAATGAGAATGGGAATGATCTTCTCGCCAGTATCTGTAGGCTGGACGTCTAAAGGCATCTTATCCACATGGCCTGGAGCGGAAGCGTTGTTCTGGTTATTATCGTTATCTGTATTATCTGCCATTCATCTCACCTCACACATCCAGATTAACGACATCCCTGGCATGCGCCAGGATGAAGTTCTTACGTGGCTCTACCTCATCGCCCATGAGCACCGAGAACATCTCATCCGCTGCGATAGCATCTTCCATTGTCACCTTCAGCAGTGTTCTTGTTTCCGGGTTCATTGTGGTTT
>DANZ01000130.1:19585-22669 GCA_002501695.1 Methanolobus sp. UBA474 | reverse complement strand
ATCCTCGTCTGAGACGCTTGAGCAGGTATTCCGTAATATATATTTTTGCAGGCTGGTCATGAATGAAACTTGCCGTTAATTATATGTACATATGTACAAATATACATACGTGATGATCGAAGAAAAAGCCAGATTCTTCAAAGCCCTGGGAGACAGGACCAGATTAACGATCGTCGGCTGCCTGCTGAAGCATGATCACTGTGCCTGTGATTTTACAGATATCGCGGGGAAGGACCAGACCACTATATCGAGGCATCTGAAGATACTTATCGAGGCAGGTGTCCTGCGCTATGAGAAAAACGGAAGATATGTGATTTACAGTATAAGGGATGATAGTATGAAAGAAACACTTGAGAGATGCGGAGTTGAAAAGGTGGATTCGTGCTGTTCAGAAAGCGCAATGGATGCGCAGACAAAAAAGCATGTTGTAAAGAAGAACTACGGTAAGATAGCACTGGGCATGGTGCAGGGATGCGGCTGCTGCGGCGACCTTAGCGGGGAGGAGATCGCAGGCTCGATCGGATATTCAAGCAATGACATCAGTTCCTTTTCCGATGCCAACCTGGGACTCGGGTGCGGGAATCCTACCGCGCTCGGGGATATACATGAAGGCGAGGTAGTACTTGATCTTGGGTCAGGTGCGGGTTTTGACAGCTTCCTGGCTGCAAGGAAAGTCGGAAAGGCCGGGAAGGTCATTGGTGTGGATATGACTGCGGAGATGCTCGCAAAAGCTAAGGAGAATGCTGAGAGTTATGGGTTTGCCAATGTGGAGTTCAGGCAGGGGGATATTGAGGAGCTGCCCGTTGCAACAGGCTCAGTGGATGTAGTAATGAGCAATTGTGTCATCAATCTTGCACCCGACAAGTCCCGGGTCTTCAGGGAAGCACACAGGGTGCTGAAAGACAATGGCAGGATGTACCTTTCGGATATCGTTCTGCTGAAGGACCTCACGGCTGAAGAGAGAAGCGACGAGAATCTTATATGTGCATGTGTGGGCGGAGCCCTGATGAAAGAGGACTACCTCCGGATCATACGGGAGGCAGGCTTCATTATAAGGATAATAGATGAGGACAAGGACATCAGTAAGAGGCAATATGCAGGATATCCGCTGGAAAGCCTGAAGCTTGAACTGAGAAAGAAGTAAGGATATGGATATCATAACCATCCGCATTAGGGGTATCCATGACATACATCCATTGCAGCCCCGGGACGAAGATATCTCCTGAACAGATCCCTTTAGCGTGGAGCTGTTGCAGCGGGAAGGGACAGAACACTTCACCTGCGGGTGCTCTGTGCCCCCTCTGCAGGAAGGAAGGGATGCATATTGAGAATATCACAGTGAGACATCTTCTTAAAAAGGAAATGGAAGGAAAAGCAAGCCAGGAAGATTACTGGCTGTGCATGAATGAAAGATGTGCCGCAGTTTACTACAATGACAAGACAGGCACCATATTTGATAAGGATGATATTGATGTACCTGTATGGTTCAAGGATGATGCCAATCCCAGGTATGCATGTTACTGCAGCAGGATTACGGATGAGGATGTCACCAGGGCCGTAAAAGAACAGAGAATTACAGATATGACTGCCATCAGGAAATTTTATGACCCTGATGCAAAGAGCCAGTGCAAAATAAAGAACCCCACGGGCAGGTGCTGCAGCCCCGTGTTCATAGAGATCATTAAGAAAGCAATGGGTTGAAGAACGCTGATCACCTGCTTCAGATAAAGGATGAGAGCCTGTGAGGCACGATCAGTTATCCCATGTGAATATCAATCGATATCCGTCTTTGAAACCTGCTTCAGTCTCTCAACGCCATCGATATCTTTTATGATATCAACAACTGCAGAAGGCACCAGCTGCTTCCATTCCTCGTTAGCGACGATACGTCTGCGTATCTCCCTTCCGGAATATCCGTCCCTGTGATACATTGGCGGCTGGAGCACTTCAATTCCTGCCTCCTCGAACAGCCTGATGACAAGAGGGTTGTTGGAATAGACAAGATCAAAGGGAGGCGTCATGGAAGTGATATGCGAGACCCATACGGCATTCCTCTGCAGGTCCTCGATAGGAATGGCATAGTGAGTGATATCAGTGTCCTTAAGAGCATGCCGGATCATCATCACGCGCTCGCCGGCAGTAAAAGGGTTCTTTGGCTCGTGGCTCTTTTGTGCACTACCAATGCCGATGACCAGTTCGTCCACATCCCGGGCTATACTGGTTATAACTGAATAATGCCCAAGATGAAATGGTTGGAAGCGTCCTATATAGAACGCTCTTTTCATGTGCATTTGACAACCATCAGTGAATGCCGCATTCATCGAATGTGAACTTTTCACATACTTCCAGGTAGTGTTTCTTGTTATTTTCGTGCTTCATTGTGGTAAGCTTCTTGATAAGATCCAGTCCGGGCTTTGGATCTTCCATGATCTCAACCCTGTCCCTGATCATATCAAAGTATTTCTTACCCACATCCGTGCGTATGATCACACTGTTCCAGCCGTCAGGAGTGCCTACCGAACCTACTGAGATATCAGCGAAGTATGATGTATAGTCACAGCAGTGGTGGCAGGGGTTCCTTGCATGCGGAGCGACCTGTGCGATCTTGACACTGTGAGCCTGACCGTCCCTGGTATAGTTCCAGAACTGACCCTTGCCGAAATCCATCTTTACGACGTCTTCCGCCTTGAGTCCCATTATCTCCGGAAGGATCTTCTCCTTCATGACATCATGGTAGAAACTTTCCATGCACAGCAGGCCAATAATAACAACGATCTTGTCATTTACATTTTCAGATATCAAGCGGGCTGCATGTACCTGGCACGGGACGCCGATCACAGCGATCCGGTCGTACTTCTCGAATGGCTCCCTCAAAGCTGAGAGGACAGAGTCATAGGTGTACTTGGTACCTGTTGTCCTGTCAACATCTTCGGGCTTTGTCATCAGGATAAGCTCGGTATTCCACCCGTCATCGCTGGCGATACCAACTATGCAGTCAACCTCGCCTTTCTCAAGCAGGGCTTTTGCTAGCGCAGAGGTGACACCACCATCCTGGCCTTTGATATTGCTCTTTGCTCCGAAGAA
>DANZ01000130.1:0-19556 GCA_002501695.1 Methanolobus sp. UBA474 | reverse complement strand
AGTTCTAAATTATCAGGGTCACGGATCTCAGCCCTTTTTCCCACGACGATAGCACCGGCGGGGCAGACCGATGCGCATGCCCCGCAAGCTGTGCAGACGTCGTGTTCAATGACCTCTAATATCTTGGGATGGGCCATTAATTGCCTCCGACGTGTTTATTTTTGTCCGATTATTTCTTTACCGATGAGCTTGATAGCCTTCTCTTTGTCAGGTCCGATAGGGGAACCGGCAACTATCTGAGTCACACCGATGTCAAGCAGGTCATTGATCCTTGCCTTACAGTCAGCAGGGGTTCCGCAGATAGAGAATGCGTCGATCATCTCAGTTGTTACCATTCCGCCCATAAGTGCGCCAAAGTCGCCCTTTGCGATCGCTCCGCCGATGTCAGCCTTTGCTGCTACATCGATACCGTGGCGTTCAAGCACCATGTCAGGTGATCCTGCGACGATGAATGCAACAACGACCTTTGCTGCGTTGACTGCCTTTTCAGGTTTATCATCGATCGAGAAACATGCATATGCTGCAACATCGACTGCCTTGGGGTCGCGTCCTGCTTTCTTTGCACCTGATGCGATCTGCTGTACGGCTACTTCAAAGTCCTTTGGGTGGGATGCATTGATCAATACACCATCAGCCACTTCTCCGGCAAGCTCGAGCATTTTCGGGCCCTGTGCACCCATATAGATAGGTACGTTACCTGCCTTGAATGCCATCTTTGCACCGCTGATCCGGACCATTTCGCCGGCCTGGTTGACCTTCTTCCCTGTGAAGAAAGCGCGGAGTGCGGAAATGCTTTCCTTTGTCATTGACAATGGTTTGTCCCATGAGATACCCATTGCATCAAAGGTCGCCTTGTCCCCTGGACCAATACCAAGGATTGCACGACCTCCGGAGATCTCGTTGATGGAAGCTATGCTTGATGCGGTCACAGCGACATTCCTTGTGTACGGGTTTGTGACACCGGTACCCAGCTTGATGCTGTTGGTGTTCATCGCAAGAACAGCTAAAGTGGAGTATACATCACGGTTGTTGTAGTGGTCGGTGATCCATACGTTGTCAAATCCCTGCGTCTCAGCAAGCTTTGCATAATGAGCGATCTTGAGAACCGGATCGCTTGGTACAAATTCAATTCCAAATGTCATTTGAATCCTCCTGTAAAAGTGTTGTTATTCAGGTGGCTATACATATTTAAAACTTTGTTGGTTTGATCCGCCATCAAAGAAGGACTCCACAGTGAATATTGGTGAATGGAAGGGCAACAGCAGCGTGATTTTGTAAAAGTGCCAGGCATGGATGTATAGAGCGCAATATATAAAAATCGAGATGCAACAGCCAATACAGGATTACAAAGAACGTCACCGATACAGATATATTACAGAAGTTTCAGATGATTTGTTACCGTAGATAAATAAACGGGATAAATAGAGAGGTGGAAGTTAGGGAAGTCGTCTCATAAGAGCCATATCAATTGCATTCGGACCTTGTGAATGTATCTGTTCTTGAAAATGGAAGTATGATGGTATCAAAGGGAAGCGGTCAGCATGAAATGTTATGAGTGTTTAAAAAGTGGAAAAGATAGTGATACTCTGGCTATCTGCATCATCTGCGGAAGGGGAGTATGTAAACAACACCTGGTAAGGGAAGAAACTCCGGTATGGGAGGGAGAATACAGCATCAAGCTGAAATGCGGCATGGGAGTTGAGTGTAAGTATGAGGATATCCAGCACACTCAGAAGATACTATGCAGACCCTGCCATGAAGCCCTGAAGGAGAACTATAGGTGATATCATGATGAAATGCTATGATTGCATGGATACGGGAAAAGATACTGAAGCTGCTTGTGTCTGCATAGTATGCGGTAAAGGCCTCTGTAAGGATCACGCAAAGGAACTGGAATTGCCGGTATCTGTCGGAAAGCCACCTCATGTTCAAAGGCTTCCAAAAGGACTGCCTCGGCTCATGTGCAACTACTGCCTGGAGCATACGATAGAGGATGCCTTCGACTGAACGTTCATTTTAATTAAAGGAGATGTAAGGATATGTGTGGAAATAGAAAGGGATGCGAAAGTGAAAGCGGAAATAAAGAGAGGATTATGAGCGGGGAAAAAACAAGGCATGAAGGACTGCTCGGGGATATGTCCGACAAACTGGGATTCACGCCTTATATACTGGAAACCCTTGATGAACTTGAGCCGGAGTTCCTGCATAAGTACAACATGTGCAACAACAAATTGCTCAAGGATGGCGCCCTTCCTGCGAAGACAAAGATCCTGATGGCACTTGCGGTCGTCGCTTCAAAGCAGTGCGAAACCTGCGTGGTTGCGCAGATGAAGAGTGCGCTCAATAACGGAGCAACCAAGGAAGAGATCATGGAGGTCATGGATGTGATCTTCATAACCTCAGGCGCACCGGCTGTTGCAGCCTGCAGGCATGCGCTTAAAATGCTAAGATAACGATTTTGAGAGGGTCATTAATGATCCTCTTCAGTTTTAATTATTGTCACATAGTCATTAATTCGGTTCAGATATCGGATCGGGTACTCTTGCAATAGTAGAAAAAGGGGGTCTCATCATTAGATACATCGTTATTTTTATTGCCGTTGCAGTAAGTGTGTTCCTTGCAGGCTGCACCCATGCAGCAGCACCTACGGCTGCAGGAGAATACTCATCTTCCGGTTTCACACCAGCCTGCAAATGCCAGCAATGCCACGCCATTGTTCACTTCCAGTGGGATGGCACGATGCATGCCAATGCATATACAGACCCGTTCTACCAGAAAGAGGTCCATGCTGCAAGCGCTGACACGGATGGGATGGTCGACGAGTTCTGTTCCCGCTGCCACACTCCTATAGGCGTGATTGCGGGCGAGATACCTCCTGTAGACGGATCCCGACTTAGCGAGATAGCCCATATGGGAGTGCAGTGTGATTTCTGCCATACGGTCTCAGACAGCAACGGTACAGGTAATGCGCCTTTTATAGTTACTCCCGGTGACACAAAATGGGGACCTTTCAATGACTCGAAGTCCGCCTACCATGCCTCTGAATATCTGGAACTTCACACACGATCAGAGTTCTGCGGCATTTGCCACCAGGTCACCCACCCGGTGAACGGGGTTGTCATTGACGATACCTACAGCACATGGAAGGAAAGCTATTATGCAGAGAACGATGTGACATGCCAGGACTGCCACATGAGCCCGGGAATCACCGAGTTCAAGGCAAATCCCGGCAGATCTGCCTCCAGCTCCCCTAAGAGGGACCACATCTCACTCCATAGCACAGTCGGGGGCAATGCCTTCGTAACTGGAATGCTCGGAGCCGAAGAAGAAAGGAAGCTTGCTATAGAAAGGCTGCAGAAAGCTGCGACCCTCCGGCTGGATGTACCCGTGACCGCAGTAAAGGGAGAGAATATCACTATAGAGGCCGCTATTACTAACTCCGGAGCAGGTCATATGTTGCCAACAGGAGTTTCCGAGCTACGCCAGGTATGGCTGGAAATAGAGGCTACCGACAGCAATGGCCAGAAGATATATCGCACGACAAAGACGGGAAATTCATCAGGCGCAAACCCTGCCGTGATATACAATACTGTACTTGGCGACAGTGAGGGGAATGCAACCCTTAGCTTCTGGCTTGCAGACAGGGTCATTGCCGATAACAGGATAGCTCCCAAGGAGACTGTGACAGAGCAACATACGTTCAGCCTGCCTGAGAATACAGCCTATCCGGTGACTGTGGATGCTACTCTCAATTATATGTCAGCACCCCAGGAACTCATCGATCACCTTTTCGGAAAGGGGATCCACGAGGTGCCTGTAATAACCATGGTGCAGGCGTCAGAAATGATCTATGACCCGGATAAACCTGTTGAAACTCAGGCAGAAGTGCCCGGGTTCACAGTTCCTCTGGCAGTGTTGGTCCTTGCAGTCCTTAAGATTACCGGCTTATATAAAAAACAATGAAAAGGAGGATATAGTAGTGCCAGCAAAAGTAAATAAAAGCAAGTGTGATGGAGTAGGAGCATGCGCTCAGGCATGCCCGACAGATGTAATAGAGCTTCAGAAGGACGGGAAGGGAGATCTGAGATCTGTTATTGCAAGACCTGAGGATTGCGTGGAATGCGGGATATGCGTGGATGCCTGCCCCATGGGATCGATAACCATTGAATGAACAGTTAGATTGGAGTGCCATATGTCCGAAGGTTCACCTATCCGGTTGCTGGGTATATCAGGTAGCCCCAGAAAGAAAGCCACAGATCATATTGTGAATGAAGCCCTGCGGTATGCGCAGGAGAAGTTCGGTGCAGAGACGGAGTATTTCTCTGCCAGCGGGAAGGAAATGAAATTCTGCATACACTGTGACTACTGCGTGCGTACAAAGCAAGGATGTATCCATAAGGACGATCTTGTGGACCTGTATGATAAAATGATCTGGGCTGATGCCTGGATAATCGGCACTCCGGTCTACCAGGGTACTCTCAGCGCCCAGACAAAGACAATACTTGACAGATGCAGGGCTGTGGTTGCGCGTGACCCTAAGGTATTCATGAACAAGGTTGGAGCAGCAGCAGCCGTGGGCGGTGACAGGATAGGAGGCCAGGAACCTGCGATCCGGTCCATACATGACTTTTACATTATCAATGAGATGATACCTGTTGGAGGAGGGTCTTTCGGTTCCAATCTTGGCGGAACCTTCTGGTCAAAGGACAAAGGAGCAGAAGGAGTGTCTGAAGATCCTGACGGGCTCAGGAGTCTCCGCAGGACAGTGAAGAAACTGGCAGAAACAGCTCAGCTTATTAAGAAGATACGTCAGGAGTAGGTATCTTGAAATTCCAGGCAAATATAAGTGAAATAATCCAGCGCAGTGTAAACGTAAAAAGCTTCAGGTTCAAAAGACCGGAGGATTTTGATTACAAGGCCGGGCAGTATATTGTAGTGATATTGGATTTCAATGGAAAGAGCGTCAGCAAGCCTTTCAGCTTATCCAGCAGCCCCACGGAAAAGGATTACCTGGAGTTCACAAAGAAACTGACAGGCCACGAGTTCTCAAATGCACTGGATTCCATGGAAACCGGATATCCTATAGATATCAGTGGCCCTTTCGGGAAGATGAGTTACGAAGGGGAATATGAAAAGATAGTCCTGCTTAGCGGCGGGATAGGCATAGCACCCATGAGAAGCATCTGCAAGTACTGTACTGATCTGCAACTGGATACTGATGTAGTGCTTATCTGCAGCGACAGGACAGAGGAAGATATGGTATTCTGGAAAGAGCTTTCAGAAATGGTCCGACAGAACTCTAAACTTACTGTATTCCAGACCCTGACCAGAGCTTCAGAAAGCTGGACAGGCTGCAGGGAGAGGATCAATGAGAACCTGATAAGAACGGAAGTCCCGGATTATATAACGAGAGAGTTCTACATTTGCGGGCCTCCATCCATGACGGAGTCCATGACAGAAATGCTGCGCTCCATGGATATACCGGATGTAAGGATCAAAAAGGAATCACTTATAGGATACTGAATACCAAAAGGCAGTGAATTAGTGTATAATGCATTAGGAGAATCTGAATGAAGAGGATAGCATGGGGAATAACAGGTTCCGGAGACCTGATAAAGGAAACGTACGACATAATGGTAGACATCAAGAAGAGAACTGATATCGAAATGATGGTCTTCCTTTCAAAAGAGGGGGAAGTCGTTATGAAATGGTACAGGATGTGGGATGATATACAGAGGGATTTTCCCAACTTCAAGACAGAAGGAGGTCCGAACTCACCTTTTATCGCCGGCCCCCTTCAGGTGGGATATTATGATGCACTGATCATCGCGCCTGCAACCGCCAATAGTGTTGCAAAGATAGTCTATGGCATTGCAGACACCCTTATAACCAATGCTGTTGCTCAGACAGCAAAGGGTGAAACTCCCATCTACATACTTGCAGTTGACCAGAAAAGAGGTAATGTGAAAACCATTTCTCCCGAAGGCAGGCAGATGGTGCTCAAGATGAGAGAGGCGGATGTCACCAATTCAGAAAAGCTTGCCCGTATGGAAAATATCACGGTGCTGAAGAGCCCCTCTGACATATACGATATAGTCGGGCTAAGCAGGGATTAAGAACCTGATCGTGGGTTTTTAAAGAAAATCAGAAGAATGTATAGCCTTCAGTAAGGTATATTTGCGGGAGAGACTCCCGCAAAGTATCCAGGCGTGTAACAGCCTTTGAGCCTGCAAAGGCCGCGATCACACTGTCCAGCGCGTCACCGTCTGTATTCTCAAGGGCAGTGTCTCTAATATGTGATGGAATAGAGATGCCACGGTCCAGCATTTCTTCAAGGATGTACTTTCTTGCTTCCGACTCCCTTAGGGATCTGCCTTTATAAGGCATATAGAGCTCTTCTTTTTTCAGTGTTGAAGCAGGACATACCTCAATAAGCCAGGGTTTGTTACTGACAGGCTCCTGCATAGGCAGCACACATGCTAAGTCCTCTGCAACCAGCGGCCCGAGCACATCACGGATCCCAAAATAGGTCTGTCTGTAAAGCCGGAGGTTGTACACGCAGAAAGGGGCCCTGACCTCTGTATCGGTAAGGCGCTTCAGTTCATGGCCAGGAAAAAGCGATCTCATCTCTTCACGGAAACGTTCCGCGGAAGGATATTTGCCGGGGAAGTCATATATAAAGGATCTCCAATTCGAAGAAGAAAGGAGCTCATGAGGCAGACTGAATGGGAAATCCATTCCAAATACCCCATTTCTGCTGCCGGTGATCAGAGATCTTAAGGCAAGCAGGCAGGAGTCACGGTCCCTGCTCTTGCTTTCAGCTATGTCAGATATTGGATAACAGGCAGATATCTCAAGGGTACCTTGCCTGATGGAACCTTCACTTACCCATATCTTCCTGCCGGCTGTCTTTGAGCCACTGAAGTCAACACCATATATACGGCGTTGCTCTTCAGTCGGGATCATAATTACAGCCAGCAGGCCTGCCCTTCAGTTCACACGCGCGCCGCTTATGAACTCGCGGGTCATCTTGTGAGCTTCGTCATCAGTGAACTGCTGCGGAGGATGCTTCATGAAATAGGCAGATGGTGAATAAAGCACTCCTCCTGTCCCCCTGTTAAGTGCAAGTTTGCAGCACCTAATAGCGTCGATGACCACGCCTGCAGAGTTTGGCGAATCTTCAACAGAAAGACGCAACTCCAGATTCATGGGCACATCTCCGAAAAGCTTGCCCTCCATCCTCAGGAAACACACTTTATTGTCGTTCTGCCAGGGGACATAATCGCTTGGTCCGACGTGGATATTATCATCATCCAGCCGCTGTGCGATCACGGATTGAACAGCTTCGGTCTTGGAGGTTTTCTTTGATGCCAGTCTGCTGCGGTTGAGCATGTTCAGGAAATCAGTATTGCCACCGGTATTGAGCTGGTAGGTTCTCTCCAGTTTCACTCCACGCTTGTTAAAAAGGTCTGCCAGTGTCCTGTGGGTGATAGTGGCACCCAGTTGCGCTTTTATATCATCGCCAATAATAGGGATGCCTTTCTTTTCGAATCTTGCGGCCCACTCCGGGTCACTTGCGATAAAAACAGGCATATTGTTAACACACGCAACACCTGCATCCAGTGCACAGTCCATATAAAAGCGGGTTGCCTGCTCTGAGCCGACAGGAAGATAGTTCAGTAAGATCTCTGCGCCGGAATCCTTCAATGCCTTAACGACATCCTCCTTGGTGGCTTCAGGCTGGCCGGAGGGTACAAAGGTTCTTTTTTCATCGAAATCCATCATATGTTCCGAGAACCCGTCCAGGATGCACCCCATTTTGACCATTACGCCTGTTTTAGGGATATCACTGCAGAATACAGCCGTGCAATTAGGCAGTGCGAAAATAGCCTCCGAAACATCTTTGCCCACTTTCCTCTTATCGATATCGAAAGCTATGACCACTTCCATGTCCGAAGGCTTGTAACCACCGATGTCCCAGTGCATCAGTCCTATGGCATCCTTCTCATCCTTGTCCTTATAGTACTCGATACCCTGAATCAGAGAGCTTGCACAATTGCCAACACCTGCAATTGCGATCTTGATTTTATCCATCACATTACCTCTGCCAAAATAATAACATTTAAAGTACTGAAATCAAACTAAATATAACCTCTGTAATAGACCATAGTAAATAAAAAGGTTTCTAAATAAAGGTAATAGGTAGCTTTTTTTAAAAAAGGGTTAGTGTAGACCAAATGCTGGTCGAGAAATAATCCAGCCCTGATACTACTAACCTTCGACAGTTATATTAAGCCTGACTCCGATAGCTTGAATCAGTGGGATTTGTTCATAGTCAGGCAAACAAACACTAAACTGCATTTGATTGGCGATAACGTTCACTCTGTCAGGAGATATGAGTATGAAAGACATCTTAAAAGAAATAGCAGATGAGCTTGACCAGCTGGGATCGATCGATAAGGCAATAGCCATGGCGATAGAACTGGAAGATGAAGGAAGGGAATACTACCTGGAAAAAGCATCCTCCCTGAGCAATCAGGCTGCCAGGGATCTCTACAGGTTCCTTGCAGATGAGGAACTAAAGCATGCAGGATACCTTAAACAATACAGGGACCAGAAAAAGGCACCTGTTGTCGAGTTCCATTACCCGCAGTTCAAAGCTTCTTTTACCGAAGAGTTCTCCGGTAATAAACTCGAGGAAATAGGCATATTGCTGGCAGCACTTAGATTCGAGCACAAAAGCGAGTATTTCTATACCGAACTGGCAAAGAGGGCTGAGGATAACGAGCAGAAGGAATTCTTTGAGAATGTTGCGGCTGCCGAGAGAGGCCATTACAGGATAATAGATGAACTTCTAGAATCAGCGACAGAGTTCAGAATGCAGACATAAGGAGAACGGAGATCGTTTTTATGGATGAGCTACAGCCACTGCAGATAGCAAGGGGAGTATACTGGGTAGGCGTTGTTGACTGGAACCTGAGAGACTTTCATGGGTATGAGACCCCAAAAGGCGGAAGTTATAACGCGTATCTGATAGTTGACGAAAAGATAGCACTTATCGATACGGTGAAGGCGAGCTTTTCCGAAGAGATGCTCAGAAGGATAAGGCAGATCGTCGACCCCGCAAAAATAGATTACGTCATATCCAACCACGTCGAAATGGACCACTCAGGATCATTGCCCTCGATAATGGATATCGCGACAAATGCCACGCTTATTGCAAGCTCCAAAGGTAAGTCAGGGCTCTGTGAACATTACAGGGAGAACGGTTGTGACAACTGGAACTTCCAGGTGGCAAAGACCGGGGACCAGATCAACCTGGGGAAGCGTACGCTGATGTTCATTGAGGCAACCATGCTGCACTGGCCCGATAGCATGCAGACATACCTTAAGGAAGACGGGATACTCTTCTCCAACGATGCATTCGGCCAGCACATAGCTACTTCCAAGCGCTTTGATGACGAGGTGGAGGACATCATGGAGGATGCCGCCATCTACTATGCCAACATCCTGCTTCCTTTCGGTGCGCAGGTGCTCAAGTATGTAGAGAAGGTAAAGGAACTTGGGATAAGCATAGACATGATAGCGCCCGCCCATGGCTTGATATGGAGGAGAGACCCCGCCAAGATAATTGAAGCCTATGAAAGATGGGCAAAAGGAGAAACTGCCAGGAAAGTGCTTGTGATCTACGATACCATGTGGGGCAGTACTGAAAAGATGGCAATGGAGATCGCCGAAGGTGTAAGGGAGGCAGGCGTGGAGGTGAGGGTGCGCCACCTGAGAAAGAATGACTGGAGTATGACCATGAAGGAACTGATGGACTCACCGGTCATTGCTATCGGCTCTCCGACCATGAACAATAAGATGTTCTACACGGTGGCAGGGTTCCTCACATATCTGACGGGGCTCCATCCAAGGGACAAGAAGTACTTCCTGTTCGGCTCTTACGGATGGGGCGGCGGAGCGATCAAAGGTATGGAAAAAGAGATAGAGTCCGCAAGGTTCGAACTTGCTGCGGACAGTCTGCAGGTCAAGTTCAGGCCATATACGGATGACCTGAAGCAGTGCAGGGATATCGGAAAGAGGCTTGCAGAGATTGCAACAGAAGAAGCAAAGTATTAAATTGCGATAGTGAACTGTCTAAGAGCAGACAGTGGTAATAAAAACAAAAAAAGTAAAACAAGAGTGATTAAAAATGAGATTTGATGGAGACCTTGAGGCTGAATTCTATGACCGATCAAAGAAAAATGCAGAAAGCTCAGGATATAATCTGAACACCGACTGGGATGTTATCACAACTGCAGTCAAAGGTATCTGTAACAATAAAAAGCAATTCGGGGAATGGTACTGTTTCTGCCAGAAGAGGACCGGGGACAAAGAAAAGGACAAGAAGATCATCTGTCCATGCGCCGCACGGTCAAAGGATGTGGAAATGCGCGGCTCCTGCAAGTGCGGGCTTTATATAAAATAAGCATTCTGCATAGTTTTAAAATTTTAGGAGGAGGTCTTTTCTGCCTCTTCATTTTTATTGCTTTATTGTCCCTTTTTTCTTAGGATCATGGCGTTCACCTGCCGGACCCGTACTCTGAAGACAGGCTTAAATCCAAAGATGAAAGAATTATTATCATAAATTGGAAAGGGGGACAGACAGAATGGATACCGAATATAATGATCTTGAGGAGAGGGCATTTCTTCCAGCAGATCCAAACGAAAAAACTCCATATATAACCAGCCGGCCGGAACAGACTGTTTACATACAGGCCCTTGAGGAGTTGATCCGGCAGATGCCTGTGATCGCATTTGTGCGCCCGGCCAGAGAAGGCGGGCCTGTGAAAGCAATGTCAGAAAAGATATCTGCTCTCGGGTACAGAGCGGATGACTTCACCTCAGGGAAACTTGCATACGAAGAGATCATAGACCCGGAAGATGTTCCCGGAGTGCTGCTTGAGCTGCTTGAGAATGCCAGGGAGGGCGCCTACGAGCTCATGCAAAGATACAGGGTAAGGACTAAAAAAGGGGAGCTCCGGCTTGCTGAGGAACATACGCTGATCCACAGGGATGAAAGCGGAAAGCCTGCCTATTACCTGTCAGTACTGACAATATTGAAAACGCCAGGGTGAACAGAGGCATATTGGCAGCATGTCCGGGGTGTTAACATTTCCTGCGTCTTTGCGATAAGCGAGAGCTTCTATGACATCTTATTCAGGCAGGGGAAGCCGGTCTCAGCCTGCCCTGGGGGAGCTATGCTCAATAGTGCCGTCTCGCTTGGGAGAGCAGGCATTCCCGTGGAGCTTGTAAGCGAGCTTGGCAGCGATGTTCTGGGAGACATGATATGCAGTTTCCTTGAAGAGAACGCTGTTCCCACCCAGCAGATATCAAGATATCATAAGAGGAGGTCCCCCCTCGCACTGGCTTTTCTGGATAGCGGTGACAATGCACATTACAGCTTTTACGAGGATTTCCCCCCGGACAGAACCCTCAATGTCAGCAGGGACTTTACACAGGAGGACTTTGTGATGTTCGGGTCCATCCTTACATGCCTGGAACCTCTCAGATATGAGCTTAACCGGATACTTGACGCTGCAGCAGAAGCTGGCGCGACAGTATTTTACGATCCTAATATCAGGGAAGCCTTCGTCCCGGATATTGAGAATGTAAGGCCTCTTATAGACAGCAACATCCGATATGCTGACATTGTCAGGGCCTCGGATGAAGACATGCTGTCCGTGGGCGGGTGCAGGAGCGCGAATGAGGCCTATGAGTACGTGCTTGCGGCCGGATGCGATCACCTGATATATACCACTGCAGGCAGAGGTGTGTACCTAAGGACACCTTCACTGTCAAAGTATTACGAAACACCTGATATCGAAACAGTTAGTACCGTGGGTGCCGGAGACAGCTTCAATGCCGGGATTGTACATACATTATACAGAAAAGGGATCAACCGGAAACGTCTGAAGAGCATTCCTGAGGCTGCATGGGACAACATTGTCAAAACGGGTATTGCTTTTGCTGCCGAGGTCTGCACGAGCGACGAGAACTATATATCCATGCAGTATGCCCTCAGCCTTGCATCGAGGGGACCGGACACAAATATCTATAAATGTTAATCCTTCAATCATTCTATGGGGAAAGTGTATTGGAGGGAAATGTAGTTGAAGAGGATCTTCCGGCTGTCAGGGACACCTTTGATGAGCTGGGGACATCGGAAGAGGGACTTACAGAACAACAGGTAGCTGAAAGGATCCTGGAGTACGGTTACAACGAACTGATACAAAAAAAGAAGACCACAGCCTGGCATATATTCAAAAGTCAGTTCGCTGATTTCATCGTTTGGGTACTTATAGCGGCAGCCATCATATCCCTGCTGGCTAACGAGGTCATCAACTTCTGGGTAATAGTTTTCATAATTACTCTTGTAGTCTTGCTCGGGTTCATCCAGGAGTACAGGGCGGAAAAAGCTATCGAGTCGTTAAAGGATATAATCAGGCCTGAGACGGCGGTCTTCAGGGAAAAAAAACTCAGGAGCGTTCAGACAAGGGAGATCGTGCCCGGGGATGTACTGGTCCTTGAAATGGGAGATAATATTCCTGCAGATGCTATTCTCTTTAAGTCTGATGGCCTGAGGATAGAGGAAGCTGCCCTTACAGGAGAGAGTGAGCCCGTATGGAAGGATGAAGGCGACAGGATATTCGCAGGTACGCAGATAGTCCACGGAAAATGCAGGGCTGTTGTTGTTTCCACCGGGATGGGAACTAAGATAGGGGAGATAGCAGGCCTTATACAGGTAGAGGATGAACCGACCCCCCTTCAGAAAAGGGTTACAAGCCTGTCAAAGAGACTTGCAGTAGTAGCGCTGCTTGCTTCTCTTACCACGTTTGTGCTGGGACTGCTTTCAGGAGCCCCGCTCACAGAGATCCTGCTGGTCGCACTTGCACTGGCTGTAGCATCGGTACCTCAGGGGCTACCGCTTATTATGACCATCACGCTTGCTTTCGGAATGAGGCGGATGGCCCAGCATAATGCCATCATACGCAAAATGCTGGCGGTTGAAACGTTAGGTTCCACTACTGTGATCTGTACCGATAAGACAGGAACACTTACTAAGAACGAGATGACTGCCGAGAGGATGTTTGTCAGCGGGCGGACCTTTGAAATAAGCGGCTCAGGATACATGCCGGAGGGAGAGTTCCTCAGAAAAGGAGAGAAGACGGATATAGACAAGCACGACACTGCGATCAAGCTGCTCAGGGCTGTGGCATTATGTAACACCTCGTCCCTTGAAAAAAGAGAGGGGAAATGGGATACGGTGGGAGATCCCACTGAGATAGCCTTGGTGGTTGTGGCTGCAAAGGCAGGGTTATGGAAGAATGAGCTTGAGAAAGAGTATCCTCTGATCGATGAGATCGCATTTACCTCCGAGAGGAAGCTCATGACGACCATACATAGCCATGAGAAAGGAAGGATCTCCTTCACAAAAGGGGCTCCGGAGTATGTCCTTAAGCGCTGCTCCCATATAGAGAAGGACAGCAAGGTTGCTGAAATGAATGAGAGTGAGCGCAGGAATATACTTGAGGTGAACCAGGAGATGGCCTCATCAGCATACCGCGTTCTCGGAGTTGCGTGTAACGAGCATCCCGGAGACCCTTCCAAAGAGGATCTTGAGCAGGGCATGACATTTTTAGGGCTTATCGGCATGATAGATCCCCCGAGGGACGAGGTAAAAGAAGCTGTGGAGATCGCCCATAAAGCCGGCATCAAGGTGATGATGATAACAGGTGATAACCCGGATACCGCCAAGGCCATAGCCAGGCATGTCGGCCTTTTGGGTAATGTGGATACCTGCCAGTCAGACACCGGACCGGGGACTGAGAGTGATAAAAAAGTGCAGCGCATTATCGCAGACTGCGCTGTAACAGGGTCTGAGCTTGACGAACTTAACGATGAGGAGTTTGAAAAGGTAGCTGCCAGGATCAATGTTTATGCAAGGACCATGCCTGAGCAGAAGCTGAGGATAGTTAAAGCCCTGCAGAAGAACGGGGAGATCGTCGCAATGACAGGAGATGGCGTTAACGACGCGCCGGCTTTAAGGAAGGCCGATATCGGGGTGGCAATGGGGCTCAACGGAACTGACGTGGCGCAGCAGTCCAGCCTCATGGTGCTACAGGATGACAATTTCGCCACTATCGTGGAAGCAGTTAAAAGAGGCAGGTCCATTTACGAAAATATAGAGAAGTTCACGACCTACCTGATCTCCAGGAATTTCACAGAGGTCACGCTTATAATGCTGGGCCTCATACTGCTTGGATTTGAGCTTATACCCCTGCTTGCATTGCAGATACTGTTCATCAATATGTTCGATGAGATAATGCCTGCCATTGCCCTTGGCCTTGATCCCGCAAGGGAAAGGATAATGGATCAGCCGCCCCGTGATCCCAATGAGAGCCTGCTGAAGAAAAGGAATGTGATCATCATGGTAAGCATGGCTGCCGTAATGGCTTCGTCTGCCTTTCTTGTATTTGTGTCCAATGACCCTGCAGGGAACACCACAATGGCAAGGACCCTTACATTTGCGACCATTGTCAGCATGATACTTTTCATACCTTTTTCCTTCAGGTCCCTTGAGGAGCCCATAACAAAGATAGGCATATTCAGCAACAAACTGATGGTAGTGGGTGTGCTGGGCACGGTCCTGCTGACGGTTGCTGCAATGTACATCCCTTTCCTGAGCGACATATTTGAGCTTGTACCGCTCACTCCTCTGGACTGGCTGCTGCCGCTTGGAGTCGCTTTTGTGACGCTGCTCTTTGCAGAGGGAATTAAGGTTGCTGTGCGGGACGTGGAGTGAAAGACCATGATCTACATATGATCCTAAGGGGGTTAGTGGCGCAGGCATGAAGTACAAAATATGAGTAAGGTGGGATGAGGTAATTCGATCGTATCATATGATCTAACGTTCTGCGCCACGACTGTAATAAGGAGAATGGATACTTAGTTGTTTTGAAAAGGAACTATATAGGCTACAGGACAGTGGAATTTGTGTTGTTGCTCAATATAGACTGCAGAAATAAGCCAAAATAGTACCAATATACATTTATAATTATATTTTAAATTAAATGTGGTGGCCAATATGGCATTAGTGATCTGGTCTGACAAATACAGCATGACAATTTCATAGAACAGGTAAGCAGGTTCAAGAAGGACTATGAAAACGGGAAAGCAGGGCTCAGTTATGAACTGATGAACTTCCTCAATGAATGGCTTGTCAATCACATAGAGTCCAGTGACAAGAAGTACGCTCCTTTATTTAATACCAAGGGCCTCAACTAAGTTTTCCTGATCTCACCCTGTGTTATTACAAAACTTATTAACCCACAAGAACAATAACCAAGTAATGAAAGTCGAACCAACTGCAGAATGCCCGGAGCCTTATATCCTTCCCGATAATGTGACCGTAAAGGTCCATGAGGCAATGCAGGAGGACGTAGGCCCCTTAGTGTCAATTTTTAAAGTGTTGTCCGACCCTGTGAGAATACATATCCTCAGGGCCCTGGAAGTCAGCGAGCTTTGCGTGTGTGTGCTTGTGGAAATAACCGACTACAAGCATTCTGCACTCTCATATCACCTTAAGCTGCTCAAGGATGCGAACCTGGTGGAATCTAAAAGAGAGAGGAACTTCCAGACCTATTACCTTACAGATTTCGGAAGAGCCCTTTTGCAGACCATAGAGTATTCCATTAATGAGAGATTCCAGAGGGAATTATAGGCTTTCGGTAGGCAGGGCAGTATTGAGCTTTACGTAGGTAACACCCTTGAGGGACATTATATTCTCGGCAACGGTCTTTACTTCCTCACCTTCACCGTCAAGGATGATGACCTCAAGACAGTTGTCATGGTCGAGATGGATGTGTATAGCTGATTTGATAAGATGGGAGTGATCGTGCTGGATGTCTGTCAGGGCACTGGACAGCCCACGCTTGGTATGGTCATATATCAGTGTGATCGTGCCCACCCGCCTGCCTTTCACATCGCTCATCCATTCGTAATGGGTGATATAGTTCCTGATAGCATCCCTTATGCCTTCAGACCTTGATGAATAACCTCTTTTTTCGATGATCCCGTCAAATTTCGTGAGAAGGTTTTCCGGAAGCGAGACACCTATGCGCATAAGTTCCTGGTCCATTGTTGAATTCACCTTAAATGATCCGTATTAGTCTGAAATAATAATAACTTGTATAGTGTAATAACATATAGTACTACGTGTAATACATAAATTAAGACATAAATAGTTATACGATATCAAGCATAAAGCATTAAAATATAAAATACCTAGAGGGGTGATGCTATGAAGAAAGAACAATTGTACTCCGGAAAGGCAAAGACCATCTATAAGACCGATGATCCCACTCAACTCATCGCACAGTTCAGAGACAGCCTGACAGCATTCGACGGTAAGAAGAAGAGCGAAGCTGCTAAAAAAGGATATTACAATGCCCAGATATCAAGAAAGATATTTGAGATGCTTGAAGAAGAGGGCATCAAGACCCACTATATAGGCATGGTGTCCGATACAGAAATGCTTATCGATGCTGTTGAGATAATACTCATAGAGGTCATACCTCGTAACATAGCAGCCGGTTCCATTACCCGCAAGTACCCTATAAAGGAAGGGACTGTGTTCAAAAAGCCCGTAATTGTCCTGGACTACAAGAGTGATGAGCACGGCGACCCAATGCTCAACGAGGATATTGCCGTTGCGATGGGAATTGCCACATATGAGGAGATAGCCATTATACGTACCATGGCCCTTAAGATCAACGACATCCTTGTAAAGTACCTGGACTCAAAGGGGTTCATGCTTCCGGATTTCAAGCTCGAGTTCGGAAGGAAGGATGGAGAGATCGTACTGGCCGACGAGATATCATGCGATACCTGCAGGCTCTGGGACAAGAGCACAGGGAAGTCCATGGACAAGGATATATTCCGCTTTGACAAGGGAGACCTTTCAAAGGCATATGAGGAAGTCGCAAGGCGCATAGTACCGGAAATATTCGAGTGATATTTCCTTCATTATCTACATCTTACACGCATTCTGAGGGGAAAGGATGGAAAAATATGATGTTATAGTTGTGGGTGCAGGTATAAGCGGCCTGCTGTCCGCACTCACGCTCTCAAAACACGGTAACAAAGTACTCGTTCTTGAAAAAAGCAATTTTGTAGGCGGAAACTGCAACAGCTATGTGGTGGACGGCTTTCAGGTGGATACAGGCGCACACGCTATCACTCATCTTGAAGTTGGACCGCTGAGAAGGCTGATGGATAATTACTTTGATTATATGCCGGTCTTTGAGGACTACGGGCATTATTATGTAAGGACTGAAGACCAGTTCCTGAAAGTTCCTTCAAATGTAAGAGACTTCGTCACGTTCGACGTACTTCCCAGAAAGGACAGGATCGTTATCTCACAGGCTATCACTAAAGCCCTGACGCTCTCCACATTCGGTATCGATCTCTCAAAACAGTCCGTGTACGAGTTCGTCCCTGACAATCTTTCAAAGGACACCTATGATTTCGTGGATGCGATATCATACTTCCTCTCGGGAAGGGATATGAAGCAGACATCTGCTCAGAGGATCCTGTCAGGCAGCAGTTTTGTAAGGGACAACGTTCCCCAGGAGCAGATGGAGAATATAATGAAGGCTTATGAAAAGCCTCAAACTGAGCCCGTCCTCAAATCCATATTATCATCCAATCTGCATACATCTCTGCAGGCAAGGATGAACAAGGCATCCAAGCCGCTCACATCCCTTGGAAGGCTTGCGACCAATAAGGTCAGCTACTCACAGGGATACCCGAGAAAAGGACTGAAATCACTCCTCAATGCACTGCTGTTCTCCCTCCCAAAGAGCGTGGAGATAAGGACCGGTTGCGAGGTCAGGAAAATACTCACCACCAACGGCAAGGTCATCGGCGTTGAAGCGGATGAGACATACTACGCAAATACTGTCGTTTACACAGGCTTTGTTACGGACCTGCCTCGCATGGTGGAAACACTTCCAAGTTCATATGTAGATGAACTTAAAGGCGTAGACCATTCACGGAGCCTTACGGTATGGCTCGGTCTGGATTCTATGATGGAGGAATTCAATTACATCGGATCAGAGATATGGTTCAAGAACCATCCCTACTGGGCAATGCCTATAAGCAACTACGATGCATCCCTTGCACCCAAGGGTAAGCAGCTTGTGGGCTTCTCCTTCATCATCAAAGAAGGAACGAGCGAGAGCTCAGAGATCAAAACGGCCTATGAGACCATATATCATGCCATCCCCCGTATTGAAGACCATATACAGATGAAGCACGAGCAGATCACCATTCCTGAAAAGGCTGCAGTTACCATTAACGGGTATTTCGCGGATGCAAGGACACCTATCAATAATCTCTATGTAGCAGGTACCGATACCGACAGCCGCAGCATGGGAATTACCCGTGCATCCTATTCTGTAATAGAATTGCTCCAGAAGATGAACGAGGATGGTAATCTTCACAAATAAAAATGAAAGAGGATCACCTTCTCAGGATCATGGTCCTCAGCCTGTCAGCAGCGTGCTCCGCTTTGTCTGCGATGCTGCCAATGTTCATGACCAGGCGCGACAGGTGGAAAACACCCACGCCCCCAAGCACATCCTCACTCCGGAAAACTGTCCTCATCAGCTCCTTTTCAATAACGTCAACCTGATGCTCCATTTCCTCAACTTCCATCACCAACGCAAGGGTATCTTCGACATCCCTTTTACTGAAAGAGGATTCAAGCAGTTCGCTAAGGGTGTCAACCAGTTTCTCATAGTGCTCGACAGTCGCAAGTGTCCTTGCCATCAGTTCCCGGAATCCGGCACGTATCTCCGGTGACGCATCGAACCTGCGCAATGTGAGCCAGTAAGAGGCTTCCTGGGCGTCATCTGATATGGAGTCCTGCGGTTTGAGGAAGTTTAACAGATCAGTGGCATGTACAGGAAGCATTATAGAAGAAGAGAGTTCACCTCTTATGGTCTGCTTGATGACATCCGCCTCGTGCTCAATGACATCTATCTCAGCGTTAAGCTGATTGACCTTTTCCATGTCTCCCTCACAGAATGCATGGACAGCTTCGCTTAACTTTCTTACGCAGTCTCCGCCCTTGTTAGCGTGCATGCACAGTGGCTTGAACGGTGAACTTGCAAATATGCTCAAAACCGAGCGAATGTATTCCTTTTTCATATTCCGACTCCCATAAGTCCTATAAATATCAGAGCAGATGTCAATGCTGCCACAGGCACAGTGACTATCCAGGACAGAGCTATCTTCCCTATAACACTTAAATCAACCGCTGCAAGTCCTCCTGCCAGCCCCACGCCTATAACGGAGCCTACCAGTGTATGTGTGGTTGAGATAGGCAGAGAGATATAGCTGTGCAACACCACAACCGATGCGGTTGCAAACTCAGCGGAGAAACCTCTTGTAGGAGTGAGTTCTGTGATCTTTGTGCCAATCGTTTCTATAACGCGGTACCCCCATGT
>DANZ01000148.1 GCA_002501695.1 Methanolobus sp. UBA474 | reverse complement strand
GATCGTGCGGGAGCATGATGTAGAGAGCTTCATCATTAAAATGAAGGATGCGGCAGTCCACTTTGGAGACACCTCCGCAGCACTGCGCCGCTCCGATAAGCTCATCAACTCCAAAATAGCCGAACTTGACGAACTGGTGGATTCGATCGGTATGGAAAGAGGGCTCAGGCACATATATTCAGAGTTTGTACATGTCGGGATCGTAAAAAAGGTCACACCAAGAAGCGTGATACTATCCGATGGCAACAGGCATGTTACCCTTAAGCTTGAGAACGTCCGCCTGCTCTCCACGGAAGAACTTCTAAAATGGAAAGCAGAGAACCTCAGGAAACAGGAGAGAGATATATCTGTCATTATTCCGGAGGGCGCAGACCCACAGGTCATACAGGGCATAATAAATGCTAACGGGAATGTTATTGCAGTACAGGTCATAGACATATATACCGGCCTCAAAGGAGAGGCCGGGACAAGTGTTACATACAGGGTCAGTATAATAGGGGACTCCGACGCCTCTTTAGTGAACAATGAGATAGCAACGTTGCTTTGCGGGATAGGCTGCAAACTCAGGGGATAATTTTTCGGGGTCCGTTTTTGCATCATTTGTACCTGGCTAACGGGCCTTTATACAAGGTGCTGGGACAAACATTATCAGGCACCTATACTTACACTAGTTCCGTGATATTTTGAACAGAGCACCCGCAACCCCACAACAATATATAAGGTTCCTTAAGATAGGCATATTCTTTACTGCCCTTTTCGGGATGTACCTGGGAATCCAGGGGCTTTACCTGATGCTGGTGGAAAAGAATTATATTACCGGCGCCTCCCTTTTCCTTGCAGCACTCCTTATAGCTCCGCCACCGATCGGCATATCCAGGATGGTAAAAGAACAGTTCGGTATAGACCTCTCCATCCCTGTGAGAATGGTGGCTACAACCGTGCTGTTACTTATAGCATGGCTGAGCCTGCCCTGAACATACATTCAGATGATCTTGCTTACAAGGTCTTCAAGCGCAATCCGGGGGTCTTGGGCTTTGACAATACCCGAAGCCAGCAGGACCCCTACGGAGCCAAGCTCCAGAGCTGCCAGGAGATCTTCTCCTTTAGATATACCCGCCCCGCACAGCACTTTCACTGCCGGGTTAACTCTTGTGACCGCATTCACAGAACCTGTGACTACCTGCGGGTCTGCTTTTGACACCGGGATACCGCTGCCGATAAGTTCAGGGGGCTCCACTGCTACATAATCCGGGCCCAGCGCTGCGGCGGCTGCAGAAGTTGCCACGTTGTTCGTACAAACTATAGTCGTAAGACCGGTTTCCTTTGCCTTGCTTACCGATGCGTCAATGCCGGCAAGTGTGAGCCGATATTCGGAGTGGTTAATTAAAGTGCCAACTGCGCCCGCATCTTTGATGCACTGAGCGAAAGCATGCCCCGTAAAGCTCCCGGCTCCCACGCTGTCCAGATGCTGCGCATAAACAGGGACATCCACCTGAGACGAAACCCTGTAGATGTCACATAACTGGGGTGCTACTGCAATGTCTATGCCGGAATCTTCAGCAACGTCCCTGCATGCCTGTGCTATCTTTACGGCGCCATGGCCTGTGCCCTCAAGGTAGGTCTTCAGATTCAAAACTATCAGTGTGGAACTCATGTGATCTCTCCGGAGAGAGATAATACTTCAAAATAGAAAAAAGCGTGTGTCAATGTGCAGCACACACGCCCGGAATACGCTTAGAAATCGGTCATTACCCTGAACTGGTCGATCTCAGGGTTGTTAAGGCCTTCAATGAACTTCTCGGCAACCTGCCTTACGTCCTTAGCATTGGTTATGGCCCTGCCTACAACAAGGATATCAGCGCCTGCCTTGAGTGCGTCAGGCATTGTATCGATGCGTATGCCCCCGGCAACTGCCACAAGGATCTTTGGTGAAAGAGCCTTGATATCCTGGATGTTGCCCCATGCATGAGCGGTTTCCTCAATATCGATGGCGCGGTGCAGTTCCACAACGTCAGGCAGTTCCTTGAGCTGCTTGAGTATTGCTACAGGGTCCGGGCAGTTAAGGGTGTCCATAACAGCGTATATACCAGTCTTGTGGGCTTCCTCGATAGCCTTGTTAAGAGTTGCCACAGGTGCCAGTGCAGAGATCACGATAGCATCTGCTGTTGCATCTGCCACCATGCGGGCTTCCAGGTTGCCTGTGTCAAGGGTCTTGAGGTCAGCGACGATGAATGCGTCGGGACGTACTTCCCTGAGCCTTGAGATAACGTCAACACCATAGCGCTTGATAAGAGGTGTGCCTGCTTCCAGGATGACGTGGTCGCTCTTTGGCAACTGGTTCACTATGCTGAGTATGGCCTCGATGTTGGGGTTATCCAGCGCAACCTGCAGATATGGCGGGTTCCATAGCCTTGAGACCTTGAATCCCATTACTGCGTGACCCATCCTGTCCTTCTCCTTGAGCACTGTGCCAACATCCGGGAACCCTTCCAGGGCACGCCTGACAGCAAGCTTGGTTGCTCCGTAGTTGTACCTGTATATCCTGTTGTAGTCCTTGGCCTCGGGGTGGATGAAGACGCTTGCAATGACAACGATGTCCTCGATATCCATATCGCCGAATACGCCTTCCTCAAGGGCATCAGCGACAGCCTTTGCCACCGCGGCCTGTGCAGGGCCGAATATCTGGGCTGCCTGAGCCATATTCTTTACAGTGACCTTCGGGATTATCAATGTGGAAGGTTTTGTAGGAAGGTTGGGGCGTATCACTGAGAGCAGAGGGGTGTGTCCTACTGACAGTTGTGTTAGACCGTTTGCAAATGCCTGACCTACAGGACCATTCTTGTTCCCGATTAAAAGGTCAACGTGTGCGAGTTCTGGTGCCTCGCCAATTAGAGCTTCTCCGACTAAGAACATCAATTCACCTACATAGATAAATGGAATTTATCACTCCCCGTGCAGAACCGTTTCTTTTTATATGGTAGTTGCGGCACAAGGTGTGTTATGCGTGCTATATCTAGTATTATAATAAATACCTTCTTAAAAAGGTATATACTTTTCAGACTTAATATCCTGAACAGGCTTACATTATCCGTGGACAGATATCGTTAAGCCTGCACTCTTCACATCTGGGAGACATCGGACGGCATACATTCTGGCCGAAAAGCACCATCAGACCGTTGATCTCTTTCCACGCATGCTTTGGAATCACTTTTTCAAGCTCTTTCTCGGTCTCGTCAGGGCCGGAGGTTTTGACAAGACCCAGCCGGTTGGATATCCTGTGTACGTGAGTATCCACTGCAATGACATCCTGCTCGTATGCATATCCAAGCACGCAGTTAGCAGTCTTTCGCCCGACACCGGGCAATTTGAGAAGTTCGTTCATGCTGTCCGGGACAAGTCCTCCATGATCGTGCAAAATGATCTGAGAGATATCAATGATCCGCTGCGCCTTCACTCTGTAGAAGCCAACGTCCTTTATAAGAGCCTGTATATCTTCAGCATCAGCTTCTGCCATCTTTTGCGGTGTATCATATACCTCAAAGAGTCTCCTGGTTGCAGGAATTGTCACCTCGTCCCGGGTACGCTGGGACAGCACGGTGGAAATGAGCATATAGAACGGGTCCCTGCATGTATGTGAATAGCCTCCGGGATACATTTCCCTGAGGCAGGAGATCACCTTGTCAACGAACATCATGGGTTGTAGTTTACCAACATATAAACTCTTTTCTGCAAGGGAGAATGCTTAAATGGTGCCGGGCAAGACACACAGTTCAGGAGCTAAAGGCAGATATTTTATAGTAGGGAATACCATTTTTATTCATGGGAGTGAATAAATTAGATACTTATGTATTATCTATTATTGTTATTCTTGCAGCCTTCTCATTGCTGCATGCTCAGGAAATGACGAATGGGTCCCTGATTGGCAGTGCTTTGGCGCAGAACACCACTGAGGACACCGAACTTACAATATATTCACAGGATATTGCGCTTGTCAGAGAAACAAGACAAGTCGACTTTCAGGAAGGTATCAACCTTGTAAATATCACTGATATTGCTTCCCGGATAGATCCGAGCTCTGTGATATTTGAAGACACGGAAAGCCCCGGCACCTACATTATCGAGCAACAGTTTAGCAGTGATAATGCCAGCACCAGCAGGCTATTAGAAAACCATATGGGTAAAGAGATAACTGTCACCGATGAGGCAGGTAACTCCTATACAGGGATACTTATAGGCCATGAGAATGATAAGATCGTTCTCAATACTTCCGGGAATATCATTACATTTATGAGTGTTTCAAAAATAGAATTCCAGGATACTGAGGATATTCCTATTGGGCCTGCACTCACCTGGCAGATATATTCGCCGGAAGCTGGGACCAGACCAATATTAACATCCTATCTGACAGAAGGTATTAGCTGGAAGGCAAATTACATAGTGAAGCTCACTGACAATGAGACCCAGGCCAGCATTGACGGATGGGCCTCCATAGATAACCAGGCAGGGGCCAGTTTCAACGATGCCAGGGTAAAGCTCGTGGCCGGGGATGTTCGCAGAGTCTCCGGACAGGATTACCCTGAATATGTCACTGATGAAGCCGCAGGTGACCAGCCACCTGAACAGTTCGGTCAGGGGTCACTATTTGAGTACCACACTTACAAGCTTAACAGGACCACCACTTTAAGCAACGGTGAGAGTAAACAGATATCCCTGTTATCCGAAGACAGCGTACCTGTAGAGAAGGAGTACATCTTTGATAGTAACACCGGGGAAAGGATCAAAGTTGTAATGAGCACAGAGAATACGGAGTCCGGCGGGCTTGGGATGCCGCTGCCCGGGGGCATAGTCAGCGCCTATGCAGAAGATTCCGAGGGAGCGTTGCAGTTTGTCGGCGAGGACGAGATAGACCATACACCTATAGGAGAGGAAGTGCGTATCTTCGTAGGATATGCTTTTGATATCACGGGGGAGAAGACCCAGACAGATTACCAGAGCCTGGGGGAATCCGCCGAGCGGCGAAGCTATAGCATAGATCTTACTAACCAGAAATCAGAGGATGTAAATGTCACTGTGGTGGAGAGCATATACGGGGACTGGGAAATAACGAACTCCTCACACAATTATACAAAAGTGGACGCATTCACTGCTGAGTTCGAGGTAAGAGTGCCGGCAAACGGAGAAGAGTCGGTGACATATACAGTAGAGGTACGCTATCCCCGGGCGATACCTTACTGATATGGCACGGAGCATCCTATCCGGGACTCTCCATACGGGGAGGAGAGTAAGAGGGGAATGTCACATGCACCGAAGTCCCGATCCCCTCTTCGCTCTCGATCCAGATATCACCGTTATGAACCTCGGTGATGGTTTTACTTACATGCAGCCCCAGCCCGCTGCCTCCGTGCTTCCTTGTTGAGGAATTGTCCACCTGGTAAAAAGGATGGAAGATATTGGAAAACTCAGCCTTTGGAATGCCTATGCCATTATCCTTCACTACTACATGCACACAGCCATTGTCCCTGTAAGCTGAGACCTCGATGATGCCCTCTTTCCTGCTGAACTTGAGAGCATTGTCCAGGAGGGACCGGAAAAGATAGGGTATGTATTCCACATCACCTTTGACAAGTGGCAGGTCACTTTCAAAACTATGGATCATCTGTATTTGCTTGTCTGTTGCCTTGAAGAGGAAATAATCCATAACCTTTTTGAGTGCATCCTCGATCCTGATAGGATCAAACCTGTAATTGACCTTACCGGACCTGGTTATGCTCATATATATAAGAGAATCAAGCAGGAAGCTCAGATGATCATACTTGTCAAGAACTATTCGCAGGGCATTCTTCTGCTTTTCGTTCAGGGGACCCAGCAGTTCGTCATGCACAAGTTCACTGTACCCTTTTATAGATATAAGCGGAGTTTTCAATTCGTGACTGAGGTTTGAGATGAACTCCTCTTTCATCCTGTCCAATGACTGCAGTGACTCGTTTGCCTTTGCCATACCGTCTATATATTTCTGAATAGCCTCCTGGGATCTTTTACGCTCGCTTATATCACGAGTGACACCCAGGAAGAACTTGAAATTCCCATTTTCATCAAATAAAGGATTTGCAATTGCCTCAGTCCAGACAATATGACCTTCTTTATGGAATTGTTCCAGCTCCATGATCTCTGCGTGACCAATCATTCTGGCATGTTTTACATCTGCAAAAAATGCATTAATTGCAGATCTTACTAGAAAGATACTATCTGCAGAGAATATTTCCGACATGTTCTGGCTCAGCACTTCTTCCGGAGTATAACCTCTCAATTTGAATACAGATGGGCTGATATACAGGAATCTGCCGTTCTCGTCCATGGTCCATATGACGTCATTGGCATTCTCTGCCAGCATACGGAATTTTTCCTCGGAAAGCTGTATCTTTTGCTCGGCATCCCTTTGCTCAGTGATATCCATACCGGAACTTAGAAAAGTTGTGATCTGACCGGCAGGGTCCTTCATATATGAATTGCGCCAGGAGATCAGCTTTTTTTGCCCCGCCTTTGTCAGTACATGACCCTCAAAACTTTCAACCGGCATCAGATCATTCTCAACGATCCTTTCAAAGAGAGATTCCATCCTGCTTTTATCCCCGGCTGGCACCACCTTTGAGAACCAGTTCGAACCGATAAGTTCCTCCTCTGAATAGCCAAGCACCTCACAGCATTTTGCATTGGCAAGGGTGACAGTCTGATCCACATTTATCGCCACTATCATGCAACCCGCGATCTCAAGATATCTTTTTGTTCTCTCGCTCCCGGTAACCAGATCATCATAGAGTTGCTTGTTCTTTAGAAGTGTCCTAACACGGGTAAGGACTTCAAATCTGTCAACGGGCTTTGTGAGGAATTCATCGGCTCCAGCCTCCATGCCTTCAAGGCGGTCGTGCTTTGAAGAAAGAGCTGTGACTATTATAACCGGGATAAAGCAGGTCTCTTTAGATGATTTGATCCTCCTGCATACATCGTATCCGTTAATACCCGGCATCATGACATCCAGGATCACAAGGTCTGGCTTTTCAGAACTTATGATACCAAGAGCCTCTTCCCCGCTATGAGCAGCCTTTATGTCATAATCTGCCTTAAGCTGGGTTTCGATCAGCCTGACATTAAGGGCGTCGTCGTCGACAACGAGTATCTTTGATCTGCGTTTTTCACTCATGCTGTGTACCGTTTTTTGTTGCCCTCGAGCTCTTTAAAAATACACCATATAGAAACATAGAATATATAATAGATTTTCGTTCATCAAATGATCAGTTTATGCAATTGATAATGTACTTTTCTGTATGGATATTTATCAGGGCGCAGGCAATATTCCCGATAAGAAGCATACATTCTTAATCCATATATGCCAAAGGAGAGTTAATGTTGGAGCAGTTGATCATCCCTGTATCGGGCTATACATACCTCAGCCTTTTTATTACAAGTTTCCTGGCATCAACTGTGCTCCCCCTGGGGTCGGAGACTCTTGTAGTCCTGCTTATAAGGTCAGATCATAACTTTTATGCAGTGGTCCTTTTAGCTACACTTGGAAATTATCTTGGAGCCTGCACCACATATTATATAGGCCTGAAGGGACGTAGCGGGATCATAGAAAGATACCTGTCGATCTCAGCGAAAGAACTTGAAAAAGCAGACAGATGGTTCACGCGATATGGAGCATATATCCTTTTATTTACCTGGATGCCTCTTGTCGGTGATGCCATTACAGTGTCGGGCGGCCTTTTGAAACTGGATTTCAGGATATTCTCTATCTACGTGTTCATAGGGAAGTTTGCACGCTACCTGGCGCTGGCATACATTGCCGCAAGCATATGACACCAGCAAATAAAAAGTCACATTTGCCATAAGTATGTTACCACATACCGATTGCGCCTGCAGGAGCAGATTAGATAACTATATATACGCTAGCATCCATATTGGAGTAAATATATAATTGATGTCACGGACATGGACCTGATAAAATATGACCACGTTTGATATAGACCAGAAAGAACTAGTGAAAAACTCAGTGCTGATACCAGTTGCATTCGTAGCAGGAACACTGATAGCGATCCTATCCTACAATTATTTACCCCAGGAAGTTGCTCTCATATCAGTAATCAGCGGCGCACTGCTAGTATCACTGATCACCTATGCCCTTGTCAGGGCAAAGACTCACTGAACTCTGCATCATTTCCGATGCGATAATTATATAGCCTTGCATATCCATTCACATCTCTTGCCTTTGGGCTCGTGGTCTAGCTGGTCATGACGTCGCCTTCACACGGCGGAG
>DANZ01000079.1:1424-3189 GCA_002501695.1 Methanolobus sp. UBA474 | reverse complement strand
CCCCTGTAATCATCCGGAAAATTAATGACACCCAGCGTGGTCCTGGCTGTAAATGAAGGCGCATCGTCTCCTATAAGCGGCATGGTGACACTATGGCTGCATTCTTCTGGCAAGATATATCCTCACAGAGTTTTTGAATAGGTGAATGTTATATCAGAGTGCCATATATTTAAGGTTTCGGAAGTCACAGGATAAAGGACTAAAAAAGAATGAAAGGAAGCAGAGGATCAATCTGTGATCGAATGATCCGGATCACATGCATCGACCTCCATCGCAGAAGAGGATGTATCGAACACTATCATCCCGGTTTTGAGATGTTCCGCTTCTTCCGGTGTCAGCTGCCTGCATTTAGCTTTCTCTGATATGATAGCACTATTCCCAAGCGGATCCTCTATGATCAGCGTGAGCTCTTTTTTACCATCCATGGCATCCCTTAAAGCCTGCTGGATATCAAGTCCCAGGGAGTACTTCTCAGGCTCTTCGGCACTCCAGCTGGTCGCGGTCATGACAACATTCAGTATCCGGTCTAGGACACCTTCCACGTTGGTTATATAAGATTCGGAGATAGAGCCGGGCTCTACATCAATGCCAAGCTCAGGTATGCGTATCGTTCCGGATGTGGAGCGTACGACCCTGCTGTTCAGGTCTTCCATGCACTCCAGTCTCAGTTCATACCTCACAGGATCGCGCTGCGCAAGGATAAGCGTATCAGTGAACCTGAAACCGCATTCGCATCTGGAGCTGATATGCATGACCTCGCCAAAATAAGGAATATCATCACCCTGCCAGTTGATGATAAGTTCCTCATGACAGAGAGGACAGGAAGTCCGGGTTACAAAACTATGGCAGGTGGTCTCTTCACTCAATACCTTCCACCAAGGATCTTCGATCTGTCTATCTTGATACCGGTGGGTGTCACAAGTACCTGATCATCCTTTATTCCTGCAATATCACCGTGAACATCAGTGACAACATCCTTGAGATCCTTNNAATGCACGGTCAAGCATGAGTTTATCAGCCTTTATGTTAGAGATATCGATCATCACTATATTGCCGCCATATATCTCTCTTTTCAGGGCGGTCAGCTCGTTCAGGTTGGTCAGTTCGGCCACCCTTACGTATGTCTCTGCAGGTTCCTCATCCAGCACTTCTTCGTACTTTGTAAGGTCAAGTTCCGTATATTCATCTTCAACTGTTGTGGTTTTGCTACTGCCACCAAACAACTTGTTCATGATTTTTGCCATAATGAGCCCTCATGTATTCAATAACATTGATGCTATATTAATAATATCGATACTACTTAAATTATTACCGGGATTTTTCCAGACCTGTGCAGGAGGTCAGCTTCCAGATCACATGTCATGCAGGATCGATCGTATCATTTCATTTATTTCACTTTGACCAGACTTCTTTGATCAGACTTATATTTATACATCATTTCATGATATATTAATGATTTCTTTCAGATGTCAAGATTCCAGAGCTTATCGCCCACATAATGGACAGACTTTATAGCCTTGCCTGAACTTGCCTTCATATCGGCACCGGAGATGATGGCTATACCTATGGCAAGAGGCTTTTTGTGCGTTTCCTCCAAGATCACCACCGGGTCACCTGCCTGTATATCCGGGTCAGCGGAAACTATCCCGGGACACATCACATCGGCCCCGTTGACTACGAAGCGGATAGCTCCGGCATCTACCGTTACGACATTCGTCTTCAGGCCGAGCTCAAGCACCCCCCTCACTGTTGGGAAATAAGTATC
>DANZ01000079.1:1169-1375 GCA_002501695.1 Methanolobus sp. UBA474 | reverse complement strand
CCGAAAGAGGACTTCAGGTCCTTCAGCAGCTTGATCTTCTCTGATTTCCTTATTTGTACCCTGGATCTGACTTTCAATCGATCACCCGTAACGCAGACGAGCATGTCCAATATTGATTATGCAGAGGAGATTTTTAAAGGTTGCGTGAAAAACGCATCCTTCTGATGCCCCTGCGTGATCTACCTTACAATAACAACAGGCACTCC
>DANZ01000079.1:0-1151 GCA_002501695.1 Methanolobus sp. UBA474 | reverse complement strand
GTTAACGGACACTGATATCCTGCCCCGGGCCATCTCATCAGCTATCCTTTTAGGATTCTCTTCAAGCAGCGCATCAATTATTGCCTTGGCCTGCCCTCTGAACTTAGGACCGATCTTCCCCATATTGGGCTTAATGCTCACAGGCACATGCTCAAAGTCAGGTTCACCATCGATGACCTCTACAGGAGAATTGGTCACACCGATCAGATCGGTGACATCCATATCCACACCATACATCTCGATCTTTTCCAGGCGGGCGTTCAATGCAATGCCCTTCTCGGACTTGTATCTCCTGACAGCACTTGCGACATCCTTGATGAACTCTCCGGACCTCTCAGCATCAGCATCTATCAGTTCTTCTCTTGCCTTCGGCCAGGATTGGGCGTGTATGCTTCCCTCGCCCATGTATGAGAACATCTCTTCCGCGAAAAAGGGAGCAAATGGTGCCAGCAGCCTTGTGAGCGCGTCCATTGTAACGAAAAGNNGTGTACTTTGCAGCCTGCTTGCCTGGCCCGTCTTCCCCGTAAAGGCGGGACTTTATGAGCTCCAGGTAGTTGTCCGCAAGTATGTCCCATGAGAAGCCGCGTATTGCCTTGAATGCCTCATCGAACTGGTATGCGTCCATGCTCCTGGTAACAGACAGGATGAGCCTGTTGAGATGGCTCAGCAGCCACAGGTCCACTACCTCCAGTTCGGATGCATCTATTTCCTTGTGACTGTAATCCTCAAGATGGGACATCGAGAATCTGTAGATGCTCCATGCCTTGGTGAAGAACCTTGAAGCAGATACGACATCCTTCCAGCGGAACATGACATCTGAGCCGGGTGAGCCGCCGATGGCCGCCCACTGCCTGAACGCGTCAGCGCTGTGTTCCCTGATGACCTCCTCGGGCGAGATGATGTTACCCAGGGACTTGCTCATCTTGTGCCCGTCCTCACCCAGCACCATGCCGTTGACAAGTATGGAGTCCCANNGGCCTTTTACCTGTGAGCGCCATGGACCTCAGTATGCTATAGAATGTCCAGGTGCGGATGATATCATGACCCTGCGGGCGCAATTGTGCAGGGAGCCGCAGGTCGTGGTCGGAGAGCCATCCGGAAACATGCAGCACTGTAATGGAAGAGTCCATCCATGTGTCCAGCACATCCTC
>DANZ01000054.1 GCA_002501695.1 Methanolobus sp. UBA474 | reverse complement strand
ACATCTTTCTTGACCTGCTCGTACCTCTCCTGGCTGTATTTTGCTGCGTCCATCTTGTTGACCGCGATGATCAGCTGGTTGATACCGAGTGTCCTGGAAAGGAACACGTGCTCCTTGGTCTGGGCCATTACACCATCTGGTGCTGCGACGACAAGGATAGCTGCATCTGCCTGGGATGCGCCGGTGATCATGTNNTCATGTTCTTGACGAAGTCACGGTGGCCGGGGCAGTCCACGACTGTAAAGTAGAACTTATCGGTGTCGAATCTCCTGTGGGCGATATCAATGGTGATACCCCTCTCACGCTCTTCCTTGAGTGAGTCCATGACCCATGCAAAAGCGAAGGATTCCTTTCCTTTCTCTTTTGCTTCTGCTTTGTATTTCTCGATCATGTGAGCAGGAACTGCTCCGGTTTCGAACATCAGTCTTCCGACAAGGGTAGACTTGCCGTGGTCGATGTGACCGATGACTGCTAAATTCATGTGTGGTTTGACAGCTGCCATTTTAAATATCTCCTATATTTGATTATAAATGCTTCAATTTGATTTGACTTAATACACGTTTACACGTTTAAACCTTTCTGACGAAAAGGGTTTGCAGCTAATGCTGCAACCTCTGTCATTAAGGGCTCAGATAGTCGGCTGCTTGCGGAAGCTCCTTCTTCAGTCCTTTCCTCTGTCTTATGGAACCAATTATCTCACTGCTCAGGCTTGTGGGAAGTGTCTCAAATCCGACGAACTCGGTGCTCCACATTGCGCGTCCTTCGGTTGCGGATCTGATGTCTCCTGCGAATCCGAACAACTCAGCTACCGGTGCCTTGGACTCGATGATCGTCGTGTCGCCTTCGGAAGTCATGTTGTAAATGATACCACGGCGGCCCTGGATCTCTTTAGTTGCTCCACCCATCTGATCCTGTGGCACCTGAATGAACACTTTCTGGTAGGGTTCCAGAAGGGTGTCATCTGCCATTAGCATTGCTGCCTGAATGGATTGCCTGGATGCGGGAATGACCTGTGCGGGTCCTCTGTGGACAGCGTCCTCGTGCAGCTTGGCATCCACGAGTTTCACTTTCACACCCATGCATGGTTCTCTTGAGAGGGGTCCTGCCTTCATGACCTCTTCGAAACCTTCAAGGATAAGTTCCATGGTCTCGTTGAGATGCTGGATACCCTTGGTCATGTCGATGTAGATATTGCTCTCAAAGATGGCTACGATACTCTTGGCTTCATCTTTTCCCATACCTGCTGCCATGAGTTTCTCCCTGCGTTCGACCTCGGTCATGCGCATGGATATCTCTCCGTTCCTTATAAGGTCCCTTACGCCTTGTTCGAGTGGCTCGACATGCACGTAGAAGCGATTGTGCCTGTTTGGTGACTTTCCTTCAACAGGGCCTGCCTTTCCGCGTATGGTCTCACGATATACTACTATCGGAGGTGTGGTTGTGATCTCTACTTTCTTGTCACGTTCTATTCTGTGTGCAATTACTTCAAGGTGCAGCTCACCCATGCCTGCCATCAGGTGCTCGCCAGTCTCTTCGTTGAGCGTGATCGAAAGTGTCGGGTCTTCCTTTGCTACCTGTCTGAGCACCTCCACTAATTTTGGAAGGTCTTTCATGTGCTTGGCTTCAACGGCTACAGTGACCACAGGTTCACTTGCATGCTTTATACTCTCGAAAGGTGTCATGCCGTCCAGGGTAGTTACAGTAGAACCGACGAACGCATCTCTCAGGCCGGTGACTGCTGCAATGTTACCTGCAGGTATGCTTTCCACCTCGAGCCTTTCCGGGCCCATGAATATACCTACCTGCTGGATCCTGTTCTTCTTTGCAGCTCCCGTGACCTCTACTTCCAGGCCGCGGGTAAGGGTGCCGCTGAACAGCCTTCCGGTTGCGACCTCTCCTGCATGCGGGTCCATTGATATGTCAGTGACCATGAATGCAAGGTCTCCCTTTGCATCTGCTGTCGCCATTGACTTTGCGATCTCTGTTTTCTTATCGCCGTGCCAGATGACATTGATCCTGCCTTCCTGGGCCTGAAGCGGATTTGGCAGGAACCTGATGACCATGTCATTGACCGCTTCGTGGAGCGGGCATTTGTCGGCAAGGGTCTTCATATCTCCCTCGCGGCAGTAGTTGTAAACATCATTGAAGCTGATGCCTGTCTTCTTCATCATGGGCACACTGATGGCCCAGTTGTAAAGAGCTGAACCGAAAGCAACGGTACCTACAGCAGCATCGACTTTCCATCCTGCTTTGTAGCGCTCTTCGTTCATGCCCTTGATGAGCTTGTTCACGTGATCGATAAGCTTCCCTAGCCTGATCTGCATTTCCTGCGAATCGACCTTAAGTTCATTGATAAGGCGGTCTACCTTGTTAATGAACAGCACCGGTTTGACATGTTCCTTGAGGGCTTGCCTGAGGACTGTCTCTGTCTGTGGCATCGTACCTTCAACGGCGTCAATGACCACGACTGCTCCGTCCACGGCACGCATGGCACGAGTGACGTCACCGCCGAAGTCTACGTGACCCGGCGTATCAATGAGGTTGATGAGGTAGTCCACACCATCGTACTGGTGAACCATTGAAACGTTGGATGCATCGATCGTGATACCTCTTTGCTGTTCCTCTTCATCGGAGTCCATGAACAGCTGCTTGCCCGCAAGCTCCTTTGAGATCATGCCTGCGCCTGCAAGGAGGTTGTCAGACAAAGTGGTCTTTCCGTGGTCTATGTGTGCAACGATACCTATATTACGTATCTTCTCCGGCTCGTTCATGAGCGCAGTCACACGCTCCACCATCTTCTTTCTTCTGCCCATATTGATTACCTTTCTTATTATTGGCTAAATGTAAAGGTCAGCATTAACGTGCTGCCTTCGCGACTCTTTCCTTAGCGTCTTTCCTGTTGATGGAGAAGCATTTTGCATCACGGTTCGCAGCAGATAGTATTTCTGCAGCAAGGCTGTTCGCGGCACTCTTCTTGGATTTGAATGAAGCCTGCTTTGCGCCCATGGAAATGTACCTGAGAGCAGTATCCACACGCCTCTGTGATGAAGTGTCGACTGCTTTTGGCACGGATATGCCTCCGTACTTGAGCCTTACGACCTCTTCCCTGGGTCCGGCGTTAGATATAGCCTCGACAAGCACCTGTACGGGGTTCTTCTTTGTCTTTGTGTGGATGATATCCAGAGCTTCGCTCACAATACACAGTGCGTTCTGTTTCTTGCCTGTGTTTGTCTCCTCTCTCATCAAGTTGTTGGCGAGGCGCTCAACTATGCAGCTCTCTGATTTGCTGAACTGCTGCTTTGCATGCTTCCCGTTACTGTGGGGAACTATGACCGGGTCAAGGTTTACATACTTCCTGATTCCCTGGTCTGCGACCTCTACTTCTGTCAGGTCCCATTTGCCGAATAACTTTAACATAATGATTATCTCCTTGGTTTTTCCTTGCGGCCGATGACCATCTCTCTGAGGGATACATTGTTCACGGCAATGACCTTGAAGCGTACTCCGGGAATGTCACCCATTGCACCGCCCATACGGCCACCGATCCTCTCAACAGTTACTTCGTCGTGTTCATCGATGAAGTTGATAGCTCCGTCACCGGGGCAGAATGCTGACACCTGGCGTCCGTTCTTGATAAGCTGTATCCTGACACATTTCCTGATAGCCGAGTTCGGCTGTTTTGCTTCGACACCCACCTTCTCAAGTACGATCCCTCTTCCCTGGGGTGCGCCACCGAGCGGATCTGCCTTTACGTCCAGTCCGAGTGTACGTCTGTTGTAATAGGAGTCTTTCCACCTTGCGTTCTGACGAATGCTCTTGAGTGTGTGAGCTGCATACTTTCCATTTGGCATATTAATTCCTCTGATTATATATATGAGCTGATTTGAAACTATAATTGTGATCATTGCAGGATAACATCATCTATATCGTGATGTCGCTTTGCAACAAGCTTAACTTTCTCTATGTTCTTCCCGTTACGTCCTATGGCAAGTCCTTTGTCCTTATTGGATACTTCTACATAAGCTAATCGCTTGCTGTTCCTGTCCACAATATTAACCGACCTGACCATTACGGGGCTGAAGGCATTCTTGATGAATGCAGCCGGTTCATCCGAGTATTCCACGAGATCTATATGCTTGTCCACAGCTTTTTTGACGCGATTAATGTGATCGCCGTTCCTTCCGATGGCGGCTCCCATGTCGCCTTCTTTTATCACGTATATTATGCGTCCTTCATCGATTATGCAATCCTTGACAGTTGCTTTCGTCAGGTCTTCAAATAAAGTTATATATCTGAGTCCTTCTGTAGACAGCTTGATCTCGCTCAAATGAGGCAACTCCCTTAAGACGCAGCCAGTATGTCAGATTCACCACTGTCAATGATAGCCATTGCCGCAATAATATATGGCTTGCCACAGGCAGGTCCGAGTTCCATGCCTGTTCCCTTATAGTTCAGTATGGGTACGCTTGTGCTCTCTATCTTCGCTCTGACATCTTTGGGGCAATTTGCAGCAAGTACGACCATTTTTGCCTCATTGTTCATAGCAGCATCGACGGTGCGGTTTGATCCTATTATGACCTTGCCTGTTCTGATGACTTTGATAAGTGCTTTATCAATATTAATATCCATTTATATCAACTCGTTTATAACGTATGTTAGATTTGTAGTCTAATAATTGAATCCTTATATGTAGTTTCTGGTTGTTCATTTGAAACAACATGAAGCAGTTTACCTGGAAATAAGATGTACATCGCCTGTACCAAGCTTGATTGGCTGTCCTACTATGATGTTCTCCGTGACACCGTTGAGCTCATCAAGGTCGCCACGCATTCCTGCATCCAGGAGGTGGTTAACAGTAACCTCGAAAGCTGCACGGGCGAACACACTGGCCTTCTCGCCTGATATTCCGTGTCTTCCGATCTGCTTTACCTCGCCATCACAGCACATAATGTCTGATACAAGCATGATGTGCCTGATATCCACAGTAAGGCCCTGCTCTCCAAGAGTGCTGTTAGCCTCAGTGATTATCGCATTCCTTGCAGCCTCGACGCCAAACACATCGTATATCTCCCCTATGTTGTTAGTATATGTCCTTGTGACATCGACACCCTCTATCTGCAGTACGTCTTTAAGCTGTGACCCTTCTGTATAGAGGGTGTATTCCTCGCCATCCTTCCTGATAACGACCCTCTTGATGCCTTCGATGCCCTTGAGGGTGATGGTGTGGATGTTCTTTGCAAGCTGAAGAAGCTCTCTGTAAGAAGGGGAACTGGGTGTCAGGATGATCTGGTTTGCAATGTTACCTGAAACCGTGACCACAACATCCATCTTTTCGCGTATCTTGTCAGCTATCTCGTCTGCCGAAAGTGACCTCTGGATGAGGGTCTTCTCATTAAGGTCAATTATCAGCTGCATGTTTGCAAGGTCTGTCGTTATGTCTGCGAGGTTATCTATATGTGTCGCCTCTATCTCCCAGGCAAGGACACGGGCTTTATCCCTGTCGGTTGCATATTCTGGCTCCAGTGCAATTGTCATCATAGGAGTGCTGGGGGTCTTTCTTGCATCCACTATCTCGATAAGCCTGGGCAGACCCAGGGTAACGTTGATCTCAGCGACACCGGCGTAGTGGAATGTACGCATGGTCATCTGTGTTCCCGGCTCACCTATGGACTGTGCTGAAACAACACCTACAGCTTCGCATGGCTCCACGAGAGCATACTGGTAGCTTTCTAGCAGGCGCTCGATTATCTCTTCGAGTTCCTTCTTTGTGACGCCTGCCTTTATGGCATCTTCCTTAAGGGTTTTCATTATATTCTTGGGAAGGTCCAGCTGCGCGGTCATCGAATCTATAGTAGCTTCACTAATGCTCATTTCAGTTCACCTCTTTTCCTGTGACCATCCGTACTATACGGTGCACTGCTTCCGGCTTGCTGTAGTCACTCTTGGTGGAGTCTATGCCGTCCTCTCCATACTTGAACTGCACTATGACACCACGCGTTTCACGGACCGATCCGTCATACTGTACCTCTAGATCCTGCAGTGCGTTCACAAGCCTTCTCTGCAGGTAACCTGACTGTGAGGTACGTACGGCAGTATCTACAAGACCTTCTCGTCCACCTATCGCGTGGAAGAAGTATTCGGTCGGATTGAGTCCGCTCTTGTAACTGGCCTTGACGAAACCACGTGCGTCAGCACCGAGGTCACCCTTGTCAAAGTGGGGGAGTGTCCTTCCGTTATATCCTCTTCTTATCCTTTCACCACGAACTGCCTGCTGTCCCACACAGGCGGCCATCTGGGTAAGGTTGAGCATTGATCCTCTTGCTCCTGACTTTGCCATTATCACTGCAGAATTCTCAAGACCCAGTTGTCTTCCTGCAATATTACCTGTCTGGTCCCTGGCTTTACCCAGTTCCTGCATGATCTTCATTTCGATGGTTTCGTCCATCGTACGTCCTGGCAGTGGCTCCAGCTCCTTCGCCTCATAAGCCTCAATAAGCCTTTGAACGTTCTCTTCTGCCTCATTGAGAAGATTGTTGATCTGCATCTTGGCAGTGGCCGGGATATCTTCGTCACTTATTCCGAAGCTAAGTCCTGTCTTCATGACCCCGCGTATTGCAAGTCTTGTAAAGTCGTCCACGAACTTAGCGCCGGCGGTGGTGCCGTATTCCTTCACTATTTTGTCAAGGATCTTGCCCTTAAAGGCGCCTATAGCCTGCTCGTCAATGGTTCCCATTATCATTTCGCCGTCTTCTATGACGACATATGCGTTATATTCGCAGTCCTTTTTCTTGCAGGTGTCACATTTGTAGCATACCTGTGCCGGGAATTCCAGGTAAAGGCCCTTGGGCAATATCTGACTGAATATCTGCTTTCCGTTCCATCTTGGTTCTCCGTCCTCGGTGTAGCTGGAAGGCTCCGGCAGGACCCTTATATCTGACTTTCTCAGCAGTTCCAGCGCAGCATTCTTAGTAATGCTGTTCTCGTTCCTCGTGAGCAGGAAAAGCCCTGATATATGGTCGTGTATGCCGCCTATGATCGGTCCTCCAAAACGGGGGGAAAGGATGTTCTCCTGCACCTGCATGAGGATACTTGCTTCGGCTCTTGACTCCTCTGTCTGCAGGACGTGCATGTTCATCTCGTCACCGTCAAAGTCTGCGTTATAAGGCGGGCATACGGCCGGGTTCAGCCTGAATGTCTTGTAAGGGAGCACCTTTACCCTGTGCGCCATGATGCTCATCTTGTGCAGGGATGGCTGTCTGTTGAAAAGAACAATATCGCCGTCCATGAGCTGTCTCTCGACAGTCCATCCGATCACTATCTTTTCAGCAAGCTCTTCCTTGTTGATCTCGGATACCCTGATACGCCTTCCATCCTCACGTATCACATAGTTTGCACCTGGATGCACATCGCTGCCCCTGAGGACATACATACGCATCAGATCCATGTTCCTGGAGGTCACTCTTTCAGGTATCGTCATCTGGTGGGCGATCTCAAAAGGCACTCCTACTTCGTTAATACTAAGGTTGGGCTCCGGGGACACCACAGTACGTGCAGAGAAGTTGACACGCTTACCTGACAAACTTCCTCTGAAACGCCCTTCCTTACCTTTCAAACGCTGGGTGAGTGTCTTTAATGGTCTTCCGGATCTGTGCCTCGCAGGAGGTACGCCGGAGACCTCGTTATCGAAGAAGGTCGTGACATGGTATTGCAGCAATTCCCACAGATCCTCGATGATGAGCTGGGGGGCTCCTGCGTCCCTGTTCTCCTGGAATCTCTGGTTAATGCGGATAATGTCTACGAGTTTGTGTGTGAGGTCGTCCTCGCTCCTCTGGCCGGATTCAAGGGTAATGGACGGCCTTACGGTAACTGGCGGCACCGGAAGTACGGTGAGCACGGTCCACTCAGGTCTTGCACTGGTTGGATCCATTCCTATGACCTTCACATCCTCATCAGGTATGTTCTCGAAGCGGTCCCTGATCTCAGTGGGGGTCAGCTTGCGACCATCCTCTATATAGTCAGTAGGCTTCTCGAACTTGATCTCTCTCTGAGCTGCAGAACAGTAGGGGCATATCTTTGTCTTGCGGGCTTCCTTGAATACCTCATTGACTATGTCGTCAGGCAGGTGTCCCATATCCTTTGAACTTTCTAACTGTGCAAGGAAACCTCTCTTCTGGTCGGCAGTGAGCAAAAGCCTGCTGCAGTTGTGACAGATGGAACGTAGTGCCTTGCGGATGGTCTTGTTGAAACCAACATGGATAACAGGGGCGACAAGTTCGATATGTCCAAAATGCCCCGGACACTCGCCTGCACGGCTTCCGCAGGTCTTGCACTTAAGGCCCGGGTCAATAACGCCGAGCCTCAGGTCCATAAGCCCCATATCTATAGGATAACCGTCGTCATCGTATGTGTCTGCAGTGACTATGGAGGTCACACTCATTTTCCTTACTTCTCTGGGTGATAACAGACCGAACTTTATAGCGCCGATCCTTTTTGGGATAGATGGTAGGTCTTTCATTTTATGATCACCTCAGACTGCGTCCTCAAGCTGTAATCTCGGGGCCACACCAAGTGACTTGATCTCATCAAGCAATAGTTTGAATGCATAACTCATTTCCACCGGATGGATATCTGTCTCAGCACCGCAGTTCGCGCAGTATCTGATGTTCCTCTTCCTGTCAAAAGTGGCGATCATTCCGCAATGTCCGCAGACAAGCTCGACGACCTTGTCAGATTCATCCAGTAATCTCTCTTTTAATGTCATTGCTGCGCCATGGCCGATCAGTACATCACGTTCCATCTCTCCGAAACGCAGACCACCTTCACGGGCACGTCCTTCTGTTGGCTGGCGGGTCAGCACCTGCACAGGTCCGCGTGACCTTGCATGCATCTTTGATGCAACCATATGGTGCAGTTTCTGGTAAAGGATCACTCCCACGAACACGTCTGCACGGATCATTTGTCCGGTAACGCCGTCGTAGAAAACTTCCTTCCCTGTATGTGAAAAGCCCTGCCTTTTAAGTGCAGCACGCAGATCATCCTCGTATTCTCCGGAGAACGCGGTTGCATTGATGCGCCTTCCTTCCATGGAGCCTATCTTACCACCTATCATCTCAAGCACGTGTCCGACCGTCATACGTGAAGGGATTGCGTGCGGGTTGATAACAAGGTCCGGTACCATGCCGTCATGTGTAAAGGGCATGTCCTCATAGGGCACAATAAGCCCTATGACTCCTTTCTGCCCGTGCCTGGAAGCAAATTTGTCCCCTATTTCCGGTATCCTCTCGTCCCTTATCTTGACCTTTGCAAGGCGGGTACCATTGATGGATTCGGTCAGCAGTACGGTATCGACAACGCCCTTCTCGTTGGAACGCATGGTGATTGCACTTTCCCTGCGCTGCTCTACGGTGATACCGAAGTCGGATTGCTCCTCAAGGAAACGTGGCGGACTTGTCTTTCCTATGAGGACGTCATTTGGGCCGACAACCGTTTCAGGGTTGACGAGACCGTCCACATCGAGGTTAGCGTATGCTTCGGCGTTGCGCGCTCCCCTGAACTCTGAGTCGGGGATCTCGAACTTGTCTTCCTGGCCGCCAGGATATCTTCTTTCCTCCCCTTCGAAGGTTCTCAGGAAATGACTTCTTCCAAGCCCTCTTTCGATGGAGCCTTTGTTGAAGACCAGGGCATCTTCAATGTTATGCCCTTCATAAGACATGACAGCTACAACGAAGTTCTGCCCGGCAGGCCTTTCATCGAAAAGGATAGCTTCACATGTCTGCGTTCTGACCATTGCCTTCTGGGGGTAGTGGAGCAGGTGGGCGCGGGTGTCCGGCCTGAGCTTCGTGTTGGATGTGGATACGCCGATACACTGCTTGACCATCGCAGCACCCATGGTATTACGGGGTGATGCGTTGTGTTCCGGGTACGGTACCATGCCGGTACCGATTCCCAGTATCAGGCCCGGGTTGATCTCCATGTGTGTATGTTTCTCAGTAATGTCCTTGCGATAAAGGGCAATGAATGCGTTCTCTTCTTCCTCTGCATCAAGGTACTCGATCTTCCCCTGTGTAAGGAGTTCGTCAAAAGTCAGCTCTCCCTGCGCTATCGGCTCATCATCTTCAGGAGTTACAAGCGCCTGTCCGTTCTCAACGATTATGAGCGGCCTTCTTGCACGACCCATATCGGAGTTGATGATGACCTCGTGGATCTCATCATAAAGGGTAACATTGATCTGGCTTGAAATAACCCCTGCTCTGCGATGTTTCCTTATATTCTCCACCAGGTCTGCAGGATCGCTATGCGTGCCCACCAGTTCCCCGTTCAGGAACACTTTAGCTTCACTCATCCAGTAATCCTCCTAAGTTGTCGTCCAATGTATCGGAATAGTTCGCATATCCCAGCGGTTCTGCGTTCTCGTCATCTATATGCGGGACGCCCTCTTCATCTGCGAATTCTTCCAGTTCTCCTTCGTAACCAGGTATCTTGTGGAACGAAGAACGTATCGTGCTCGGAGTGACTCCAAGGTCATAGAGTATATTCTTGATGATCTTGCCCTCATCGGAACCCGTGGAGAGTTCGACCATCTGGGCGAAGTTCTTCACCANNGGTGCAGGTCACGGGCCTCGAAGTGCGGCTGTGCCCTTGAGAGCGGGGAAATGACACGCCTCAGGTGGGACAGTGTCGAGATGTAATCTGTTCTGTCAAGAAGCTGTGATACTCCTGTCCTTCCTCCTACCCAGTTCCCGGTTGCAAGCGGGTGTTGCAGGCGGTCGGTGAGCACATCAGCACGAACCAGAGTAATAACATTCAGTTCACGGTTCCTCATGTTAGCTCTCTCGAGCTGGTACTTGATGTCACGGGACAGCCTGTTGAATGCCACCCTGAACAGGTCTTCCATCAGGTCTCCTGTAAGCTTAAGTCTCTTGTTGGAGTAATGGTCCTTATCGTCCTCATTCCTTTTTCCAAGTGCGAGCTCGAAGCAGGATTCTGCCATCCTGCCCAGGAAGTTAGCTTTGGCCACTCTGTTGGTAGGTTCATTACCAAGGTGTGGCAACAGGTATCTGTCAATGACGTAGTTTGCGCGCTTGATCTGGTAATCTCTTGCCTGCCCGGAAGCTACGCGGGAGCCTATCTTCTCCATAGCTTCCTCCACAGTTGAAACCTCCGCCTCTTCCAGGTTCTCGAACATGAATTTCATGATCTCCGGATCTGTGGAGACAACTTTTACAAGATCTTCATCAGTCTCGACACCAAGCGCTCTCATGAGGGTTATAAAGTTAACGCGTCCTGATATGGAGGGGAAGGAGACCTCAAGGATCGATTTTCGTCCTCTTTCCACTACGACGAGTGCCCTGTAGCCTCTCCTCTGGGAGAATACCTTTGCGACCTCGATCATGTCGCCGTATCTCTCTCCTAGCTCGGTGAGTATCTTGTTCGGAGCAAGGTCCTCAAGTGTCATAACGACACGTTCTGTACCATTAACTATGAAGTATCCTCCGGGGTCCAGCGGGTCCTCACCATATTTCACCATCTCCTCGTCTGTCAACTCGGTCAGGTTACATATATTGGATTTGATCATTACCGGAAGCTGTCCCACCTTTGCTTCCTGTGGCTCTTTCTCTTCTTCTCCTTCAACAACGCTCATTTGCAGGTAGAGAGGTGCGGAATAGGAGAGGTTCCTGAGCCTTGCTTCGTTGGGATATAGTTTTTCGATAGCCCCGTCCGCTTCTTTTACTACCGGATTCTCTACTCTTATTTTTCCCAGTTTGATATAAGTATCTTCCAGATCGGTCTCTATGATCTTCTGTTCATCGATGATCTTTTGAAGCCCGCTTTCCAGGAACTTATTATAAGAATCGATGTGATGCTGCACGATCTTATCTTTCGTGAAAAACGAATTCGCTATTTGCCCTTTACTTAACGCTATGATAGCACCCTCTTTATGTAATCTGATAGTATCACAAAAAAATGATAATAAGTAATATCCTTGTTCCTCTGTGAAATGAATGGTCCCACGGTTTCACGCGATGACAAGCCTGTAATAGAACGCTTCGCCAGCAGTCTGGCTTTTACGGGTGATCTTAACAACTTCTCCAGCCTGTGCCCCAATTTCTTTTATCACAGGGTCCTCAACCTTTATTTTTGGAAACTGTTCTTTCCCGATATTGTAATGTTTTAAAATAAGTTTTAACTCTTCTTCCGACATGATCTCATGTTTGGGAATTAATTCATGGTCGAGCAGGCTAAATTTTCTCTCTGGCACTGTAGTTCCTCCCTCAAAAATGCGAACGTGGACACTCCTCGCAAAACATTGGCGGGCTCGTAGGGATTTGAACCCTAGGCCGTCTGGTTAAAAGCCAGACGCTCTGCCTGACTGAGCTACGAGCCCTTTTTGATTGGTATGGCTTAGCTGGAGGTACTGCACGTCCATTCTCGGTGTAACGGTGACTACAGGTCCACATGATATATATAACTTGTGGAGGCCTTCAGTCTCTTGCTCATCCGAGCGTGTAAACGCCTTTTTACTATTTATATTTGTTTATTCACTTTTTTATTTTTATACAAGATATTAATTATATCTGACAATCTATATATATCATTAATTCGACAGTTCAAAATAAATGCAGATGAAGTGCGCTGCATTCTTGTGCTTATATTCCTGTCTGTATAAAGTAAAATGAGAGACTACTTAAGTCCCGCATTCCCAGCCACACATATATTTAGTCTGTTCATCTGATAGTTTGTCAATACTGATCCCCATGGACCTGAGTTTCATCTCTGCCACACTTATATCCAGTTCCGGGGGCACAGCATGCACTCCGCTGGCAAGCCTGTTCTCAGCTATATACCGGACGCATAGTGCCTGGTTCGCAAAACTCATATCCATCACCTCTGCAGGGTGTCCGTCACCTGCTGCGAGGTTTACCAGCCTTCCTTCGGCAAGGACATATACTTTCCTGCTGCCCAG
>DANZ01000120.1 GCA_002501695.1 Methanolobus sp. UBA474 | reverse complement strand
TTTATATATAATGAATTACAAGCCGGAATGATTACCATGAATCCAACCGTACAACTGAGGGATCGCTTTTTACAGCGATGAACCGATTCTAAACAAACATAAGACTATTTTTGATACGACACTGCGCGACGGTGAACAAACACCCGGCGTATCCCTTACCAGTGAGCAAAAACTAAAGATTGCACGGCAGCTCGACAAACTCGGAGTTGATGTTCTCGAGGCCGGTTTCCCCATCTCATCCGATGGAGAGAAGCAGAATGTAAGAGCTATTGCCAGCGAAGGACTTAGTCTTGATGTCTGCGGTCTTGCCCGCGTGCTCCAAAAAGACCTTGACGCATGTATCGACTGTGGTGTAGACCTGGTGCATACCTTTGTCTCAACATCTGATATCCAGAGGATCCACACCATAAAAAAGACCCGTGAAGAGGTCGTTACCATGGCAGTGAATGCCGTGGAATATGTCAAAGAGCATGGAGTAAAGTGCATGTTCTCTGCAATGGATGCTACCAGGACGGACCTTGACTATCTGGTAGAAGTGTGCAAAGCTGTTGAAGGAGCAGGATGCAATATCATCAACATCCCTGACACGGTCGGAGTGATGTCGCCATCCGGGATGTACCAGCTGATAAAGAATGTCCACAAAGAGGTCACCATTCCCATTGACGTCCACTGTCACAATGACTTTGGGATTGCAGTTGCCAACAGCCTCATGGCCGTGGAAGCCGGCGCGAGCCAGGTGCAGGTTACGGTCAACGGCATCGGCGAACGTGCAGGCAACGCCAACCTTGCACAGGTGGTGATGTGCCTCCAATCCATATACGGCGCAAAGACCAACATCAACACGGAGTACCTGCTGGAAACCTCGAAGATGGTCGAGAAGTTCACAGGCATACACATGCCCCCCAACACACCCATCGTGGGAGACAATGCATTCGCCCATGAGTCCGGCATACACACACATGGGGTCCTTGAAAAGGCCGATACCTTCGAACCCGGCATTATGACACCTGAAATGGTAGGCCACAAGCGCCGCATAGTACTCGGAAAGCATGCAGGCAAACATGCGGTCAAGCAGTCCCTCAGCGACATCGGCATCCAGCCCAATGAGGAACAGCTGGAAGAGATCCTCAGCAGGATCAAGATCATCGCAAACCGTGGCAAGCGTATATGTGATGCTGACCTCCATGCCGTGGCTTCAGCGGTCCTTGGCAGGAACCTCGGACATGAGACCATCCAGCTCAAAGAGTTCTCAGTGATGACAAGCAACCTCACAACTCCAACCGCAGTCGTGAGAGCAATTGTAGGCGATCGTGAGGTCACTGCCTCCAATTTTGGTGTCGGACCCATTGATGCATCACTCAAGGCTGTCGCAAGCATGCTTGACGGCTACACCAAGATCAAGATAAGGGATTTCAGAATAGAGGCCATCACAGGCGGCAGTGATGCCCTTGCTGAGGTCACTATCGGCGTAGAGGACGAAGAAGGACGGGTGGTAACTGCACAATCAGCCAGCGCTGACATAGTAACAGCCTCAGTGGATGCACTCGTAACAGCCATCAACCTCCTGCTTGAGAAGAAGAAGCTATGGAGCATGCAGTAACAACTGCAGGACGGAAGGTCAAACAGTTACTCGTATCCCGGAAAAGCCTTAAGGATAAGAGTAATTGTACTTTTTTATATATGGTCTTATGTCCGTACTGCCACTAACTGGCCAGAAACTGAAGGTCCGCCTATGCAATATGAAATAATAGATTCCCATTGCCATCTTGATTTCCCAAAGTTCAACCGTGACCGCGGGGAAGCCATTGAAAGGGCAAGGCAGGCAGGCATCGTTGCAATGATCAATTCCGGAGTGGATTACAGCACCAATATAGCCTCACTTGAGCTTGCACGGAAACATGACTTCATCCACGCCACCTTGGGACTCAACCCTCAGATGGTCCCGGATACCACCGACGAGAAGATCAGCCAGATCCTCTCCCAGATAGAGAGGAACATTGACAGGGCAGTCGGCGTTGGCGAGGCCGGGCTCGATTTCCACTACTGCACCACTGATAGCGGCCGGCAGCGGCAGGTAGAGGTGTTCCGGCAGGTCATAGACATCGCCCGAAAGTACAACAAGCCGCTTGTCATCCACGGCAGGGAGGCGGAGGACATCGCCCTGCAACTCAGCCGCGACCTTGACACCGTGGTATTCCACTGCTACGGAGGCTCCCTTGAGACCATGCAGGAAATAGTCGACGCAGGCCATTTCGTATCTGTCCCGACCCTTGTCTGCTTCTCCGGGCATCACCGCTCAATAGCAGAACATCTGCCCCTTGAGAACATGCTTATAGAAACGGACAGCCCTTATCTATCCCCCAGAAAAGGACGCAATGAGCCCGCATTCGTGGCAGACTCCGTTCCACAGATAGCCTCCCTGAAGGGAATAGAAGCATCAGAAGTAGCCCTGGCGACAGTACGAAATACACGCAGGGTGTTTGGCATCTGAACACCCTCTGAATATCACATTTACCAGATCCATTGAGCATATAAAGTATATTACATTCATATCCAGGAGTTCAGGGAAACATGCAAGTCAAACATTTCAATGCAGGCCTTTACGATGCCAACTCGTACCTCATCAACGGAAAAGTGCTGGTAGATACGGGAATGAACACATCTGCGCTCATAGCTGCCATTGAGAAGAACATAGATATCAAAGAGCTTGAGCTGATCATACTCACTCACTGCCATTTCGACCACACTGCCGCTGCAGGGGAAATAGCAAAAAAGAGCGGCGCCAGAGTGGCTATCCACAGGGAGGATGCACCGCTGCTCAAAGATGACAATATTAGTGCAGCATCTCTTTTCGGGCGCAGGCCGCCGGCCATTGAGCCGGATATGCTGCTTGAGGACGGGCAGAGGATCAGGGTATCAGAGGACGAGGAACTGGAAGTGATACACACTCCCGGCCACACGCCGGGCTGTATCTGCCTGTATGAGCCCGGATCAAAGAGCCTGTTCTCAGGAGATACGGTATTTCCTGAAGGCAGCATCGGACGTACCGACTTTGAAGGAGGCGATCCCTCTGCACTGACAGCATCCATAAGCAAGCTCACAGCACTTGACATAAAGACACTTTACCCCGGACACGGTAACATCACATCTGATAATGTGAACAAGCAGATAGAGATGTCACTGAGGATGTCACAGGGCTTTTTAAGATTCTGAGATGACACATGGAAAAAAAAGACATGAACACAGGACAGAACAATACTTCCCGGTTCCTTCCCATGAGCCTTGATGAGGCAAAAAGGAAAGGATGGGAAGAACTTGACATCATCATCGTCACCGGTGATGCATACGTAGACCATCCCGGATTTGGCACCAGCATCATAGGCAGGGTACTTGAGGATGCCGGCTACAGGGTAGGGGTTATCGCTCAGCCCGAATGGGAGAATACCGCAGACTTCACAAAACTGGGGAAGCCGCGCCTGTGCTTTGCAGTAAGTGCCGGGAATACGGACTCCATGGTTAGCAACTACACGCCTTCAAAGCGGCTGCGCCATGAGGACGCCTATTCACCCGGGAACAAAACAGGACTGAGGCCCAACAGAGCCTGCATAGTCTACACTAACAGGCTCAAGGAGGCATACCCTGAAGTACCTGTCATAATCGGAGGAATAGAAGCTTCACTGCGCCGCTTTGCCCAGTATGATTACTGGTCTGAGAAGGTGCGCCAGTCCATCCTGGCCGATGCACCCGCAGACCTGCTGGTCTATGGCATGGGTGAACTGCAGATGCTTGCCATTGCAGACAAGCTGAAAAGCGGCACACCTGCCGGCCAGATCACTGACATTGACGGCACTGTCTGGAAAATGGACATCAAAAGCTGGAAGGAGAAGAAAGAGGAACTGCTCAGCGAATATCTGGAGATCCCCCCCTATGCGGAAGTCTCAAAGGACAAGATGCTCTATGCAAAGGCCTTCAAAACTGCCTTCGAGGAGCAGGACCCCGTCTGCGGACACGGGATAGTCCAGGTCCACCCCAAGACCGTGGTCGTGCAGAACAGACCCATGCGCCCCTTAAGCACTGAAGAGCTCGACCGGGTGTACGAACTGCCCTTTACAAGAGAGGCTCACCCTTCATATGAGGAAAAGATACCTGCCCTGGACATGGTGAAGTTCTCTATCACCACTCATCGGGGCTGCTTTGGCTCATGTTCATTCTGTGCAATAGTAATGCACCAGGGACGTATGATACGCAGCCGCAGCATCGGGTCGATACTCAGGGAAGCGGAAAGTTTCAGGGATATCAGAGGGTTCAACGGCACGATCAACGGGCTTGGCGGCCCATCGGCAAATATGTACGGCATGGACTGCAAGAGATGGGAGAGCGCCGGAGCATGCAAGGACAAGTTGTGCCTTTACCCGCAGGTCTGCCCGTCTATGAACACCAGCCACAGTAAACTGATCGAGCTGATGCAAAGGATCAGGGAACTGCCCGGCATATCCAGGGTCTTCGTAGGCTACGGTGTGCGCTACGACCTGGCATTGCTTGATGAGCGTTACATGGAGGAATTATGCGCTCACCACGTCAGCGGCCAGCTCAAGGTGGCACCCGAGCATTACTCGGACAGGGTCACATCTGTGATGCATAAGCCGGACAGGAAGACCTTTGAAAGATTCGAGCAGAAGTATAAGGAGATCAACAGGAAGCTTGGCAAGGACCAGTACCTTGTGGCCTTCCTAATCTCGGGGCATCCCGGCTGCACCCTTGACGACATGATCGAAACGGCCGAGTACATCCGCGACACCGGCAGGTACACCAAACAGGTGCAGGATTTCACCCCAACCCCTATGACAGTCGCTACATGCATGTTCCACACAGGCATGGACCCGTTCACAGGCAAAAGGATCTACGTCGCGACCTCCCAGAAAGAAAAGAACATCCAGCGCGCGATGCTGCATTACAGGGAACCCGGGAACCATACGCTTGTCTATGAGGGCTTAAAGCGTGCGGACCGGCTGGACCTTGTGGGCAGCACCTGGAACTGTCTTATTCCGAGAAGCTCGGAGAAACGAAAAAAGAGCGGATGGTAATGGCAGGAATGCCATTGCCTTACATTCAGGCCGGTGCACTGGACATCCCTCCCTCGAAATAAAAGTACACCGTTCTTTAAATACGACGGAATAAAAACGTTACTTTTTTAATACATTCAAGCAATTTAGTATTGTACATTCAGAACTGTACGATTAGTGGGAGGTATGCATATGAATTTGATATTGGGGATATTTAGCTTGGTTTTTATTCTGTTCCAGGCCTCTTTTGCAATGGGAAGCCCTGTGCTCAGTATAGATGAGAATATAAGTGAAGATGATTTTAGTTCGACATTATATACAAACCCGGATAGCATGGAAGCACATGAAATGGTGATCATGTGCTGTGAGGACGGGCAGCACTCACAGGTACAGTTGAATAACACCTTAAAACCAAGGCCTACTGTCAGCCCTGATGGCAACAGCTCTGTTTATTTGAAAGTGCTGACCACCAGTTCCGACATGGGCATCGAGGATTATGTCCTCAATAATACGGCAAAGCCCCGCGAGATCAGAATAAAGGATATCAGTACAATGGGTTATTACGCGGTTGCTTTTTCTCCCGACAGCAAGATGTATGCAGCGCCAAGGCTCGTTCACCTGGGAGATGGCAGAAATGCGCAATATGCTATTGATATCATGTCAGTGGATAGCAATAAGGTGATCCATCAGGAACTTCTTCCATTCTATAAGGAAAATACGAAATCAACTCCGATGGACTGGGACCGCTCAGAGATGTACGGGGTCTACTGGTCGGAGGACGGTTCTTCCATAGTCTACGAAGTCCTTGGAGCGGACATTGAAGGCGGACTATACCCGACCATGCTTGTCACCAACCGGCTCAACGTCAACTATACCGAGCTGCGGAAAATGAACGGGTATGAGGATCCCGTGGAAGAAAAGACCAAATTTTCCGGATATGATGAACTTATGGAATCTTACGGAGAGGAAGAACAGAACACATCTGCAGATGATCCACAGCCCGTATCAACACCCGGATTTGGAATATTGGCAGCCCTGGTGGCATTATCCATGAACCGCAAATGGAAGAGGGAACCCTGATGAGCCGGATGCCTGAGGTCCGGACCTGGCTTTTTCAAGGAGATAAGATATAAATATGTCATTGGCTGACTGAAAGCTCTTAGTTCGGTCCCCGGAGAAAATCAGACATTACTTAGTATCTCCTTTACATGATCGATACGTCGGAACATAGAACTACACTACCGGAAACCTGAAATGGATGCTGACCTGAAAATTATCTATATGCCTTCAAACATATCTTGTCCACAATCACCGGGACACTGTTTGTATATATGTATTGAGGATGTGACTTAATGAAAAAGCCGATCATTGAGGTATTACTTTCATCCGAGAAGAGGAAAAAAGTACTCTTGCTCTTGCAGGATGGCCCCCGGGAGATGGAAACGCTCCTCAGATCGCTGAATACTACAAGGACAGCATTACTTCCCCAGCTTAAGATACTGAAAGAAAGCCATCTTATATCTCAAAGTGGAGACACGTATGAGTCAACCACAATAGGGAAACTGATAGTTGCGGATATGATCTCTTTTCTGCGCACTGCTTATGTGTTTGGCGGGAATTGTGACTATCTGGGGACCCATTATATAGATTTCATTCCGGCACATCTTTTAGAGAAACTACCTGAAATAGGCTCCTGTAAAGTAATTGACATTGCCATACCGGACATGTTCAGCCGGGATAGAGAACTGTTTGAAAAAGCTGTAAGGTCGAAGTATTGGCTGGAAGCTACCTCGCTCCTTTACCCTGCTTTCCATGAGTTCTATGCAGAGATGCTGGAGCACGAGATAGACATATCGATAATTATGACAAGGGATGTTTACGAGAAGGCAAAGCATGACCATTATGATCATTTCAAAGAAATAATTGATATAAAGCTTATTTCATTGTACCTGTATCCAAAAAATATGGAATTTGCATCTTTGATCGTGACCGATGAATGTACCAGTCTCAAGTTATTAACACAGGAAGGTGCCTTCGATAATAAAAAGATGCATATTTGCGGCCAGGCTGCTTCAGAGTGGGGAAAAGAACTGTTCGAACATTACAGGCAAAGATCCACACTCATAATTGAGATATAAGGCTATTACAGGCCCTTTTACCGGACATAATATCCTTCAGGGTATCCTGCTGCAATGATCCCTGTCTGCCTGTCATCTGAGCTGCCTCTCAGTAGTAGCTATTGAATACACTTCACCGGCCTCATTCACCAGAGGGGTGACTGTCAGCTGCACATCTACCATCCGCCCATCTTTGGTGAGCCTTTGTGTTCTGTAAGGCTCCAGTGCCTCAGCCTGGCCCAGTTTCTTCAGTGCGGCCAGAGTTTCTTCTTTCCTGTTCTCCGGGACCATGCTGCTCACATTCATGGCCAGCGCCTCCGCTTCGCTCCAGCCATACATTTTTTCAGCCATCGGATTCCATGCAAGGATATGGCCTTCCATGTCCTGCAGTGTTATCGCATCTGCCGAGTCATGCACTATTGCAGCCAGGCGGCGCATGGTATTTGCCTGCTTTTCCTGGATCTCCTTCAGCTGGGTTATTTCCGTAAATGTGATCACTGCACCTTCAACTTCATTTTTCAGGGTGCGATATGGACGGATTCCAAGGACATACCACTCACATGCATGGGTGCGGATCTCAATGCTCTTCCGGCCCCGGCTGTCCAGCACGCTCTTTACATCCTCAATCAGGCTGCTATAGCCGGCTATATTCGTAACGGTATGCGCAAGAGGCCTTCCCACGTCTGTGGGGATGAGATTGATCAGTTTCGTAGCTGCAGGAGTGAAGCGCTGTATGCGTAACTGATCGTCCACAAAGACAATGCCTATACCCGTACAGGCCAGGATGTTATTCATGTCGTCATTGGCCTGTGAGAGTTCTGCCACCTTGGTCTGCAGCTCAGTATTTACAGTAGACAGCTCCTCGTTAACGGACTGCAGTTCCTCCCTGGAGGTTTCCAGCTCCTCGTTGGTGGATTGCAGTTCCTCGTTCATGGACTGCATCTCTTCGTTGGAGGATCTGAGCTCTTCATTGGAGATCTCCAGCTCTTCATTAGCAGATTTAAGATAATCTTCGGTGGTCCTCAGTTCCTCTTTCAGGGCGGAGATGCTTTCCTCCTCTTCCCCATTTGCAGGCTCATCCTTCCCGCAAGGGGGTTGCCTGGGCTCTGAAGCCTCAAAAGTGACCAGGAACAAGCTAATATCTGCAACTTCTTCCACAGGCCGCACTTTCAGATCGACATTAGTAAAGCCGCCATTGGTCCTGACCCGAATTCCGGAGCGTTCTGCCTGCTCTTTACGGACCACCGCTTTACGAAGGGCTGTGGTCAACGGCTGACGTAATCCCTCACGGGCCATCTTAAGGATGTTGTGGCCGGGCTCACCGGGGGGCAGTTCGAGATACAGGCTGGTACGGCCGTGCAGATAGAGAATATCACCGCGCTCGTTCACCATCACACCTGCAGGAGCGTACTCTTGCAGCATCTTCCGCTCCGTCAGCTCACGCAGTTGAAGCTTATCCTCTCCGAAGGGTTTTCCTGAAGGCCGCGGAGATACATACTTTTCGATCGGGGATGGGAGAAATGTTCCTATTAGATAGCGGTGCATGTCAGGAACACCCCCTTTCTGTTGATATAATTTTGAGTGGCGGTCCACCGTCTCAAAGATATCAGAGAACTCTCCCACGCTCTCAGAGGAACCAAGTAAGAGAAATCCTCCGGGGTTCAATGCATAATGGAACATAGGAATGAGCTTTTTCTGCGTATCCTTGTTCAGATAAATGAGCAGGTTGCGGCAGCTGATAAGGTCAAGCTTGGAGAACGGCGGATCCATGATCACATCCTGTTCTGAAAAGATGATCATATCGCGGATGTTCTTCTGGATGCTGTAGGTGTTGCGCTCGGGATCATGGATAAAGAAGCGCTTCAGCCTTTCAGGCGAGACATCCTCGGAGATGCCGGCAGGATACACCCCTCTGCGGGCATGCTCGATGGTCTGGCTGTCAATATCAGTGGCAAATATCTGCACTTTATATGCTTGCTTCAGCTTTTCTATCTCTTCATAGAGCAGGATACCAAGCGAATATGCCTCTTCCCCCGTGGAGCAGCCTACTACCCAGGCGCGGATAAGAGTGCCTTGGGACTTGCCTTCAAAAAGACGCTGTATGGCCTGAGCCTGAAGCGTCTCAAATACATTGGGGTTGCGGAAGAAATTTGTTACAGTGATCAGCAGATCGCGGAAGAGTGCCTCTGTTTCCTCCGGTCTTTGCTGCAGGTAATTCGCGTACCCGTCGATACGCCTGATATTATTAACAGCCATGCGGCGCCCTATACGCCTCTCTATTGTTTTCTGCTTGTACTGGGAGAAGTCATGACCTGTCCGGACGAGGAGCTGATTAAAGATCTTGTCCATAGCTTCTTTGTTATTGGAAGAGGACTGGAATCCTTCCTCGAACATACGGGATACGTAGTCAAGGAGCTGGGCCGGCATCTTGCCCGGTGTCAGGACATAGTCGGCAAGGCCTGTTCCAATAGCGCTCAGAGGCATGCCGTTGTATTCACTGGACTCAGGACTCTGTACCATCACCATACCGCCTTCTGCCTTGATAGCCCTCACACCCAGTGTGCCGTCACTGCCGGTGCCTGAGAGTATAATGGCAATTGACCGCCCCTGCTGGTCCGATGCAAGGGAGCGGAAGAATGAATCTATAGGCAGACGATGGCCGCGAGCCCCAGCCGGCTCTATCAGATGCAATACCCCATCCATTATGACCATGTCCCTGTTTGGAGGGATGATGTATACGCAATCCGGCCTGACAGCCATCCCGTCCCTGACATCATAGACCTGCATCCTTGTATAGCGACTGATGATCTCGGGAAGCATGCTTTTGTAGTCGGGGGCCATATGCTGTACCAGAACAAATGCCATACCCAGAGCTGCATCCGCTGGAATTGAGGAAAAGAATTGTTCAAATGCAGCCAGCCCGCCGGCAGAAGCGCCAATGCCTGCAATAGGGAATTTCTCTTGGAGGACAGGTGCTTTTGCTGTATGATCCATCTCATTCTCTGTTGCTGATGGAGTTTTTTTTTCGCCTGAGCTTTTCCTGCCAGTGACCGTAATGCCCACTCCCTGAGACCATAATTGTGATACTTACCTGGCACAAACAACATGCACAGAGGCACTTATACAATATCTGGCTAATTCCATATAATAATATTCATTGTGGCTCAGTCAAATACTCGTAAGAAACAAAAATAGTAACAAAAGCAAGCACATAGAACATGGAAATCACAGAGGGCCTTCCCTGTGTTCTCATAAGACGTTTATTCTATGTACGTCCTGCAGGGACCCTTCTTCAAGAAGAGACCTTGCCAGGCGGGACAGGATAATCGAAAATATAAGAGCTGGCAATTATTTCATTGCCATTTCCAGCAGGTCGATTATGTCCAGTACCTCGACATCAGGAGAGCCGCGTTTGAGATTCG
>DANZ01000125.1 GCA_002501695.1 Methanolobus sp. UBA474 | reverse complement strand
AAAATGGTGGGACCGCGGAGATTTGCAACCCAGATGACGCTTCTGGAGCGCGAGACGAGGTATACCACTTCGTGTAATACCTCAACGGTCAGTAATTAAAATGGTGGGACCGCGGAGATTTGAACTCCGGTCGCTAGACCCCCAGCCTAACAGGATGGACCAGGCTACCCTACGATCCCGCAGGAATGATACTTAATACGCGTACCAGTATTTCACTCTTTCTGACAACACTGTCCTGAACTAAGCCAGAGGTCATAGGCTTTAACTACTTCCTCTCCTTCCACGAACACTAGATCATGCTCAATTCCATAGCTGATGGCGTCTTCTTTTGAAAGCGCACGGCCGGTATTGTCATCCAGCATCTCACAGACTACCATGGCAGGAGTTATACCTGCGATCTTTGCAAGAGCAATGGAAAGTTCGGTCTGCCCCATGCGCTCATGGACAAGGCTTCTGGCTGCGCGCAGGGTGGCAACATGCCCGGGTGTGCGGAACTCCTTTCCAAAATCCGGGATCTCGCCATCCAGCGCCCTGTCAACTATCTCTCCCAGTTTATTGATCGTGAGCGCCCTGTCGTTGTCAGGAATGCCTGTACGGGTGTCCCTGTGGTTGACCCAGATGGAGAATGATGAGCGTGAATCGTACTTGAGGTCTCCGCCTTTTTCCACAATGCTGCCCAGGGAAGTGCTGCCCTGCCCTGCATCACGGAGGATGTCCGCCATGAACGGCAGGCCAAGTTTTTCGGAAGCCTGGGGATCAAGGGCCACGCATATAAGGCCGCCTGCATCCTTGCGCATCCACCTGACATCAGCAGGAGTGACAGCTTTTGCCGCAATGGTGAAGTCGGTTTCTGCCTCACGTCCCTCCAGATCGAAAAGGAGTATCATCCTGCCATTCTGCATGGCCTCTATGGCTCTGTTAATATTCTCACTGTATCCGCTTGCAACCTGACTCATCTTCACTCACACCTTTGTGGGTCTTTGACCACTATCTTGACATTATCGCCGTCATTTATCCCTAGCATTTCCCGCAGATTCACCGGGGCTATTATCTCAAGCAGGTCTGCAGGGTAATGAGTCCGGTCCGGGATAATTACCGCACCCCGTATACCCTCTATCTCCACATGATAGCATTTGCCGCCCCCGAAGCTGCGCTCCGCATCGTTGAAACCATGAACCACTATCGGCCTGATGATTGTCATCCTGTCCCTTATCTCGGTACTCGCCCCGTCAAGCCTCACATTGAGCGTTCCGGGGTAGGGTTTGAAACCCAGCTTGTCCCTGAACTGGGACATGTAGCCTTCCCTGGATATGTAATACTGCCCCTCCCCAAGCCCTGTAATGACAGTGCCGTACAGGTCTATATCATTATGGTCCTTACAGAATATGATCCGGTATTCAGCATACTCGTTCTTGAGCAGGTTCACGCCTTTTTCCCTCATCTGGATCATCTGACCTCCGGTCACCAGCTGTCTCTCTATATACTGCTCGTCCTCAAGCAGCTTGAGGACCCTTGCAGCCGTCTTGGAACTTGTAGAGGTGTACCGGGTGAACTCACTGGAGGATATCTTGACCGGCTTTTCAATTGCCCCGAGCAATGCCAGCTTTTTGAGGGATTCGGTCCTGTACATGATCAGCTCCATCTCAAATATGAGTAGAATCTCATATATGAGGAGTGAGAGATAAATCTTTTGATGGGAGGATGTGGACTAACCACAATAGAAATGTCTCGTCGGTAAAAAACATCTATGTTGTACGTGATTCCAGGAACTATCTCTATTCCATCGTAAGATGATTTTTAATCGCAGCCCTTACAAGAGAAGAAGCTTGTCCCAAATTCTAAAACCTCAAATAGCCTCGACTTCACGCAGGATGTACTTTCCAATGTTTGGCTTCAGTGCATTTTTCATGACAAGGTCAACTTTGACTCCCCAGGGAGTCCGAAAGATAATTCTCAAGATGAATGAACCTGAAAATAGTGGGAGTTCTGCTGAATTCCACCAGCACATCAAGATCGCTTTCCGGAGTGTGCTCTCCACGTACATAGGAGCCGAATATTCCTATGTAACTTACATTGTATTCTTCTTTCATCTCCGGCAGCATTTCATGGAGCTTTCTTCTGTAAGTTTCGACATCTTTTTTGTCTGGCATGTTCTTCAGAAAAGACCTTTTTTGAATTATATGTTAGTGTTCATATGTATAAGTTCTCTGTTTAATTTCAATACTCTTTTATTTATTGAGACTGTAAGAAGTAATATCTTATCTACAAACACTGAGCAACTATCCCTGCTATTTTTTGAAAGAAATGCTTGAAACTTAACATAAAAGCAAGTAACAAATATGACATTCTCTGAAATAAACAACAAATTAACAACTATAAGTTCTGAAGACCTTCTTACATCAGATATACTTGGATGTTGTTCTTTTTTGAATTATAATGAACTACTTGAATGCATCCTAAAAGAAGCAGTGCATTTTGATCATCGGAAAGAATTGGACATTTTTGAACCAGTTGTTTCAGAGGAGTATATATTCTGGCCGATGGTTAAAACAGGGAGAACACGCACAGAGCCAGATGTCCTAATTCTGCTTAATCACTCGGCAAATAAGTGTACTTTAATCCTGATCGAAGCAAAATATAACTCGGGGAAATCCTCTGAAGCTGACTATGATGAAGATGATGTTACAGATCAATTAGCAAGAGAACTGCGAATAATTGAAGAACAACAGATATACACACAATTATCTATACTTGAAGGAAAAGAAATAGTTTCAAAGGCATTGGTTTACGTCACTACAGATGACAATATTCCACGAAAATCGCTTTATGAATCTGCTAAAGAATTTATGGAAAAATACAAGACAGATATAAATTATAAGCAACCTGAGGAACTACCTTTATATTGGCTCCCTTGGTGGAAAATAGAGCACATTACAACTCAAAAAGAACTTTTTAACTTTGAAGATAAAGCAAAAAACAGAATACTAACGCATATCAAAGAAGTCTTGCAAGCTAAGAAACTTTCAAGGTTCAATGGCTTTCATAAACTAGATTTTGGATGCTCTAATTATTCATATATACCCGAGATCGAAGATTATGCCTACACAAAATACTGCTTTTCAGTCAACATTATTCGAATGACTTATAATTATGTTACATCTAAAAACATTAAAGAATACAATCTAATTCATACATTTCCAAAAATTAGATACAATTATCGTATAAAGAGGTAAACATGGAAAGCATAGATTTTAACCAGCAATTAAACCAATCTTTTGAAAATCTAAACGAGTTTTTTCGTGAAATTGCCTCCTTATTGAAGGATTGTGATCGTTTGATGGGTGAAGAGGGTTTCATTACATTTAATGGAAATACCGCAGTTTATGAACAAAGTAGATCCTTGCTGAATCCTGAAGCATGGATTCCCTCATATTTTTCCAGAGCTTACGTTCTTGAACAGGATGTGGAAGAGAAATTTCCCAATCATATTTTATTTATAAGTCTCTTCTTAAGGTATGATGGCGGTTGCAAAGATATAAAAATGAAAGACAACGTCCCCCTTATTGTTTCTGGAATTATTGTTCCACACGAACCAAAATCATTTAAATTCGAAGGATGGTTATCTAAAAAATGGTTCTGGGTAGATAAGTCCGAGGAAAACAACATCTTGAATGAGGATATCTCGGAATTAAGAAGTTTTTTAGAAATCCCTAGTGGAAATTATAACAACTCCAAATCAATTTTGACATTCGCTTATCCGTTAGAAAAAGTGAAAAGCACAATGTACTTGAAACAGAACATAATTAAAAAACTACTAGACTCCGCAAGAAAGCTGAAAGATACTAGCATGTAAAAAATAAAAATAATGTTAACGAGATTATCTATAAATCCTTCCTTCCTCATCGTCCACAAACATCCGCGCCAGCATGCCCAGATAATCGTTATGGAGCGGGGTCCAGTTCTTTTCTCTGCATTATCTCGAACTCGATGTAAAAGCCGCTTTCCAGTTTTGACCTATCTTAACAAAATTAGTTCATATTCCGAGGTGCAAAGCACTGAAAAAAACAACAACATTCGGCCATTAAAGTCTATTTATCCTAATAAACTGCCTGTTATTTGGTCTGAAAGACAATGAGCAAAAATCCAATTATTACTGATGATAAAAAGATAAATTAAAGGGAAATATTTGTAAAGTTCCTATTGAAATGTCTGCTGAGCTAAAGAAATATGATAGATGGAAGCTTTACTAGTTGATATATAGTAAAAAAGCAAATATAAGGCGAGATACCAGATGATAAGCAAATTCACTGCATATATAGAGAAGGATGTTGAAACCGGCTGCTATGTAGCTGTTGTCCCCGGGATTCCCGGAGCACATACCCAGGCTGACACATTGGACGAACTGCAGGTCAGGCTTAAAGAAGTGATCGAGCTCTGCCTTGAAGAAATGAGCCCTGAAGACAAAGAATCAATTCCCGAGTTTGTAGGCCTCCAGCAGGTTGAGGTCGCTGTATGAGCAAACTGCCATTGGTCGATGCCCGAACAATGGAAAAGATATTGTATCATCTTGAATTTGAAAAGGTAAGGCAAAAAGGCAGCCACGCATTTTACAGGCATGCCGATGGCAGGACGACCACAATTCCGTTCCATTCAAGCAAAGACCTTGCACGGCCTCTCATAAGAGTGATACTGAGTGAGATCAACATTACCATTGAAGAATACAATGAACTGGTGCAGAGTATTTGAGTCTGGAATACTCCTTAATGACCTTACATGCAGATTACTTTTTCAACTAAACTCTGCCGCCTTTACTTCTCGTCCTCCTCATCCACGAACATCCGCGCCACCAGGCCCAGGTGATCCTCATGGAAGGGGTCCAGTTCCTTTCTCTGCAGCACCTCGAACTCCACGTCAAAGCCGCTCTCCAGTTTCTGGACCTCTTCCTTGAATATGCGCCTGGGATTGGCTACGCTGTCTATGCTTCTTGACTTGATGGAGAGCATAAGGTGGCCGTGTGGTTCAAGAAAATATTTTGAGTTGACGGCGGCTATCTCGGCCTGGTTGGGCTGGGCCACGTCCTGGAAGATGACATCCACTTTTTCCACTATGTGGGCGTAGGACTGGGGTCTGTTGGCGTCTGCCAGTATCGGGATGATGTTGGGGCGCTGGTCGCAGAGCTGGAGCAGATCGCGCATGGTGCGGGGGGAGAACTCCACTGCGTAGACCAGGCCGTCCCTGAGTATGTCGGAGACATGGCTCACTGTTGTGCCTGATGCTGCGCCAAGGTAGAGCACTGCGGAATCGTAGTGAAGGGGAATCTCGAAATTCTTGAGCACCATGGCTCCGAGCTTACTCCTGGTGGGGTCCCACTGGCGATACTCCACGTCGTCCTCAACGATGAGGCGCTCGCCGTACACGCTGATACCCGGCATGAGGTTCCTTGTGGCAAGCATTTCCCTGCCATCGATACTGATACGGAATATCCCGTCGCTCAATTCTTCAACCGGCATTAGCGCCTGCCTCCTTTCTTATTCCTGCTTTTACCTCTGCCCCCGGCTTTCCCATGAGGTTTTGTATCCCGCTTCGGCGCAGAAGGATTGGCTGTCCGGACAGCGTTCAATTTCTTATCGAGGGCTTCTTTGATCGTGGGGTCTCTTTCTCCCGAATAGAAGTCCGTTCTTGCGGCAAGGCTTATCTTTGCGGCAAAGGCTCTTGCAAGTTTGCCTCTCTGCCACCAGGGAGCGTTCTTAATGATAACGTTATTGAAAATTATGCCATGTTTGGGGGATGGCGTATTACCCCTAAGGTGCTTGAACAGCGCCCTGTGAGCGCCTATGACCTGTACCGTGCTCGAGGGGAAGCTTGCAAGCTTTTGCAGGCTCCCGGCCATGCTTATAAGCCTGGCTCCAAGCAATGCACCCGCAATATCGGACAGGTTCGGTGCCAGGGAGCCCATAGCCGTCACTATGTAACTCTCGATATGCCTGCGGGTATCATAAAGACTGCACAGGTTCAAGGCAAAGATCTTCAGCATTTCCTCATCGGCAAAAGAGAGCTCGGAGCCCATGGATGTTGACGCCTTCACAAACATTTGGTGGCTCTCAGGCACGTTTGCCCGTGAACCGAATGAGGAAACAAATCTTGCAAGGGGCTCGCCTGTAAGCTCCAGCTCCGGGAAGTAGGTCCCATACCATTCGAGCAGGCGCTCGCTGAGCTCATTGACATTCCTGTCAATATCGTCAAGCGCCTGGACTGCCTGAATGATGCGGGTATCATCAGTATCATTGCTTGATATCCTGCTCTTGGCAGCCTTAATGCACACATCCCTGAGGAGGATATCATATTCTTCATCCAGTTCGACATAACCGCAGTCAAAAGCAGCCTGTCTCAGGTCAAAGTCTTTAAGCCGGACATCCTGGCCGCTTTCCTGCAATGCCAGAAGCTGCCCGGCAAGTTCATCCGGGTCTTTCCCGAAAGGCTGGCAGCCTGTGATGTTTCCATCTTCGCTGAAGATAAGCCTGCCAAACCATGCAATGAATTCCAGGCCTACACCTCCTTTATATCTGCGCCCTTGTTATTTGCCCTTGTAATCATGACCTTCCCGCCGATCGTGCTATCCAGCAGATCCTGCACATCTTCCCGAATGTTGGAAGCATCCTCTTTGTTGTCCACAACCGCATAGACCGCAGGACCGAATGAACTCATGCCGGCACCGTAAGCGCCCGATTCCTGCATAAGGGCCATAACATCGCGCACAGCCTGGTGCTGCAGTTCCACTTCATATCTCTTAAAGCCCAGGCATTGTATGTGATTGACAGCATGTCCGAAAGCCTCTATGTCTTTTTCAATGACTGCAGGCATCATCTTCATGAGTATGATATGGGACAGCTCCTGTACCTGCTCCAGAGGTACAGGACAGGCTTTGCGGAAGATATCCACCTCATTTGCATCATAGGCACCCTGTATCTCGGGAAGGGCAAGCACTATTTCCCAGTCGGGAAAGTCATGTCTGAACAGTACCGGAGCCGGGTCCGCCCTGCTTGCGGAAGATGGTGAGAAGGAACCCTTGTCACTGAATTTGTGACCCCCGTCAACAATAAAACCGCCTGATTCAAAAGACGCAACGCCTATACCGGAGGTGCCTCCCCGACCGACAGAGATCGCAAGTTCCCGCACGCTCTTTCCTAAGCCGTACAGCTTATTGACAGCAGCTGCAGCCGATAATGCCGCCTGGGTCCCTGAGCCCAAGCCCACGTGTGCGAACATATCCTCTTCGATGATTATACGTATACCCTCACCTTCGGGAAGGACCTTTCTGGCTGCAGTCTCCATCCTTTCCTTCAGTACAGGTCCGCCTGTTACCTCTATCACATCAGACTTCTGCGCTGATATGACCACCTGAGGAGAATTGAGTGATATGCCTGCACCGCCATCTATCCGGCCCTGTGATGCATTCATATCGATAAGTGTCAGATGTAACCTGGAAGGTGACGTTATTCTGATCATGAAGATGTCTATCAGTTCAGCATACTATTAAATGTTAGCACTTGGTCGGGCCTTCATCCGGGGAGCTCTTTTTTTCTGATGAGCGCCCATGAGATCCGCCTCACATCTCTGTTCATTATAAATGTCACAAGTGCAGGCAACAGGTTCACTATCCTGAAACTTACATCAGCAAGCATATGCATGTCCATCTTCTCCTCGGTGAAGGTAGGCTCTGCATATAACCTGACCCTCTCGTACTGTGTGTTCAGGTAGCCCCTTACCGCATATACATAACCGCTTGCTATGCCCGTGTCGGCAGGATTATCGAATCCATAGAGGATATTGCATTTTATCTCGGCTATGTGGATAGCCTTGAGAACATCTTCAACAAGCCGGAGCAAGGGACTGAGGAGCATCCTGGCAAGATTAACTATCTTTCTGAAGGTCCATTTCTTTTTACCTTCCTCTTTCAGACCTATTATCTCTTCATCAGCAGTTTTTTGGGCTTCCGTTGGCCAGGCCCCGAGAATCTTCCCCTCTGAAACATCTTTCTCCCATTTCCTGGAAGGAGCGCTTTCACGGACCCTGCAGGGCACGGTCTTCCCGATGATCTCACCCCCGGCAGGCTCATCCGGGCCGCCCTTCATGCCGGTGTTGATAGTATATCTCAGGAAGAGCCACTTAATCATCACTTTGTAAGATGCCTGTTTACCTGTTCTATCAGCCTCAAGCAGTACATGGAATGAGACGAGCAGGACCAGCAGTATCAGCAGCGCTAGTAATAGTATGATTATCTCTAGGATCATAGGCCACTCCCAGCTACAAAATGTAATGGAATGAAGGCAGGTTTTGCCTTATCTTCTTTCCACTACGGGCTCAATTATGATCTCGCATTCCTCTTCCGGTGCCAGGCCAGCTCCCTGATTCTCGCTGCCTTTTCCCTTTTTGACCTTGTCCTTCATGGATTTCATCTTATCTATCAGGTCAGGCACAGAATCGATTATATGACCGATATCGGCCTTTCCAGATACAGGTAGCAGCTTTACACCGTCCGGGGATATCAGGATGAATGCGACCGGTTCTATCTTGGCACCGGCACCGCCTCCGCCGCCAAAACCTTCGTCCTCTCCTTTAGTCTTTCCCTCACCACCACCTGTACCGAACCCGAAAGAGATCTTACTTACGGGTATAATGGTATTCGTGCCAAATATCATCGGGTCCCCAATGATGGTCTTTGTATTTACAAGTCGTTCCAGTTCGCAGGATACTCCTTTAATTACATCTTCAAGCGCCATACTACAACCCCTTTTGAAATGAAGAAAAAAATCTTCCTGAACAACTATAGATACTCCTACTAAAAAAGTGTATCTGGAGATTTATACGGATTTTATGTTCTGTTGTCCTGGAAAAAATTAAGAAGGGAGTATTTCACTTTCTCGGGGCTCACATCAATGAACTCTCCCCGTTCCTCAGGAGGGAAAACCTCAAACACCGAGAACTTACGAAATTTATTAGGTGAATCCGTCGTAAAACGCCCATCCAGCAGTATCCTCACACCATAGTCAGCAGGAGAGCGCACAACCCTTCCCATGGCCTGCCTGATCTTGCGTATAGTGGGTATCTGCACTGCATAGTCCCATCCTGCGCCATAGCCGAACATGTGGTCATATGCTGACTCGACCGCATTCATCCTGTCGTTCAGCGCCGGGTATCCTACTCCCACTACTATGACTGTCCTGCCCCTGCCCTCACGATAGTCGATGCCTTCGCTGAGCGTGCCCCACAGGTACGACACCAGCACGGCCTTGCCACCCTGCTCCCCTATTTTGAAGAACTCCTCTCTTACTTCCTGGGATGAGACACCCACTTCATCAAGGAAAACCGGGATGTCAAATTGTGCGGTCAGTTTAGTGTAATAGCGCTTGGCTTCAAAGTAGCTCTGGAAGAAGATAATGATATTACCCGGGGTGTTCTCGACCGCGTCAAAAATGGTCTCCTCAACCGCCTGGAGGGTGTGCGGGTCATCTCTGTTCTTTGAAAAGAGAGGTGGAACCGATACAGCGATCGTGAGGCGCTTGTCAGGGGGGAAGGATGTCCCGTAAGCCATTTCACATGTCTGCCTGGTGATCCCAAAGGTTGATTTCACCATGTCAAAGGGGCGCAATGTTGCAGACATGAGTATGGCCGAGAATACCGAATCAAAGAGAGGCTCGGTCACATTCTTGGGAATGCATGTGAAAAGTTCCACCCGCCCGTATATCTCATCGTTCATATCCCTTTTTACGTTAAGTATGGGATAATAATTAAGATTGTTAGCAAGCACAAGATATGAGGAAAGGAAATCCGCAGTGTGGCGAATGTGGGAGCGTTTCAGCACTGTTGAAAGGCCTTTCTTGTACTGTTCCTTGTAGTTCTCATCAAGCATGGCACCAAAAGCGCTTGCTTCTGCCAGCGTTATCTGTATGTCGGGCTCATCCCCGAATCCTGCCTCTTTTGCAAGCTTAAGGAACTTCCCACTCACCATGTCATTGCGCTCATAAGGGTCGCTTATACGTATGTCATACCAGTTCCTTCCGACCCTCTCACGTTCTCCGAATTTGAAACGTGAGGTATAGGTATCTCTTATCACATTGAGCAGTATCTTGAACAGGTTGTGAGCGCCGCCATCAGGCATCTGGTCAAGGTTAGCCTCTATCTCCGAAATAGCCTTGTCGATAGTGTGCTCCGTGATAGTTATTGATGAGTGCGACCTTGCAGCGGATTCAATGTTATGGGCCTCGTCAAAGATAATAATAACGTCCTGCGGCTCTTTTTCCAGCCAGTTCAGGACTGTGGCGAAAATATCGGCATTCAATACGTGATGATAGTTGCATATCACAAAATCAGCGTGTTTTAACTCCCTCTTGAGCAGTTCATATCCGCACATACCCCTCTGGAAGGCGTAGTCATTCACCTCTTCGGGAGCGCGTACATCCGCAAAGAGCCACTGCCTGAAGGATTCACTGTCTGAGCGCAGTACTTCGTAAAGGTGGTTACATGACCTGTCCCGCAGGTCTTTCATCTTTTCTTCCGCTACGTCGAGTTCCTTTGCAAGAGCATCCCGGAGGGCTACAAGGGAGGGGTCCTTTGAGCGCTTGTAGTTCTCGCTGGCAGATCTCATCTCCTGTCTTTTCAGGGCGATCTCACGCTCGTTCTCAAGCATTTCAAAGGTGTTGTCCCTCTTTACTGCACATTCCTCATAGTCCACGCCGTTTGGGCACATGGTGGTCTTGCCCTTGACCACAGCGACCTTGACATCATTGGACTGTTTTATCTCACGGGCCTCGTTGATGAACTGCACCATCTGCTGGTGGACATTGGTTGCAATTATGACGGTTTTCTGGAGCTGTTTTCCCACATGCAGGGAGGGTGCAAGAGCACTCAGGGTCTTGCCTGTGCCACAGGCTCCCTCGAACAGGATGATCTCATTGTTCATCAGTGCAGTGTGTATCTTGTCCATCGCCTCCTGCTGATTAGGGTAGCAGGCGCCCTTGGGGAAGTATCTCATATAACCGCGTTTCTCACTCATTGCACTACCCTATGCCCTCACATTACTTAAACGGTTTTGATAATATGATCATTCTGCAGGAGTGACCTTGTGTTTTATCTGGGCGATTATACGGTTCGTGTTTTGGTCGAACACCTTTACAGTGATAATGCTATTCTGCTTGAGTCCGTAATTGTTGGAGGTATTTGTCATACCCTTAACAGTAACGTGCACTGAAGAGGGAACACCATCAACAGGACTATCATCTCCATTTATGATCAATAATTCTCCTGAGGACCACACACCATCTGAGGTATCCACATTATTTGAAGCAAAATGTGTTTTTTTATCTTTATGTGTAAGGTCATCATAAATGATAAACAGGTCTCCGTATTGTATCTTACCTCCGTATCCAACTATACCTGTATGACTGCTTCCTTCACCCGTAACGATTATTCTTGTGAGTTCCGTTTGCAAAGGGTCACCGCCTTTGTGCATAAGCACTATATAATTCTCCTCATACTGAACTTTATTCGGCACTCCGCCTGTTACACTCTCTATCTCTATCACTGCCATAGGTGCAGATCCTATTGAGGACGCATAGTCTTTCCCATAAACAGAAGAAGCAGTTATACCTGCAAGCAGGACAGTCAGGAGTATTAGCAATATGGCACCGATGACCGGGGAGACGGCTGCATCGTCGCGTTTTATATTGTCGGGTCTTGGTAGTGCCGGTACCGATCTTTTCATAGTGGCATGATTTTGTACAACTATATCAATTTTGCTTAATAAGTCTATTATATTTTTGGCATAATGCAGGATAAATCTGGCTTACATAGGCAGGATCTTAAGACAAATGATCCATGGATAATTAAAATCCAACCTATATAATTATTCGAATGCATGCTGCTTAAGATGGACAACGATAACTTTTTATTTCATTTCTGTTATGATAGAGTGTAGATTTCTACTAATAAACGTATATATCAATATACAAGTACAAGTCGAACAATTTAAGGAGAAAAGTAAAATGGTAGCAATAATTATTGTCGATGAGTGTGTAGGTTGCGGAACATGTATTGATGAATGCCCTGCAGAGGCAATTATACTGAATGGTGACAATATTGCAGTCGTCAATGCAGATGAATGTCTGGATTGCGGTGCATGTGTCGATGTGTGCCCGACAAATGCAATAAAGATGGAATAAGCATACTGTTTATTCCGGAATTCCCTATTTTTCACTTTTTATTATTTCCCGAGGAAAGGTTATGCCAGAAGCAATTAGAGCAGGTATCCTGGGCGCTACCGGTGCGGTAGGACAGAGATTTGTACAGGCATTGGAGGATCACCCCTGGTTCGAGATCACATCTCTTGCAGCATCAGAGAAAAGTGCAGGCAAGAAATATGGTAAGACAGCCAACTGGAGACTTGAAAGCAAGATGCCGGACTGCGTCACAGACATGGAGATCGTGCCTGTGGATCCAAGAAAAGTGGATGCAGATGTTGTATTCTCAGCACTGCCTTCAGGCTTTGCCAAAACAGTTGAAGCTGAGTTTGCAAAAGAAGGATTTGCCGTAGCAAGCAATGCATCTGCTTACAGGATGGAAAAAGATATCCCCCTGGTGGTTCCGGAAGTGAATGCAGACCATCTCGGGTTGATAGACGTACAGCAGGACACACGCGGATGGGACGGTTACATCGTGACAAATCCCAACTGTTCGACCATCATTATGGTACCGACCCTCAAGCCGCTTATGCAGTTTGGGCTCGAGTCTGTCCAGGTAGCTACCATGCAGGCTGTGTCAGGTGCAGGTTATGACGGTGTTGCATCCATGGCGATACTGGACAATGTGATCCCTTACATCGGCGGCGAGGAAGAGAAGATGGAAACCGAGCCCCTGAAGCTTCTGGGTGAGTTTAACGGATCTGAAGTTATTCCTGCTGACATAAGGATCAGCGCATCCTGCAACAGGGTCCCTGTGATGGACGGCCACACCGAAGCCATCTGGGCGAAGATGACTGAAAACCCAACTCCGGAGCAGGTCAGGCAGGCATTCCTTGACTTCAGGCCAAACCTGGGAGACCTCCCGACAGAGCCTGACCAGGTGCTCATCGTAAGGGATGAACAGGACCGGCCGCAGCCACGCCTTGACAGGAATATGGGCAAGGGTATGAGCATCACAGTAGGCAGGATAAGGGAAGGCATCCGCTATATGGCAATGGGACACAATACCGTCCGCGGAGCTGCCGGTGCAAGTGTGCTCAATGCCGAACTCCTGCATAAGATGGGAAAACTGTAAGGTGATATATTGAAAAACGGCAGTGCAGTGAAAGTTATGATCCTCGCGTTGTTGCTGGTCATATGTACTGCCGCTTTCGCAAGCGCCTCAATGTTCGAGCTTGAGGTGGTACCTGTCTCAAAGCTCATCGAACAGCCCTCCGCATACGACAGTACCACAGCCTATCGCAAGATCAGTGTGATAGGCAACCTTTCTGATATCAGTAAATACTCGGTGACCATTTCAGATGGTGACATGATATTGAAGACAGATGTTACAAGGGCCGAACTTTTTCAGGGCTTCGAAATGGGAGATCAGGTGATGCTCACCGGGGAATTCAGGCATAACCCTCTCGGGGACGATATAATGTATCCAGGTTACGTGCTGCATTATCCGGCACAGGACATGGGGAGTGTCAACGTAAGCGATATCATCGGTAATCCTGCATTCTATAACGGCAAGTATGTCACCGTCACAGGGAACCTTACCGGCATCGAGTTGTCATTGGGACGCTATACGGCGACAGTTGCTGAAACGGAGTCAGGGGAATCCATCAAGGTGTTCTATTACGGGTCAACTGACCTTAAGGCAGGAGAGGATGTAAAGGTATACGGACTTTACAATGGCGGCATACTTCATAGTGAGACCCTGGGGAAGAACCGCTCGCCCTTATCCCTTACTACTCTTATTCCTGGTTTTTCATCTATGACTGCTCTTGCTGCCCTTGGAGTGGTGGCGATACTTTTAAGCCAAAGAAAGCGTTAACGACTAGAGATTATCATGATGGTCGTATTATCTGTTGGCGGATCCATTCTAGCAAAGGATCTGAAGTCGGAAAGTTTTCTGGCTTATGCTGCTGCACTTAAAGAGCTTTCAAAGGAAAACACAGTTGTCGTTGTAACAGGAGGCGGCACTGCTGCACGTGATTACATCAATGTGGCACGCAGCACCGGTTGTAATGATGTTGAATGTGATTACATAGGTATCGACATAACCCGTTTGAATGCAAAACTGCTCATATCGGCATTGGGAGATGCAGCATACCCACAGCCGCCGCATGACTATGTGGAAGCCAGGGAGGCATTGCCTTCAGGGAAGATAATCGTTATGGGAGGGGTCATACCCGGGCAGACAACAGATGCCGTTGCAGCCATACTGGCAGAATACCTCCGTGCAGACCTGTTCGTGATCGCGACAGCAGTGGACGGAGTATATACTGCAGACCCGAAGCAGTATCCTGATGCAACGAAATATGACACTATGTCGCCAAAGGAACTTGTCAGGATCGTCATGACCATTGAAATGAAAGCCGGGTCCAAGTCACCTGTCGATCCGCTTGCAGCAAAGATAATCGAGCGATGCAATATCGAAACCATAGTCATGGACGGGACCAGCGCCCAGGATGTGTTGCAGGTGATCATTCAGGAGAGCATCAGGACCGAACCCCTGAGAGGGGTCCATCTCGGAACCCGTATCAGGGTAGATCACACTTAAGTGAGAATGGCATTTCAGTTATAGGCCACAAGATACTCCGGCTTTTCACATTCCGGTCTTTCTGTCTTGTGGATCACTTCTTTTAGTTTCTCTCTGGAATCTTTCAGTGTCTGGAGTGTTCTCTCGAAGGTATCTATCTGTAATTTTGCCTTCTGGACCTTTTCGTTTTCCTGTGAGAGCTTTTCCAGCAGTGCCTTGCGCTGCTCTTCGGGTATATCCGCACTATCGACCTGCTTCTGGTAGTGCTGAGAGATCTTCACATACTTGCGGAACATCTCGTTCATAGTATCCAGGTCCTTTTCAAGGTCTTCAATTGATCTTACCATTACGTACACCTCAATAAGCAAATTAATGGAATATCGCGAATTTATTGTCACGGGGCAGACCTGACATCAGGTTTACCCGTCAGCTGACATAATCATTCTATCTGCAACTTAGAGTTGGTGTTCAAATATATAAAAATATCCATACATTAATATATAATGCTTATAATTATGATGAGGTTTGGATATGGAACTGGCAGCAGGACGTGCATTGAACAAAAGTATCCGAAAAACAAAAAAGGTATGCATCCCGGAGGATGCAAAAGAAATGGTTACTTACCCAGAACAATTCTTGCGATATCGCTGCCGACATCAGATGTTTTGGAAGTGCCGTCCATATCGTAGGTCCTGACCTTTCCTTCAATGATGTTTGTCTCAATGGCAGAGACGATAGCATCCGCAGCTTCCTTTTCGCCGAGCTGCTCCATCATCATGGCGCCTGCCCATATAGTGGCTATTGGGTTGACCTTGTTCTGTCCTTTGTACTTGGGTGCGGAACCGTGGATGGGCTCGAACATGCTGGTACCGTTGGGGTTGATGTTACCTCCCGGTGCCAGTCCGAGACCACCCTGGACCATTGCGCCAAGGTCCGTGATAATGTCACCGAACATGTTAGGTGTTACTACAACGTCAAACCATTCAGGGTTCTTCACGAACCACATGGTCATGGCATCCACATAATTGAAATCTGTTGTCACTCCGGGGTGCTTTGCTGAAACTGCCTCAAACTCCTTTCTCCAGAAGCCATAGATATCCGAGAGCACGTTTGCCTTGTCAACAGATGATACATGCTTTTTCCTCTTTTCAGAGAGGTCAAAAGCATACTCCATGACCCTTTGGGTGCCCTCTTTGGAGATCATGCCTATCTGATAGGCTATTTCCTCACTGTCGGTCTCGATATCAAGGCCGAATTTGGCAGAGTAAAGGTTCCTGGACACTTCCAGCAGGTTCTTGCTGGTCCCCCTGCTGGCTTTCCCGCCTATGCCTATATAGAAATCCTCGGTATTCTCCCTGACAACAACAAAGTCGATGTCCTTTGTGGTCTTGTCCTTGATAGGTGTCCAGACTCCCTCAAGCAGCTTGATAGGGCGCAGGTTCACATACTCATCGAAATAGAACCGTGCAGCGAGCAATATGCCTTTCTCGAGGATACCGGGTGCGACCCTCGGGTCACCTATGGAACCCAGGTAGATCACCGGGTGCTTGTTAAGTTCTGCAAGCGTATCCTCAGAGATAAGCTCACCTGTTTTCAGGTAGTGGTCAGCACCGTGGGGATATTCTACCCATTCAACATCAAATCCAAACCTTTCGCCTGCCGCATCAATAACTTTACAGCCTTCTGCAATGATCTCTGGCCCGATGCCATCACCAGGTATTACCGGTATCTTATAGTGTGTCATGTTATTCTCCTGTGATATTTATGATTAAGATCAGACTATTCTTCTCGTATATTCTATCAGGCCGCCGGCATCCATGATGCCCCTTACGAAGTCCGGAAGGGGGGTTGCCTGGTATTTCTCGTTCCTGGTAATATTTGTGATAACACCTGTTGAGAATTCCACATCCAGCTCATCACCGTCGGATATCCTGTCAGTGTCAGGACATTCGAGAAGTGCTACGCCGATATTAATGGAGTTCCTGAAGAAGATGCGTGCAAAGGATTTGGCTATCACGCAGGAGACCTTAGTACCCTTCAGAGCTATAGGTGCATGTTCCCTTGAGGAGCCGCATCCAAAGTTATTTCCTGCGACGATAATATCGCCTTCTTTTACCTGCTTCGCAAATTCTGGCCTCACACCTTCAAAGGCATGTGCTGCAAGCTCTTTTGGCGTGTTGAGGATAAGGTACCTGCCGGGAATAACAGCATCCGTATCAACATCATCTCCGAATTTCCAGACTCTTCCTTTCATTTTAACACCGGGTTGAAATTTATGATTACCATAGTCAACGTTGAGAGCATATAATACATACTATCATACTAAATAGTAATGGTGGAAAAATACTTTTGCAAAATGTTATGGTAACTCCGAATGAAAAATGGTAAGCACCCATTACTGGAGCTGAACTGTTAAAAGATGCTCTGATCATTTCAGCGTAACATGGAACATACTATCTAGTTCAAAGCTCAGCTCTTTCTTTTCCTTTTGTACAGGGTAACAGATAACTGAGGATCTTTTGAGAAGGTGGCTATGAGATTGACATTCATAGTGTCATATAATGGAGTTTAACAGGGACTCGTTCTCTTCTATCCCTTCTCTGACAAGCTTCTCCACAAGTGTGAGGAAGTGGTTTGTCAATGGAAAAACGGATCGTTGCTGTGGTTGTGTCATAGGAACTGAGTTCACCCTTGTATGAAGCCATCAGAGAAGGGCTCATAAGATGAAAGCTATAGTGATTCTGGCTCTTTGGCACCGAGAACGCCACAAGAGGTCCGTGGTAGTAGAACGTAGGTATATGATAACTTATCTTTTCGATAGCATCCGGTGCAGTAACCTTTATCATTCTTCGCAGCTCCTCAAGGCCTTCTTTTTTCTTTTCAGGAAGGGCTTCAAGGTAGTCATTCACTGTCCTTACTGAAATATCCTTTTTTACAGGCCCGCCGTTTGAAGTGATAGCCTCTGTATTATCCTTCTCTTTCGTAACCTTTGGCCGGTAAGCCATTTTCATATATATGTCCCCTCGTTTTAATTCATCGACCATCTGAGCCAGACGTTTTTGTTTAGTAGCATCCTGCCTGGTGCGATCTATCCAGCCTATATAGTCATTCTGTTGATATGGCGGACGAGAAAGATAAGCCTTCATAAGATTATTCTCCATCAGTGCCTCCCGGACAGGATCAGGCATAGGATAACGGGTTCTTTTGAGCCGCGATACATCATTGGTCATATCAAATGGATTTACTTCCTATTATTTCAGTTCTTGTGCAAACGGATAATGAAATTGATTGTGCACCATAGATACATTTCAACCGATGTTATCTAGGGGATCCACCCCATCTACAAGCTGCTCGCTGCCGCCGTGCCAGCTTAAGCGGGGCCTCATCCTTATGATGTGAGCTGTCTCCGTGGTGTCATCCACTACAAGAGCCGTCCCTCTCTCGTTACCCATTTTACGCAGAGATTCTCCGAAATCCTCTCTCATATAGGTTGGCCTGGCCGACTCAAGAGCAGTGATATCTTCCTGGGATGTGAGCCTGTGGCATATAACGATATCAGACTGGGACATCACATCCGGATGAAGGGATGACGGGCGCTGCGTTGCCATGACCAGGGACAGACCCGGCTGGCGGCCCTGCCGGAGCCATTCGTTAATGAGGATATCCGAAGCAAGTGTGCATCCTTCCCGGGGTACGAATTGCTGGGCCTCATCGATGAACATCCATACCAGAGGAATTCCCTTCTCCGCAGTGCTGTCACCCATGAGCATCCTTTCATAGGAACGTCTGGCTTCCAGCCTTTTATGGTAAATATCCTTTGCAATAAAACTGACAATTGCGGCCCTTACAGCATGATCTTTGACAGTGCTTACATCAATGATCGCAAGGGCCCCTCCTTTTACAAGATCGGAGGTTTCCCATCCCTCTGCTGCGAAGACCCCCCATGACATGGCTGTGCTAAAATAATTGATCGCCGCGCTCCTGGGAACCATATCGGAGCGCTCATCCTCCATCAGTGCGTCCATGATGTCCTCAAATGAAAAGAATGCGGATCTTTTTCTCAGGACCTCCAGGACCCTAACGATAAGGACTCCTGTGGAGGATATTGTATCAATGCCAAACAACCGGCACCATTCATAGCCATCCATCCCGGAGAGGGGAATAGCAATAGGCTTTACAGCTATGTTCCTTTGCTCATAGTTCTTCCTGCTGCTTTCCGGAACAAATATATCAGTATGAAACCCTGCCGGCTCAAGGCCCCAGTCCTGAAGGGACTTAAGTTGAACATCATTGCCCTTTGAAAAGGTCCAGAATATTCCCATTGTATCAATAACAACGGAAGCTATATTCTTCCTTGTGTCCGCGGGCAGCATCAGCAGTTCCTCAATGATGACCGACATAGTATATGACTTGCCATATCCTCTTTTTCCGCTGACCAGTATGGCGTGGGGCCTGCGGACATCCAGCTTTACGTGGGAACCGGCTGACCTGTCGCGCGCAAGGTACCTCCCCAGATACAGCATGGCGCCTTCTTGGGCACCGTCCCCGCCAAGGATATACTGTTTTTTTGACACTCCTGCATTGAAACCTGCTGAATGTTGATCCATGGATAGCAAAGGAGCCATATCTTCTATAATAATTTTTCTTTTTTAATGAAAAAAGAGATTCAGGAATATATACATTTTACAGACTATCCAATCATATTGGAAAGCAATCTACAGGAACGAAAAAGGATGATGAGGAAGAAGAAGTGCCAGAATCTCAATTAGCAATATTTATATACAGCAATGAATACTTACGGGCAGAGGAGACCTGCATCCAATCATCCCCTCTATGTTTGAGCGTTTCTGATCAGACATACCACACCAACTTTCACACAACCACCCAACCGATGCAGGCCTCCTCTTTTAATCATTCCTTTTTACGGTATCCAGGGACATTATACCCCTTGCCGCAAGCACCCCTGTAGCTGCGGAGTTGATCAGGTCCCTGGAAAGACCTGCACCGTCGCCAGCTGCGAAAAGGTTCCTTACACTTGTCTGCATGTGGGTGTCCACCTGAAGTTTTATCGAATAGAACTTGACCTCCGGCGCATATAGGAGGGTCGAGTCTGCATCCACTCCCGGGATGATCTCGTTCAGGACTTCCAGCCCTTCTATTATATCCATGACGATCCTGTGGGGAAGGGCCATGGAAATATCTCCCGGGGTCACATCCTTTAACGTATTGACCACCGTGTTCCTCCTTATGCGCTGTTCGGTGGAGCGCCTGCCTCTGCGCAGGTCTCCCATTCGCTGAAGGAGAGGTTTTCCTCCTCCGATGGTAGTTGCCAGCTTTGCTACGGACCTTGCATACTTGATCGTGTTTTCCATGGGCTCTGTCAGTTCCACGTGCACGAGGAACGCGAAATTGGTATTTTCCGACTCTTTAGAATGCATGGAGTGACCATTTGTCGCAACAAACCCTTCGTATTCCTCTTTTACAACAAAGCCATGCTCATTAGTACAGAATGTCCTGATGAAATCGTCATAGCGCCTTGTATGAATATGGAACTTGGGGTCATGGTTTATCCTGGTCACAGGGTCCATTATAATTGATGGGACCTCGATCCGCACCCCCAGATCGACCCCGCTGAAAGAATAAGTAATGGAATATCTGTTCACAAGTTCATTTACCCAGTCACACCCCACCCTGCCCGGTGCAAGCAGTGTGTATCCGGAATTCAGCCGCCTGCCGCTCTCAAGCAGGACGCCCTGGCATTTGCCCTCGTCTATGATAATATCAGTTACCTCGGTGTTAAGGAGAAATATTATCCCATTTGACTCAAGGTCCTTCTTGAACTCAGATATAAGGGCGACTGAATGATCAGAGCCTATGTGACGCTGCCGTATGTCAATGAATTTTGCACCTGCAGATGCAGCTTTCCTTTTAAGGGCTTCGAGGTCTCCGGGGGGAGGGGATGATATATTGTTCGGTGCGCCATACCTGAGGAATATCCTGTCCACATGGTCCACCAGGCGCCAGGCAGATTCCTGATCTCCCGTAAACTCAGAAAGAGTGCCTCCTATATCCGGATGCAGATTGAGGGTTCCGTCAGAATAAGCACCGGAGCCGCCAACCCCGCTTAATATGGAACACGGCTGACAGTGCTTGCAGCTGACAACATCGCTCAGAGGGCAGTTCCTCTCGCTTATATCCCTGCCGGCATCGATGACCAGCGTAGTAAGGCTCGAAGATGCAAGTTCATGCGCCGCAAAGAGACCTGCCGGTCCCGCGCCTACGATCACAACATCATAATAATCCTCAGATGACGTCAAAATCTATCACATCCATAGATTCACCATTCAGCAGGTGAACCTTTGGATATGTTAGCTTCCTTATGATAAAATCTTGTCCAGTTGGTTCACAGATTTTGCGTACTTTATCTCCTGAGCTATCCTTCTGCCCGTAGAGAGGCCAGGCTCGATGAGATCGGAGTAGGGGGAACCCGTCAGATACAGGTTCGTACCTGCCACTATCCTTGCAGAGATCTCGAATACCTTGATCTCGAGATTGTCAGTGACCACGGTCTCAAGGCAGAAAGGACCGATCATACCGCCAAACAGGCTCAGGGACTCTTCCACGACCTTTTCCCCAAGTTCAAAGATCAGCGGCAACAGGGACTCTCTTGCAACGAGAGGGACATTGCCCGTGACAACATACGTAGGATGTATGCCTGCCTCTTCCAGTTCGCGCGGAGAGCCAAGCCTGAATATCTCATCGGCATTGGACTCGACCCTACGGTCCATGCTCAGCATCTCAAGTATGCCTTCACTCAATCGGTAGCCTTCCTGACGCAGTGGGGAATAGAAGTAATGGAAATAATACCTGGTACCTGTTATGAATTCCTGGATCGTGTACTTTTCATCAGGTTTGATATGCTCTTTGAATTCCTCATAATTCTTGGCTATGAAAAAACCCTTGCCGCCTTTTGCTCCATGGTACTTGACCATGACCGGGCCGTCGATATCCCTTGGATCCACTTTTTTTGGCATATGGATGCCGGCACTCTCAAGCCATACTCTTTCCTTTTCCCTGTCAGACTCCCACTCCAGCACAGCCCTGTTACCAAAAGAAGGCACGGCCAGATCAACGAACTTCTCGTGTCCCAGGTACTCGACAAACGATCCATGGGGGATAACAATAGCATTCTTTGCGACAAGCTGGCCGACTATGCCTGGAATATCTTTATAGCTGTCAACTATGATGAACTCATCAGGTTTTGCTTTGGGGAATGCGTCATAGAATCTGGGAGGCTTTTTTACACATATTCCTATGGTCCTGAAACCTTCCTTCCTTGCCCCGTCAAAGATCTGAAGGCTCGAATGGGAACACACCGTTGCAATGCTGAGATCGTCAAGGTTGTAATTCCCGATGATTTCCATGATCCGTTCTTTAGTAATCATAAATATAGCCCCGAAATTTACCCCATATTGTCCTCTTCATTCTTTAACTTTACGAGTTATTCTGAAGAATACTTCGAACCGGTTTGAAGTTTAAGGAAACGATATAATTACCTACTTATATACTATCCATATGCAAGAAAACGAAGAGATATCAAGTTCAGAGAAAGTTCTGATCTTGCCTCTTAATGAGGGTTCAAAAAAGATCACCCAGATCCTTTCCAATGACAAAGCTATGAAGGTACTGGAGATCCTCACCGACAAACCCATGTCCGCAACGGATGTGGCTGAAAAGCTCGCAATGCCTCTCACTACTATCAAATATAATCTCGATGCGCTTGTTGAAGTCGATCTTATCAAGGTCAAGCAGACCAAATGGAGCAAGAAAGGCAGGGAGATCAAGATATACGAGCCTGTCCAGAAGTTCATAGTCGTGGCCCCCGGGAGCATTCAGAAAGATAAGTCCACAGTACTCAGCATGCTGAAAAAGTATCTTGGACTCGTTGCAGGTGCTGTATTTGCAGCCACCGGCCTGGAGGCTCTTGCCAGGAGCAGAGGGTTCGGGATAGGGGCAGCCCCCATGGGCATAGCTGCGGATACGGCTTACCGTAACACCGAATATGTCCCCGGGATGGATGTTCATGAGGACGCTTTACAGGAAACCCCTTATGAGCCTGCTGTGAACAACGGGACAATCGCAGCGGAAGATGAAGTTATGGGCTTAGGTGTCCAGGATGGGGATCCTGCAGGTTCAGAGCCCATGGATGCAGTGGCTGACGATGCGATCAAAAGCTCGGAATATGGAATTTCAGATAATTCCACATTTGATGGTAATGTGCCGGAAGATATTGTATCCGGACCTGGACCTTCCTCTGCGCCCGAGAGCCTTGATGCCGATTCCCTGACCGGTGCACCGGCCATGGACGGCTCCCGGCTTGTGACAGACAACCTGTCCGTTGCATCCGATCCTGCTTCCGGCCTTATACCTTATGACCTTCTGTCTCACGTAAGCATCTGGTTCCTGTTCGGCTGCATTTTCATAATCGCTCTTCTTTTCGTGAGAGAACTATATTATAGAAAAAAGGGTATATGAATTCCTGTGAACTGTCATGAGAGTAGCACTTAAGATCGCATACGTTGGCACGGGTTTTCACGGGTCACAGATACAACCGAATGTTGCAACTATTGAAGGGGAAATCTTCAGGGCACTCATGGAACTGGAAATAATTCTGGATCCAAGATCATCTAACTTCACAAGTGCAGGAAGGACAGATGCCGGCGTACATGCACGGGAGTTGGTCGTCGCTTTTGACACAGATAAGGTCCATCTTGCCATTCCCAGGGTGATCAACTCAAAACTGCCAAGCGCTATCTGGGCATGGGCACATGCTGTAATACCCGATGATTTCGATCCGCGAAGAGCTGCTATCTCAAGAAAATACAGGTATATCATGAGTGGTGAGCAGTATGATATCTCACGGATCAGGTCGGCTTCCAGGATATTGGTGGGCACTCACGACTTTTCTAATTTCTGCACCAAAGAAGGAGAGAAAAGTACGATACGCACCATAGAGAAAGTCGATGTGAGGGTTAGCGGAACGCTGACGAAGATCGATATCCAGGCAAACAGCTTCCTCTGGAATATGGTACGCAAGATAGTGACAGCTCTTACCATGGTAGGCAGCGGTGCCAGGGACGATGCATGGCTGCAGCAGATGCTTGAGCCTGAGATATATGAGGAAGGACTGGAATCAGCGCCTGCATACGGGCTTACCCTTATGGAGATAGTTTACCCGCAACCGATAGACTGGTGCGAGGATGGCTACTCGATACGCAAAGCTAACGAGAATTTCCATGAGTACATGATACGCCATCGTGTCATGGCAGAGGTGATGGATCACCTGGTTCCAAAAGATTAAGGGTTACAATGCATGGAACATCAGATAACTATAAAAGATGCCGTCATCTGCTACGATGTCATCCGGGGAGAGGTAAAGAACCCCCGGCTGGAATTTAAAAAAGGCCGATTGAAGCTGATAATCCCGAAAGGCTATCCGGAACACGAACATATCATCCATCGTCACCGGAGATGGATATATAACAGGCATTCATGGATGCAGGAGATGCTTGCAGAAGCGGGAAATATACAGCTTGATTCCGGCAGGCCGGAAGAGGATCTCAGGATGCTTGTCAGGAGAATGGTAGCATCTATATCAAATGAGCTGAAGGTTGCACCGCAGGCTGTCAGTTTCAGGAAGATGAGGGCGAAATGGGGAAGCTGCAGCTCAAAAGGCAACCTTAGCTTCAATACGCATTTACGATACCTGCCCGAAGATCTGATAGAGTATATAGTGTTCCATGAGATGGTGCATCTTATAGAACTCAATCATGGTCCGGTATTCCGCGGGCATATAAGCGCCCGCTTCAGTGACCACAGGGTTTTGGACAAGAAGCTTTCAGCCTACTGGTTCCTTATACAGGAGCACATGAACACTATCGATCCTTGCGCAGGACCGTGAAAGTCCTTGTAAGGCTTCTGTGAACCCTCTGTGTGAATACGTCCACAACCGAAAAGCCGGCACCTGTAGCATACTCCAGCACAGGTATCTCCGATACCACGACTGCAAGCCTGCCTTTTTTCAGTACTCTGTACATCTCTGAGAATGAGTCCAGGTACAGATGGTGCAGCGACTCGGCCTTGATAGCTGCCGAGCGGCCGTAGGGTGGATCGGTTGCGATCGCATCCACACTGCAGTCTTTCAGGGGAACCCTGCAGGCATCACCTACCAGAAGAGAGTGATTTGCACCGAACATCTCCAGGTTCATTCTGGCCCCGTGTGCTATCATCTGCCGGACCTCAAGCCCTATAACATGAACTGAAAGCATGCCTGCTTCAACGAGTATGCCTGCAGTCCCGCTAAAGGGGTCAAGGAGCACCTCCCCGGGCTTCACCTCACTGATATTTACAAGGGCTCTTGCAACTCTGGGCATCAGGACACCAGGATAGAAGAAGGGTTTTTTATGGGGAGCCCTCTGTTCATAAGTGCTCCTGTCAACAGATGCCACGACAGATCCAAAGACAGCCCTGTCAGTAATGATCAGGCGGAACTCCACATCAGGGGACCTCAGGTTTGCACGATATCCCTTACGGTAGATAGTGCCTCCGATTCTGCTCTCTATTTCCTCTCTTTTGACCTCGTTCCCATAATGCTTGATCCTTTTTGAGCGCACAAGATATGTACTGCCGGATACGATATGCTCCGAAATATCACAATCCTCCGCCAGCGATATGATGTCCTCGGTCATGACATCACACATGCCTGCGACCCTGACTATGTGGTGTGACATAGCAAGCCTTTCTGCCACCGCTGTAAGCCTCATGTCAATGTCAGGTACATATCCTTCAATATCGACTACAAGACACTGGTCCAGATGAGCATGTTCCTTAAATCCAAACCCTGCCAGCCTGAGGCAGGACAGGATCTCCTTTCGGGGAAGTTCATCGTGCTCCCCTGACAATTCAAAAGCATACAGCATTACCGCAATAGAAGCAGGAAGTAATATTAAAGTGTTTCAATCGGAAGGTGTCAGAACATCAGTTCGAGGGCTTCCTTTCCGGTCATCCCTGTCTTGACGCCGAGGCTGAAGGCTGAAGGGGTTGCATCCACTACCGGCGCTTTCAGCAGCTCGTCGAAGTTTTTAACACCTTTTACCCTGACTGCCGCATCTCCAAGCGCTGCTGCAGTTTGCATATCCAGATAACCGCACATCACAAATCCTCTTTCCGCGTTCACCACGATCAGAGGGGCTTTCTGCAGCTGGTAGCTGAGACCAATAGCTGTTCCATTGTTAAGTTCTATTTTCTCAATGAGCATACATGACCACACCTTAGAGATCGGGACAGATGTAGATTAAAGTTTTGAACTTCTTTTGAGCCTCTCAAGCAGTCTGTCCGTGGAACCCGGGAATGCCTCATCCAGTGAAAAAGGTTCTTCCCGGATGTGCGGGGATATAGGATCCGTTTCCAATCCCTGCTTTTGAGGCTTTGATGAGTTTCCATTCACCCTGAATACGACCACAGCCTCGCCTGTAAGACCAAACTCTCCTTTCACATCCGCAGCTGTGCCTTGCCTGGAGATGGCGGCATTATCGATCCCTTCAACAGAAAAGATGTCAACACCTTCAGGCATGTGGATGGCCACATAGGTCCCCGGCTCCCCCTGGAACCATATCCTGCTGTCCTGCCCGGCAAGAGGTGCTGTGAAAGCGTAGCGGACCCTGTAGGTATTGCTGACATCTTCCTGTTTGGAGACGGGCCCGAGGAGCTCTTTGGCCATGCCGCATTCCACTCCGCAAAGAGAGATGCGGGCAGATGAGTCGTTGATCCTTACGTCCATCTTCCGGCTGACTGATGTGAGCAGGTTCTTCCTGCTGAGAGTGTCCGCCTTAAGGAGTTCCCATGCAGCAACGAAACCGTCATTATCACCCAGCTCAGAATCGATGGCAGATTTCATAATGACCGACCTGTTACCTGAGTATTGCTCAGCGTATTCCCAGTTCATGCCTTCCATGCTCACAGTGATGTTGTTGGCCCAGGAATAAGCAGCATCTGCAGGGATGATAGTCATAGTTGAAAAAAGGATAAGGATAAAGAATACGTTTTTCAGGCTCAAGGTAGTGTTATCCCTTATCACTTTGTTGTCACATGGCATCCGTCATCTGTTACGATGAGCGTATGTTCCGCCTGGGAGACCATTCCGCCGGCTGCTTCCTTTAGCACGGGGAATGAATGGATTATGCCTGCCTTCTCAAGCTGGAGCAGGGAATAATCAAGTGTATCTCCCTTAAGCCATCTTCTTGCAAATGGCAGGGTCCTGTATGGCTCAAGGTCCTTTAGCAGTTGCCTGGCAGCTGGCAGCCTTACCGGTTTATTGCGTATGATCTGGAAGATCTCTGTGAGACTCCCGTCAACTACCTTTCCTGCTCCGTCGGTTGCGAAGGGCTCGATAGCTATGGCATCCCCGGTGCGCAGTAAGGAACCGCCTCCTATCCTGCGGTTGGGTACACTGGGATGAGCATGGGGGATGTACTGGGCCAGGCCATGCCCTGTGAGATTACCTATGGGCTTGAAACCATACGAAGTGATGGTATCTTCTATGACGGCGCCGATCTGCGCAGTGGTAACGCCGTTCTTTACAGTATCGATGGCAGCATAGAGAGCAGCCTCTGATGCCTTTACAAGGTCGCCATATCTGCCTGTGAGGTCTACTGTTATGGCAGAGTCTGCGATATAACCATCAACATGGACGCCAAGGTCCAGTTTTACCACGTCTTCCCCGAAAACGGTCTCATCACCGGACAACGGAGTTGCGTGGGCGGCCTCGTCGTTGCGTGAGAGATTGCATGGGAATGCCGAACCGTCCGCTCCCAGTTCTATAGTCCGCTTCTCGACAAAGTCCGCTACTTCCAGCATGCTGGCACCGACCTTTATCCTGTCCTTTGCCTCACTTCTTACCTGCGAGAGTATCCTGCCGGCTTTAAAGTACTTCTCCTTAATTTCATCGGTCATTCCGGGTACTTCTTTCATATATTATCTCCTACCATTAAATAAATACACAAATAAATAAGCAACTAAACTTTTTACGGATCATACAATGAACCTTTTTTCCATCTCGGTCAGGTTCTCATGCCCGTCGGCTGTAACAAGGATCAGATCCTCCAGACGGATGCCGCCCACATCCGGATAGTAAAGGCCCGGCTCGATAGTGATGACATTCCCTTCCTCAAGTACTATATCGCGGTCCCCTACGGGAGGGGCTTCGTGTATCTCAAGACCGACACCGTGGCCTGTGGAATGAATGAAACCTACGGCGGATCCGCTTCTGTAGGTTGCGTATCCCTTCTCTTCGAACACATCACATACCCTGTTATGTATCTCGAGGCATGTAGCGCCCGGTTTTACCATCTCTATGGCTGCTTCCTGAGCCTCAAGGACAGCTTCGTACATATCCGTGAGCCTTTCCGAGGCTTTGCCTTTGAGTACTGTGCGGGACATGTCCGCGTAGTACCTGTCATGCTTGCTGCGGGGGAAAATATCAATGACCGTGGGTTCGTCAGCCTTCATTATGCCCGAGCCTTCCCAGTGAGGGTTTGCAGAGCCTTTGCCGCAGGCCACTATTGTGCTCTCGGCCTCGCAGCCATGCTCAAGAAGTGTGAGATCGATCGCCATGCGCAGCTTCTCCGCCGTAAGGTCGTATCCGTGATAGATGAGGTTACCGTTAATGACCTCGGACTTGTGTATCATTTCCACCGCAGCTTTCATGGCGGTGTTGCAGGCATCCTGTACCTTCCTTATTTTCTGTACCTCTGCTTCGCTCTTCCTGGCGCGGATCTGCTGGAAGGGGCTCTTGACAGCCTCGATGGAGAACCCTTCCTCCTTGAGGACCTGTGCTATGTGATATGGAAAATCCCTGGGAACGGCTATCCTGCGTGCTCCAAGTTCCTGCAGCATCTGGGCTATGCAGTCACAATAAGCCAGTGCAGATTCTCCCCTGCTCTTGATCTTACCCCTGTAGTCATAGTCCTGCAGGGTGCGCACTCTGGAGACCCGTGATTCCGATTCCGCTCTCCCGCGCTCCATGTCGGAAACCAGGAGGACCTCTGCGGCATCTTTTGACTGTGCATAGGCGTATGCATCGGAAGCAAGGAAATGAGTGCAATAATACATATCTGCGTTGTTCGAATTCCCTACTATCAGAAAGGCATCGGACTTGTGGGTCCTGAGGGTCTCGCTGATGTCAAGCAAATTCTTTTCTGTTTTCATAGTGATTATCTTATACCTGCTAGTACAAAATTGTTGTTAAGGTTCGTCGGGGAACAGTCCCTCCGGTGCCCCGGAAAAAAGCGATCGGACCTTTACTGCCCCTGCGGCCCTATCCTTGTGATACTTCTGTGCACAGTTCTTCCCTGCATATCCTCAATGAGCATCTCGATCTCATACAAGGAACCACTTTCCCTGGTAATCCCGACCGCTATCGGGCTGTCAAATGATACATTCTCATACAGTTTACCATCCTGTGACGCCAGAGTGTTCCCGTCTGTCCTGATACTGTAAGTAATGTGATAATTACCGGTCACATTAGTATCATATGGGATATACCTGAAGACCAGAGTGTCATCATAAGCATGCGTCTCAGACATGAAAATATCACTACTCATGTTATTTTCACTCACGCCTGTAACCTGTATACACCCGCCGGCTCCGTAATAATAGTTGCCCGCAGCGGTTATCGCTGCCAGGATCAAAAAAGATATGGCCAGGACCTTCAATATATCGCTCAAAAGATGCCTCCGGTTTTTCTGCAACTTTACTATACTTTCCTGCTTTTAATTATCTTAGTGGAAGTCAGCATTAATGTAGTTTGTGCAAAGGCATTTTCTATCCCGGGTCCGCAATGCCTGCCGGAAGAAGTGTAAGTCTCTTGTAAGATGCGATCATTATCATTTATGGGAACTCAGCGGCAAAGTTGCCGGGGGATACATGATGAGAGACAGGGATGAATTTGACAGGGATATAATAACATGCATTGAGATGTTCGAGAATCCGGACGAGAAGACAAAAGAGATCTGCACCAGCTTTATAGAGAATGTCTATATGGTCCGGAAAAAATACGATGCTGGCGAGATCGAAGATATGGAGAATTACAACGGACGGGTCGCAGGCCTTTATCAGGCCATGTTCGTTCTCGGTGCCGACCACACCATCCTGGATGAGATAATGGGCCGTATCTATCCGCGATGAGGTCCGCATGGAACCGCAAATATGTCCCAAGGATCAGGCCGGTATCATTCAAAATAATGGATGAGAGAAAATAGCAAAACCTGGTCAAAACAGGTTTGCCTGCACTGCTATTGCAGACCGGGCACATCGATAAGATTAAGAACGTTCCCCACAACTTCCATTAGGGTGATAATTCATAGTACCGGTTATAGTCGCCAAGGGACTTGTGAAGAAATACAAGGACCTGCTCGCAGTAAATGATGTCAGTTTTACTATCGATGAAGGCGAGATGTTTGGTTTCCTGGGCCCAAACGGTGCCGGGAAGACAACTATCATGCGCATGATCCAGTGCGTCTCTCCTCTTACATCCGGAAGCCTGGAGATATTCGGGATGGATGCCATGTCGCATCCCAGGGAAATAAAATCCCATATAGGCGTGGTTCCCCAGGAGAATAATCTTGACATGGATTTTACGGTGTATGAGAATCTCCTTGTATTCTCAAGATACTTTGATATACCCAGAAGTGAAGCTGAAAGGCGGGCCACTGAACTGCTCGAGTTCGTTCATCTGGAGGACAAGAGGGACACGATGACAGAGAGTCTCTCCGGGGGCATGAAACGCCGGCTTATCCTTGCCCGCGCACTTATAAACCGCCCTAAAATGCTCATACTTGACGAGCCGACAGTAGGTCTTGACCCCCAGGCACGTCATCTGATATGGGACAAGCTCCGCTCTCTTAAGAAGCAGGGAGTTACAGTGGTTCTGACCTCGCACTATCTAGATGAGGTAGAAAAGCTTTGCGACAGGCTTGTCGTCATGGATTATGGGAAGATCCTCGTGGAAGGCAGTCCGTCTCAAGTGATTGAAGAATATGTGGGTTCAGGCATTGTCGAGGCTGAGAACAATCCGGAGCTGATAGAATGCCTGCAGCGGAAGGAAGCCAGTTATGAGGTCATCGGTGACCTTGTGCATATCTACACCGACAACCCAAAGCAGATAGCAGAGTATCTCACAATGGAGTGCTCCCTATCAAAGCTGACTGCAAGACCGGCAACCCTTGAGGACGTGTTTCTCAAGCTCACAGGCAGGAGGCTTAGGGAATGAGGATCTCCGAATACTTCCGGATCCCTACGGTCAGCTCCAAGTCCTACACGGTCTGGCAGCGGAATAAGGATGTTTTCATGAAGGATATCAAATTGAACTTCCTTCCTCCTTTCATCGAGCCCCTGCTCTACCTGGCGGCTCTTGGATTCGGGCTTGGCAGGTTTATCGAGAATATCGACGGTGTACCATATGCGAATTTCATAGCTCCTGCCCTCATAGCTATTTCCGTGATGTACGCATCGTTCTTTGAATGCAGCTACGGCTCCTACGTGCGTATGTACTACCAGAAGACTTTCGATGCCATCATCGCAACTCCCGTGACGATCGAAGATGTGATAGCCGGCGAGTTGCTATGGGGCGCCACCCGGAGCATGATCAACGCGGCTGTGATGGTCCCTGTGATAGCCTTGTTCGGGCTGATCGATATCAGCTATGCACTGCTGATAATACCCTTCGCTTTCCTGGGAGGCCTGCTCTTTGGGGCAATAGGCATGTGTTTTACCGCCGTGACCCCTAATATCATGGCTATCAACTACCCTGTGCTGCTGTTCATCACTCCGATGTTCCTGTTCAGCGGCACGTTCTTTCCCCTGAACACACTGCCTCCTCTGGTGCAGTATTTTGCCATTGCCTTCCTGCCGCTGACACATATTGTCAATGGCATCCGCCTCATAGGATACGGGACTCTTGAGCCTGTGCTCCTGTTCGACCTTGCATGGATAACAGTTGTCTGTGCTGTCCTGCTTGTCGTGTCAATAAATATGATGAAGAAAAGGCTTATCATTTGAGCCATAGTGACATCCGGGATTCTCCATTTCCATGAAACGTAGCGATATCTTGATAAAATACATCACCGATTGTGTAGTGATGAAAAAAAGGATCACAATGGCATTTTGCATCCTTATGCTCGTTTCCTTTACAGGAGGCTGTATCGACGAGCTTGTTCCCGTTGATGAGCAGACCAGCACGGGAGATATATCCGCTTATGAATTTGAGGCCTTCACCAATTACAGTTTCGCTGATGAAAGCTTCATACCTGTCGCTACTTTCTATCTATCACGCGAGGGGAATGCAAAAGCGGTCTATATGATAGAGAATGAGTCCGTCATCGATATAATCCCTCTTGAGGACCTGAGTTCTTCCAATGATGTCCCTGTAAGCAATATCGTGGTAATAGGTAATTATTCAGGCAGCCTGGAAGCATCTGCCGGGACCTTTACGGAGCTTTCAGCATCTGATGAGCCTGCTTACATTAACTACACCACATCCGAAGAGGTGTCACGCGGACAGAAGCATTTTTACATCACTTTCAGTGAGCCGATAACCGGTTTTGTGGCATTCACAATGTCTACGCCCAGGGGCCAGGACTTCCTGTATATCACGACACCGCCATCTGTTGTGCGTTTCGTTCTTCCGGAAGGATATACCACGGGTAATCCCCTTATAGGGAAGGCAAATCCCTCGCCCGATGAAACTTATTATGATCTCTCCGGCAGGGAGAATCTGGTGTGGATAAATACGGGGACAGCCTCCGGCAGTGTCATCGAAAGGCTGCAGAGATTCTCAAACAATACCAATGCCCAGGCAGACCCGATACCAAGGGCAATAAGCATCAAGTATTATTCAGGATCAGCTCCGCTGGGCCTGATGATCGCAGCCGGCGTTCTTGGCCTGGCTGCCTTCCTTGTGCTTTCCAGACAAAGGCGTGAAAGAAGGCGTCTCGCCAGGATAAGGGAGGATGTCGAAGGCCGTTTCTCTGATAAGGAACGTAAAAAAGGGAAGGGCTGACGAATCAGGCTCTTCTGCCTGCTTTTACTTATAGCTCAAATGTCATCCCGTCATAGGCCAGAGGATACTCCTCTGCCGCTTCATCATGCGGTTTAAAGAAGTGGCTGAGGTGTGTGAAAACAACTTCCTTTGCCCTTATTTCCCGTGCAAGGTCCAGCGCCTCGTCGGTATTCATGTGTTTCTTGACCCCGACCGTGGGAGGCACTATCGCATCTGCTATCAGAAGATCCGGGTCCATGATATGCTGTATGCTTTTCTGTGAAATGTTCCTCTGGGAATCCCCGGTGATGACAACTTTTTTTCCTGCATGCCTGATGATGACGCCCACAGGCTTCTTTGCAGGAGGATGCACTACCTCGAACAGGGTAAACTCCATTCCTATAAGTCCGAAAGGTTCGTAGAGGGGGATATTGTGCCTTTTTGGATGCATGAATTTAAGGTAATCGAAAATGTAATC